>MNCZ01000125.1 GCA_001914695.1 Gammaproteobacteria bacterium 13_2_20CM_66_19 | reverse complement strand
TACCGGTGTTGATAGGATTCTTTTCCCTGGCGATCGCCAACGTGCGACGACCGGAAACGCACAAGCGGCTGATGTACCTCATCATGGTGGGGTTTATGCATCCAGCCATCGCGCGCGTAGTGCTGGCCCTCTTCGCCCCGCCGGGGGCGCAAGGACCACCGCCGGTGTTCGTTGCGGTGCCACCGGGCTTGATCGCCGATCTGCTGATCGTCGTAGCCATGGTCTACGACTGGCGAACACGGGGACGGCCGCATCCGGTATACGTCTATGGCGGTCTGACTCTCCTGGCCGACCAGTTGCTGACCGTACCCGTTTCAGCGACTCAAACGTGGATGAGCATCGCCAGATTCCTCGAGGGACTCGCGGGCTGAGGCTCAGCGCTCCCAGCCGTGCGCGCGCGCCGCCGCTTCGGCGCTCGCATCGAGCGCCTCCCCTGCACGAAGCTCATCGAGCGTGCGCGCGACGCTCGGCGGCAGCGCCGTCGCTGCCGGCCGGTAGCCGCCGGCGGCGGGCGGCTGCGGCGGACTCTGCGCGAGCACCTCGAGCCGCCAGGCATCGTGCTCGCGGCAGGCAACGCCGGCGAGCGCCTTCTCTTCGCGCAGCTGGAAGCTGCGGCAGTAGCCGCCGTCGCGGGCGCGAAAGCTGACGCCGATCTCGACCGGCGAACCGGGCGTCCGGTTGCTCGCGAGCTCTTCCGTGAGGGCGCGCGCGAGCGCGCCGCCGGCGAGCATCTCGCCGTCGCGGGTGATGACCGCGCCGCCGCCGGCGGGCAGGTGCAGCACCAGGGGTCCGAGCAGCGCTCCGAGGACGAGGCTTGCGGCGAGCGCGCCGAGCTGCGGCCACGACCAGCGCGGCGCGGCGGGGCGCTTGAGCGGAATCACCTTGGCGGCCGGCCGCAGCGCGGCTGCGCCGCGCACGCTCTCGAGGAGGCGCTGCGGCAGCGGCTCATCGAGCACCGGGTCGAGCGCGGCGCGGAGCCGCGCGCGCAGCGCCTGGTGGCGCGCGACCCGCTGCGCCAGGCCCGGGTCGGCCGCCATCGCCGCCTCGAGCGCGGCGCGTGCCGCGGGATCGAGCTCACCGTCCGCGTACGCCATCAGAGTCTCCTCGCTGTAACTCATCGCCGCGCTCCCCCGCTCTCGTCCAACATCTCCTGCAACGCCTCGCGGCCGCGCGCCAGGCGGCTGGTCAGCGTCCCGATCGGCACCTCCATGATGTGCGCCGCCTCCTTGTAGGAAAACCCTTCGATCAACACCAGCGCCACCGCCTCGCACTGCTCCTCGGGCAGGCGCGCCAGCGCATCCTGCACCGCGAGCGCCTCCGCGTGCCCGCCCTGGGACGCATCGCCGACCCGCTCGGCGCTCTCCTCGGGTGCGAACACCCGCGCCCGCCGGCCGCGCGCACGCAACTCATCCAGCCAGGCGTTGCGCACGATGCCGAACATCCAGCTCGACAGCGGCGCGTCCGGCCGCAGCTGCCCGGAGCGCGTCAACGCCCGCTCGACGGCGATCTGCACCAGATCGTCGGCGTCGTGCACGTCCCGGGCCAGCGCGCGCGCGAAGCGCCGCAGCCGTGGCAGCAGTGCCACGAGCGCCTCGCGCAGCGCCTGGGGCGAAGCGCTCATGCCGGTCCTACGTTCATGGATGCCATTTTCTTCCATTTCTTCCCTGCGGGGCCACGTTCAACTATGGTGCTTCCATGCGCAGGCTTGTTCTGACAGCGCTGCTCGTGATCGCCTCGTCGGCCGCCGCGCAGGTGACGTTGCCGACGCTGCGGCTGCCGCAGCTGCCTCCCGTCATGCTGCCGGATCTTCCGGCGAGCGTGCCGCTCGACATCGAGAAGTCGGCCGCGGCGCTCGCGGGCGAGACGGATCCGCGCCGCCTGCGCGAGCTGCGCGCGCTCAGGATCCGGGAGCTCCTGCGCCGGCACCGTGACGTGCTCGAAGCCGACCCGCACGGCGCGCCGGTGGTGCGCGGCGAGGTGCTGGCGCTCTCCCCGAGCGCCACCATGCTCGAGGCCGCCGCCGCCGCGGGGTTCACGGTGCTGCGCGAGCAGTCGCTCGGCGATCTCGGCGCGCGGCTCGTCGTGCTGCGCGTGCCAGGAAAGACCGCGCGCGCCCTGGCGCGCCTCAAGGCGCTCGATCCCGCCGGCATCTATGACTTCAATCACGTCTATACCGACAGCGGGGTGGCGTTGGCCGCCGGCACAGGCGCGGTGCCGCCCGCCGCACCCGGCGGCGCGCCGCGCGCGGATGGCGGGGAGCGCAGCGCGACCCGCATCGGCCTCATCGACAGCGGCGTCGACGTGACGCACGAGGTGTTCAACGGCATCACGATCCAGCAGCACGGCTGCGGCATCGCGGTGCCGGCGGAGCACGGCACCGCGGTGGCCTCGCTCATGGTCGGTCGCGCCAGCGCCTTCCACGGCGCGGCGCCGGGCTCGGCTCTGTACGCGGCGGACGTGTTCTGCGGACGGCCCACGGGCGGCGCGGTGGATGCGGTGGCCGAGGCCTTCGGGTGGCTGGCCAGGGAGCACGTCCCGGTCATCAACGTGAGCCTCGTGGGCCCGCCGAACACCATGCTCGCCGTCATCGTTCAGGACGTGCTGTCGCGCGGCTACCTGATCGTGGCCGCAGTCGGCAACGACGGTCCGGCGGCGCCGCCGCTGTATCCGGCGGCGTGGCCGGGCGTGATCGGCGTGACCGCGGTGGATGCGCGGCAGCGGGTGTTGGTGGAGGCCGGACGCGGACCGCAGGTGAAGTTCGCGGCCCCCGGAGCGGACATGGCCGCCGCAAGGCCGCAACAGGCCTATGTGCTGGTGAGAGGAACCTCGTTCGCTTCTCCCATCGTCGCCGGGCTCCTCGCGCTCGAGCTCGAAGCGCCCGACGGCGCCGCGGCGCAGCGTGCGGTGGCGGCACTCGCCGCGCGTGCCCTCCATCCCGGTGCCCCGGGCCTCGATCCCGTTTACGGCTACGGCCTGGTGGGAGCGGAGCTGCGCCAGCAGCCGGCGCTCGCGCGCGTCAGGCCCGACTGATCAGCGGCTGCGGCCGAACGGCGGCCGGTGAGATTAAGTCAACAATCCCAGCCGGGAAGAATTCACGCCGGCCGGTCGTAGTACTCCCTGGAAGGTCGCGGACAGGCCGCGGCCTCGAGAGGAGACGACCATGAAGATCACTCATCTTTTCACGAGCGCCGCGTTCGCAGTCGTGTTGGCTGCGGCGGCTCCCGCGCACGCGCAGGTTCTGGGCGGCGTGCACGGCGGGATGGGCGGGGCCCTCGGGGGCACGCTCGGCGGCGGCGTGGGTGGCATGGGCGGCACGCTGAATGGCGGTGCCACTGGGGCCCTCCACGGCGGAGTCGGCGGAGACTTGAGCGGGATGGACCGGGTTGGTCAGACCGCGAAGGACACCGCGAAGGACACAGCGAAGGACACCGCGCGTGCGGGCAAACGCACCGCGGGCAAGGCGGAGACTGCCGCGCACAACGGTGTCGAGAAGGCAGAGGCGGGCGTGAGTCAGGGCGCGCAGGTTGGCGCGAGCGCTGCGGGCGCAACCACCGCGTCCTCACCCGATGTCACGGCCAACGGTGCGGCGGGCGCCGCCGGTCAGGCGAGCGGCCAGCTCGGGTCCGGCGGCCAGATCGCCAACACGAGCGATCGGTCGCCCCGCAACGCACCGGCTGGCGGCAACGCCAAACCCGCGCGTGACAGCGGCAAGCCGACCGCGAACGACTCCGGCAAGCCGGCGGCGAACGACAACAGCCGCCCGCGCAGTAGCCATCAGTCGCTCGGCGACTTCGGCCCGAGCGGCAACGCTGATGCGCGCGGCAACGCCAATGCGTGGGGCAACGTCGACTCACGTCACGTGCAGGCCGGCGGCGACGCCTCCGCGTCGACCTCGGCCGATGCCTCGATGAATGCCTCGACTCCCCGCTGATCCCCCCCGGCAAGCGGCCCGAGGCCAGAGCGGCAGACGCAACAGTCTGCCGCTCTTTTTTTTCGCGCGGTGCGCTCGATGGTCAAGGGTGTCGAATCAGGTGAGAATCGGTGGCGCATGATGGCGCGCGGCGGGACTCCTCGGCATATTCTGGTGATCGACATCGGTCTCACGCTCTGGCGACGGGGCGGCCGCGCGGTGCATCTGCCCGGCGAGCGCCCGGCGGCGCGCAAGTGAGCACGGCGCCGGGAGCTCCGGGACTGCCTCCCACCTGGTGCAGCAGCGCCAAGGAGATGGTCGGCTGCTCGCTCGGGTCCTCGCGCCTGTGGTTCACCATCGGCGGCGGCATCGTCAACGAGGTCTACTACCCGCGCGTCGACCTGCCGCAGATCCGCGACCTCGGGTTCATCGTTGGCGACGGCTCGGGGTTCTGGGTCGAGGTGAAAAGGCTGTGGCAGCACGAGCTCGAGCTCGCCGCGCCCGGCGCGCCCGGGGTGCGCATCGTGCACCACCACCCGCGCTTCGATCTCACGCTGCGCGTCACGCCCTGCGAGCACCGCGATGTGCTCCTCATCGAGGTGGGGCTCGGCGGCGATTCGGCGTTGCGCCCGCACGCGCTCCTCGCGCCGCACCTCGGCGGCACCGGAGCGAACAACCGCGCGGCCGTCGTGCGGCATCGCGGTCGGAAGCTCCTGTGGGCGGAGCAGGGTCCCTACGCCCTCGCGCTCGCGGCGGTCGACCCCCGGCGGCGCGACGCGTGGGGCCGGGCGAGCGCGGGCTTCGTGGGCGAGAGCGACGGCTGGCAGGACTTTCACCGTAACGGCGCGCTCACCTGGGAATACGAGGGCGCCGGACCGGGCAATGTCGCGCTCCTCGGCGAGTTGCCGCGACAGGCGGTGCTCGCGCTCGGCTTCGGCTCGAGCCCTGAGGCCGCGGCAACCCTGGCGCTGACGGCGCTGTCGGAGCCGTTTGAGACGTCGTGGGAGCGGCAGCGCAAGAGCTGGACGCTCTGGCACACGAGCTGCACGCCGGAAGCCTCGCTCACCGCGGGGCTCCCCGAGGCGTGCGCAACGCAGGTGAGCATCTCCACCATGGTGCTGCGCACCCACCAGGACAAGACTTTTCCCGGCGCCATGGTGGCTTCCTTGAGCGTGCCCTGGGGCAACACGCGCGAGGAACGCCCGGGCTATCACCTGGTGTGGCCGCGCGATCTGGTCGAGAGCGCCGGCGCATTGCTCGCGGTCGGGGCGACGCGCGAAGCGCGCAACGCGCTGCGCTACCTAATCGCCACGCAGAACGAGGACGGACACTGGCATCAGAACCAGTGGCTCGACGGCAAGGGCTACTGGCTCGGCGTGCAGCTCGATGAGACCGCCTTTCCGGTGCTGCTCGCGGTGGCGCTCGATGAGCGCGGCGCGCTGGACGGCACCGAAGTCGCGGACATGATTCGGCGCGCGCTCTCCTTCCTCGTGCGGCAGGGCCCCTCGAGCGATCAGGACCGCTGGGAGGAGGATTCGGGTCTCAACCCCTTCACACTCGCGGTGTGCATCTCGGCGCTCGTGGCGGGCGCCCGCCACCTGCCTGCCGACGCCTCCTCGCTCGCGCTCGCGTTCGCCGACTACTGGAATGCGCGCCTCGAGGACTGGACCGCGGTCGGCGAGCGGCCGCTCGCACGGCTCTACGGCGTGCCGGGATACTACGTGCGCATCGCCCCGGCGCAGGCCGCGGCCGAGGACCGCGGGTTGCCCGAGAGCGCCGTGCCGGTCAGGAACCTCGGCAGCGATCCGGGCCTGACCGTCAGCGCGCAGGTGAGCGTCGACTTCCTGCAGCTGGTGCGCTTCGGGTTGCGCCGCGCCGACGATCCGCTGATCCTGGCGAGCGTGAAAGTGGCCGATGCGCTGCTCAAGCTCGACACGCCCGCGGGTCCGTGCTGGCATCGCTATAACGAGGATGGCTACGGCGAGCACGACGACGGCAGCGCCTACGACGGCACCGGCCGGGGGCGAGCCTGGCCGCTGCTCACCGGCGAGCGCGGTCACTATGAGCTCTGCTGCGGACGCGATGCGCTGCCTTACCTGCTGGCGATGACCCGCATGACCTCCCCGGGCGGCATGCTGCCCGAGCAGGTGTGGGATGCCGCGCCGATCCCTGCGCGCGGCTTACTCCCCGGGCGGCCGACGGGCTCGGCGATGCCGCTCGTGTGGGCGCACGCGGAGTACCTGAAGCTCGTCGCCTCGCGCCTCCTCGAGCGTCCCTTCGATCGTCCCGACTCGGTCTGGGAGCGTTACCGCGGCGAGCGGCCGAGGCCGACGCGCGTCATCTGGTCCGAGCAGGCCCCGGCGCCGCAACTGCCCGAGGGCTCGACGCTCATCGTGTGCCTGCGCGAGGCGGGCGCGGTGCGCTTCGGGCTCGATGGCTGGCAGGAGGTGCGCGAGGAGGACACCACGGCCAACTCGCTCGGTCCGCACGTGGTGGAGATCGACACCTCGCGGCTGCGCGCCGGGCGTTGCATCGATCTGACCTACCGCGCCCGCTCGAGCTGGATCGGCCGCGATTTCCGGGTGCGGGTCACGCCGGCATCGCCCGCGGCCTGAGGACGGGCATGCCGTTCACGCTCGCGCACCCCGCCGCCATTTTGCCGCTGCGCGGCCTCAAGTACCTGCGCACCGCGCCGCTGGTGATCGGGGCGATGATTCCGGACTTGCCGTACTACCTGCCGGGGCGCTTGAACATTCTGCGGCCCGAGACGCACAGCGTCACCGGCTCGCTCACGACCTGCCTCGCGCTCGGATACGCGGCGCTCGATGCCGTGTACCTGCTGCGCCGGCCGCTCACGGCGCTGCTGTCACCGCGCGCCCGCTTCCTGTGTCTGCGGGCGCTCGCGCCCTTCAGAGGGCGGCCGCTCGAGTGGGCGCTCGCGTCGGTGTCGATCGTGATCGGCGTGTGGACCCATCTGCTCTGGGACGCGTCCACCCACAACGACGGCTGGATCGTCCGCCGCGTTGCGGTGCTCAGTGCGCCGGTGAGCTTCGCCGGGTACCACGGCACGCTCTGCCACGTCCTGCAGTACGTGACCTCGGCGATCGGGCTCGGCGCGCTGGCGCTGTGGTACGGGCGGCTGCCCGCGCCGCGCGCCGTGGCCGCGGGGCGCGGCGCGCCGCGCTCGCCGGTGGGGCCGGCACTGGTGCTGGTGGCCGCCGCCGCGATTCTCATCGGCGGTGTGCAGGCGACGCGGGCGTTCGCTCAGGTGCCGGTGATGTACCGCACCATCGTGACCTTCCTCACCCACAGCCTCGCCTGGTTCGCGGTGCTGTACCTGGTGGCCGGGACCCTGGTCACGCTCGCGCACGACAGCGACGCCGCCTTGAGGTGAGCGCGGGCGACGGCCGCCTCGCCCTGTAGCACCGCTTTCCCGTCAGCGCGGCGCGCCGAACTCCTGCGCCCAGTAAACGCCCGCCTCGAGGCGCGGGTTCACGGCATACGCCACGCCCATGTGACGGAAGGCCGGATCCATGAGGTTGGCGCAGTGCTCGGGGCTGCGGAGCCACCCGGCCACCGCGTCCTCGGGCCTCATGATGCCGCTCGCGAGGTTCTCTCCGGTTTCCCGCCAGCGGTAACCGCTGCGCGTGATGCGCTCTTCGGGCGAGCTGCCGTCGCGCCCGGTGTGATCCATGTAGCCGTAGGTGGCCATGTCGCGGGCATACTGCGCGGCGGCCCGCTCGAGGATGGCATCCGGCGCGAGAGGCGGCGCCGCCTCGAAGTACGCCGATCCGCAGTGACGCGCGCGCGCGCGGGCCTCGTTGGTCAGCTCGAGCACCCGGCGGCTGATCGCGGCCCGATCGCGCACGGCCGGCGGCGCAAAGGGCTCCGCAAGCGCCAGCCACACATCGGCGCCGCGCTGGAAGGTGCCGATCTCGCGGAAGGCGGGATTGGTGCTCTGCTCGCAGTACTGCCGCGCGATGACGCGCCCCACGTCCCCGCTCGGGGGCACGCCCGAGATCTGCACCGAGAACGCGCTCGCGGCGTGGTAGCCCGCGAGCTGCTGCGCGGCGCGCAGCTCAGCTCCCTGCGCCAGCTGCCGCGCCACCTCATCGAGCCGGGTGCTCTCCCGGAGCGGCACCAAGCCGCCGGCATGCCCGCCACAGCCGTGCCGGCGCACGCTGTTGACATAGTCGATCACGTCGGCGGCGGCGGCGAGCGGCGCAAGCAGCGCCACGAGCAGCGCGGCGAGCAGCAGCAGGATCTGGCATCTGATCCGCGGGTCGGTCATTGTTCGCTACATGACGGCGCAGCCGGATCTCGAGCAATTTACAACCACGGGCTGGCCGTGGCGACTCGGAAACGAGTTTCGCCTGCTGAACGACGGCGGCGAGTTCTTCGCGCGCATGCTCGCGGCGATCGAGGAGGCGCGCCGCTACGTGTTGCTCGAGATGTATCTGGTGCGCTCGGGCGCGGTCGCCACGCGCTTCATCGACGCCCTCGGGCGGGCCGCGGGCCGCGGCGCGCGGGTGAGCGTGGTGTTCGACGGGTTCGGCGCCCTCGGGCTCACGCGGGCCGATCGCCGGCGGCTGCTCGATGCAGGGGTCGAGCTTCGCTTCTTCAATCCGCTGCGCCTCGGGAACCGGCTGTCGAACCTGCTGCGCGATCATCGCAAGCTCCTGCTCGCCGACGGCCGGGTGGCATTCGTCGGCGGCGCCGGACTCACCGACGATTTCGCGCCCGGAGCCCGGCGGGGACCCTGGCGCGAGCTCATGGTCGAGATCCAGGGTGCGGTGATTGCCGACTGGCAGCGCGCATTCGCGCGCACCTGGCGCCGCTGCGGGCCGGAGCTCGCGCTCGTCGAGCCGCCCGCGTGCGAGGCGCACGCCGACGGCGCGGCCGGCCGGCTCTCGCTGAGTGAGGCGCGGCAGCGCTCGGTGCTCGCCAACGGCGTGCTCCGGCACATCGACTCCGCCACGGCGCGTGCCTGGATCATGAGCGCCTACTTCGTGCCTTCGCGCCGCTTCCGCAAGGCGCTGCGCCGCGCCGCGCGCCGCGGTGTGGACGTGCGACTGCTGCTGCCGGGCGCCCGCACCGATCATCCGTGGGTGCGCCAGGCGGCGCGGCGCTTCTACGGCAAGTTGCTGCGCAACGGCGTGAAGATATTCGAGTACCAGCCGCGCATGCTGCACGCGAAGATGATCCTGTGCGATGACTGGGTCTCGATCGGCTCGAGCAACCTCGATCGCTGGAGCTTCCGCTGGAACCTCGAGGCCAATCAGGAGATCGCCGACGCGGACTTTGCCAATGCGGCGGCGGCGGTGTTCGCGGGAGACTTCGCCGTCTCGCGCGCGCTCAGTCGCCGCTACTGGCGCCAGCGCGCCTGGCTCGACCGCCTGCGCGAGACGATCGCCGGAGTGCTCGACCGGGAGCTCGATCGCTGGCGCTGACAGCCTAAGGCAGGTCCCGGCCCGGGAGCCGTGCAAACAGCTCGGTGCTGCGGACGAAGGCGAGCATGAACGGCGCGATCGTGCGCAACTGCGTGTCGTAGGCGCGGAGCGCCTGGAGCTTCCGATCCTCCTCGGCGGGCTCGAGCGGGAAAACGGCGAGCGTGAGCCCGCGGCTGCGCGGCGCGGCCGTGAGCGGCACGCCCGGCATTAGACCCCGCGGGCTCGGCCAGCCTTCCCCCCCGTGCACGATCCAGTAGCGGATGCTCCCGAGCAGGCCGTGACGGGCGGTCACGGCGATCGTGAGCTGACCCGCGGCGCGATGATCGGGGTGAGTATCGCGCGGACTCGGCGCGAGGATCAGCGTCGGGCGCACGCGCTCGAGCACCGCGCCGAAGTCGCGCTCGAGACTCTCGCCGGTGTAAGGATGCGCGGGGAAGAGCGCCGCGGAGTAGGGCACCGCGGCGGCGTCCGTGAAGCGCGAGGTGTAGGGCGTCGCGCGGTGATCCGTGAGGAGGCGCGACACCCCGCGGTCGGGGTAGCCGAGGAACAGCTGCCCCTCGGCCGGCACGCCGAGCCGCGAGGTCGCGCGGAGCGCCTCGAGCATGCGTTTTTCGGCCAGCTCGCGCAGCCGTCCGGCTCCTCCGAACGGCTTTCCCTCGATGAGCAGATCGAGCACCGAGGCGTCCCCGCTCGTGATCCATACCACGCTCGCCCGCCCACCCGAGCGCAGCACGCGCTGGATGACGCCGGCGCAGCAGAGCGTCTCATCGTCGGGATGTGGCGCGACGACGAGGAGCGAGGTGCCGGCGTCGATCGGCGGCAGAGCCTCCGGGTTGGCAGGCGCTGAGCCGCCCGGCGTGACGCGCGCGGCGGCGTCCCCCGATGCGCCGCGCGCCGCGGCGCACAGGGCGAGCGCGAGCATCGCGAGCAAGGCGAAATTCGCGCTGCCGCGCACGCTGCGTACCGCACGGCTCCCGCAGGGCCGGCGCGTCGGTGGAGTAGACTCTGGCATCTTCGGCTGCAGGGCAGCGAGCGCATGATGCCAACACCTCCACTCGCTTACCACGATCCTCGATTTCTCGACTCGGACGAGGCGCGCCCGATCCGGATCGTCTCCGAATACCTGGCGCCTCTCGAGGCTTTCAGGGCTGCGAATGTCGCAGCGACGGTGGTGTTCTTCGGGTCCGCGCGCGCCCGCATCGGGGGCGTGCTCGGCCGCTACGTGGAGGAGGCCACGGAGCTTGCGCGGCTCGTCACCGAATGGAGCCGCTCGGAGCTCAACGGGCGGCTGATCGTGTGCTCGGGGGGTGGCCCGGGTATCATGGAGGCCGCCAATCGGGGAGCCTCTCTCGCAGGCGGCCGCAGCATCGGGCTCAACATCGGCCTGCCGCAGGAGCAGCGACCCAACCGCTACATCACCCCGGAGCTCTCCTTCGAGTTCCACTACTTCTTCATGCGCAAGCTCTGGTTTGCGCACCTGGCGCGCGCCCTGGTGGCCTTCCCCGGCGGCTTCGGTACGCTCGACGAGCTGTTCGAGATCCTCACGCTGGCGCAGACCCACAAGCTCGACCGCTCGATTCCCGTGCTTCTCTACGGCTCACCGTTCTGGAAGGAAGTGGTCAACTTCGACGCCCTGGTCCACCACGGCACCATCGCTCGAGAGGATCTGAAGCTCTTCGAGCTCGTCGACGAGCCGCGCGCGGCCCTCGAGCTGCTCAAGCGCCGCATCGAGCTCGCGCCCGGTGAGCGGATGTCGTTCGCGAAGTCGCGCTGCCCGGGATAAGCCTTGAAG
>MNCZ01000040.1 GCA_001914695.1 Gammaproteobacteria bacterium 13_2_20CM_66_19 | reverse complement strand
GCGAGTGGCACAGCTCGCAGGCGATCGCCGCGGTACCGTTGGGCGGTACGGCCGGGATGTGGCCGGGGGCGCCCGGGGACGGCTGCTTGAGCGCGGGCGCCGCGATGTTGTAGAAGCTGAGTCCATAGCCGTGGCACTGCGCGCAATTGTTGGAGATGCCCGCATGCCCGGCCGCTCCCATCACATACGCCGCGTAATTGCCGGCCGTGGTGTGACACTGGGCGCACGGCGCATTGGTCGGGATGTGGTTGGCCGGCTTGGCTGCGGTGCCGCTCTGGTTGGTGAAGAAGGTCGGCGAAGTCGTATGGCAGCCGTTGCAGTCGCCGATCGCGGGGTGCGTCTTGTCGAAGGCCTGCGGGCGGGAGTCTCCCCAGGCGGACGCGCTGCTCGCGATCATCCCTAAGTAGGGCGCGGACTCGTGACAGCCCTGACACCCGGCGACGCCGTGCGCGGCGATCGTGGTGTGACCGGCGACCGTGAGGGTCGGGCTGGTGAGGCTCGCCGCAGCGAGCTTGAACCCGCCCGGATTCACGTTCGAGGTGCTGTGACAGCCCGAGGCGTTGCAGTCGGCCGTGCCGATCGGGAAGTGGCTGCTGCCCGGCCACCCGACAATCGTCATCGTGTTACTGGGCGGCGGTCCGGCGAAGGGTCCCGTGCTCGGGCCGTGGCAGGCGAGGCACCCCGTCACGCCCTGGTGCGTCCCGGTGACGGAATAAACCCCGAAGTTGCCCGCGGTCGTGTGGCACTGCGCGCAGGGCGCCGTGGTCGGAACGTGATTCGTCGGCTTGCCCGCGGTAGGCAGCAGGTTCGCGGCGAAGGTCGGCGACGTGACGTGACAGTTGCCGCAATCACCCGTGGTCGGGTGCTTCGAGTCGAGCGTCGTGTTGGGTCTCGAATCTCCCGCGGCGGTGTTGCTGCTGGCCATCATCCCTAAGTAGGGCGCCGTCTCGTGACAGTTGCTGCACCCGCTCACGCCGCCCGAGGCGATCGTCGTGTGACCCGCGACGGTGAGCGTCGGGGTCGAAATGTTCGCGGTGCCGATCTTGAAGCCGCCGCCACCCGGGGCGACGTTGGCAGTCGTGTGGAAGCCCGAGCCGTTACAGTCGGCGGTGCCGAACCGGATGTGATTGGCCGGGACCGTGAGGATCGAGAATACGGGATTGGCGGCAATGCTGAATGTCCCGGCGACGGTGGAGCCGTGGCAGCTCTGACATCCGGTCAGCCCCTGATGGGTGCCGGGCGAGGAGTACTGTGTGTAGTCGCCGGTCGTGGTATGGCACTGGACGCACCGCGCGCTCGTCGGAATGTGATTGCTCGGCTTGCCCGCCGTCACGTCCAGGGCGAAGGTGGGCGCCGTGGTGTGACAGTTGCCGCAGTCGCCGGTGGCCGGGTGCCTCGAGTCGAGCGTCGTGGTGGGTCTCGAATCTCCCGCGGCGGTGTTGCTGCCGGCGATCATCCCTAAGTAGGGCGCCGTCTCGTGGCAGTTGGAGCAGCCGGCGACGCCGGCCGCGGCAATCGTCGTGTGACCGGCGACCGAGAGCGTCGGGGCCGTGATGCTCGCACTGCCGATCTTCCACCCGCCCGGATTCACGTTCGCGGTCGTGTGGCAGCCCGAGCCGTTGCAGTCGGCGCTCCCGATCGCGATGTGGCTACTGCCCGGCCACCCGGCGATCGTAATCGTGTTGCCGGGCGGCGGTCCGGCGAAGGGCCCGGTGTTCGGGCCGTGGCAGGAGAGGCACCCGGTCACGCCCTGGTGCGTGCCGGTAACGGAATAGACCGCCCAGTTGCCGGCGGTGGTGTGGCACTGCGAGCACAGCGCCCTGGTCGGAACGTGGTTCGACGGGCGCGGCACGGTGGGGTCGAGGAAGGAGGTCGTGTTATGGCACTGGGTGCAATCGCCCGTGGCGGGGTGCAAGCGATCGAGCTTCGCCGAGGGACGCGAGTCGCCCGCGGTGGTATCGGTGCTCGGGTGCATCCCCTGGAAGTTCGCGGTCTCGTGGCAGCTCGCGCAGGTGAGGGCGGACACCGCCGGGTGGTTGATGACGCCGGGATTCCACGTCGTGTAGTTGGTGGGCGAGTGGCAGCTCTCGCACGGTGTCACCGGAGTCCCGATCGGGACGTGGGTCGCCGTCACGCCCACGGCGTGCACGTTGTCGTGACAGGCGGCGCAGCCGCTGGTGACCCCGACGTGATTGAACGTCGCGCCGGCCCAGGTGAGGGTCGTGTGGCAGGCGTCGCACTCGAGGTCCGTGATGATGTGCGTCGGTCCCTTGCCCTGCGCCATCGTCCCGTTGTGGCAGGTCGAGCAGCTGCCGCGCGCCTGCGTGTGGTCGAAGTTGACGGCTGGATTCCAGGCAACCGGCGTGTGGCAGGCGCCGCACTGGTCGGTCGAGAGAATGTGGTTGCGCGGCTTCGCGGTGGCGCGCACGACGGTGCCGATGCCGTGGCAGGCGCCGCAGTCGGTCGGCGTGCCCTTGAATATCGCGTTGACGTGGCAGGACTCGCAGGGGAGGTCCCGGTGCTGACCCGTGAGCTCGAAGCCGGTGGTCAGGTGATCGAAATTGAGGCGCGACTGCACGGCATTGAGCGCCGACTGCGCGCTGGCCGGCTGCGGCATCAGGCCGATCGCGAGCACCAGCGCCGCGGCCGCGAAGGCGCCGCGCCGATGCCGGCGTCCGAAACGCCAATGCTTCCTGATGGCTCGCCAGAAGTGCATACAGCCTCTCCCTAGTGCACCTTAGCGCCCTTCCATGTGATCGTCGTGTGACAGCGATCACACTGGCGCCCGTATTGCCCGAAATGCACGTCGTCCTTCTCGTGACACGTCAGGCAGTCCTGCTTGAGCTTCACCTCATCCGGTGGGCGGCGGTGGCACGCCTCGCAGGCGAGCTTGCCGTGCGCGCCGCTGAGCGCAAATCCGGTCTCCTTGCCGTGGTCGAACTGCCACAGCTTCCAGCCGTTCTCCGAATGGCAGCGCTTGCAGTCCTTGCCGAGATTGCCCTTGTGCACGTCATCCTTCTTGTGGCAATCGATGCATTCGTGGCCGACCTCGCGATACTGGCGGGTGAGGTGACATTGCTCGCACGGCACCGTCACGTGCAGACCCACCAGCGGGAATTTCGTCAGGTCGTGATCGAAGCTCACGCTCGTGCGCCAGCCCTGCGTCGTGTGGCATTGATCGCACTCCTTGCCGAGGCTGCCGGCGTGCACATCGTTCGGCCGATGGCAGCTCACGCACTCGGTCGGCAGCTTCTGCGTCATCACGTTCGCCGTGTGGCAGGTGTGGCAGGCGACCTTCTCGTGCTGCCCGGTGAGGGGCCACGTGGTGTCGCGGGTGTGGTCGAAGCTCGAAGGCTTCCATTTCTCGCTGCCGTGGCAGATGCCGCAGTCCTTGCCGAGGCGACCGGCGTGCGAGTCCTGCGCCTGATGGCAGCCGAAGCAGTCGCGCGGCAGCTTGTCCTTCAAATTTCCCGTGCGGTGGCAGTCGTTGCAGGCGATGCGGTCGTGCACCCCCTCGAGCGGGAAGCCGGTCTCCTTGAAGTGATCGAACTTCGAGGTCTTCCAGCCCTTGGTGACGTGGCACTCGGCGCACTTGGTGCCGCGCTCGCCGTGGTGCACGTCGTCCGGCTCGTGGCAGGAGACGCACTCCTTGGGCGTGTTCTTGTAGCGGTTGCCGAAGTGACAGGCCGCGCACGGCGCCTCGGCGTGCTTGTCGCGCAGCGGAAAGGCGGTCTTGTCGTGGTCGTAGCTGATGTGCCGCCAGGCGCTCTCGTCGTGGCAGGAGCCGCAGTCGCGCCCCAGCTTCCCCTCGTGCGGCTCCTCTTTTCTATGACAGGCGATGCATTCCTTCTTCGCATCGCGAAAGGGCTTGCCGGCGGCGTGACAGCTCTCGCACACCACGTCGACGTGCGCGCCGCGCAGCGGATAGTCGGTGTGCTCGTGATCGAACTGCTCGTGGCTCAGCTTCACGATGTCGGCGGTGCGGCCGAGATGCTCGGCGTGGCAGGCGCGGCACTCCGAGACGTCGATGCCGGGGAAGCGGCCGTGGAAGTGGCTGTGCTCGCGCAGATCGCCGGCGATCTCCTTGTGGCAGTCGAGACACAGCTGCGTTTGCTTGCCGCGGTCGCTGCGGTCGTGGCAGAGCGAGCACGTCTCCTCGTATTTCACGTGAGCCGTGCTCAGCTTGCCCGGCATGAGAAGCGTCTCGGGATTCACGGCCTCAGCCCGCCCCCCTGCCAGCAGTCCCGTGAGCCATCCGAATATCAGCAACGCGTGGCATCGTCCCTCCCGCATGGATGGCGGTGGAGCGCGTCAATAGACGTGGACGGCAATCACATGAATGATCGCCGCGATGATCATCACGAAGATCAGCGGTATGTGCAGCGAATGCCACAGTGAGAACAGCCGTTCAAAACCCTCGAATTCGGCCACGCGGCGCGTCGCGGTGAGGCGCCGGTCGACATAGGCGCACGCGGTCTCACGCAGGCGCTTCTGCTCCGTGCGGACGACCGCGGACTTGCGTGAGCTCGCGCGCAGCGCCCGCCGGATGTAGCGGTGCAGCTGCCGGCGCGCCCGCACCGTCGCGACGCCGACCCCGATGGGCCTCGCAAAGCCGAGCACCGACAGGTGCGGTCCGGCCTTCAGCACCCGCTGCTCGGCATTCTCGATGTGGGTCACGAGCTCGGGCACGAAGCTGATTCGTCCGGAAAGGCTGCGCAGGCTGTCGGCGCCGGCGCGGAGCTCGCCGAACTCGAGCTTGCGGCCATAGAGGCCGTTATGGATGTGGGCGTAAATGTAGCGGCCGATGATGCCGCTGCCGGCCACGGTCAGCATCGAGAACAGCGCCACGTTGCTGTTGGTGGCGCCGGTGCTGAAATTACAGTGATACAGGATGGCCAGCGGCCCGGCTATGCCGAGCACCATGTGGAAGCGGAACCAGCTCGGCGTCGAGCCGAGGAACTCGAGCCAAGCCCAGCGCTTGCGCAGCGAATACGCCAGCAGCACGAGCATGAGGCTCCCGCCGATGATGCCGAGCGCGTAACCGGCGCCGCGATAGGGGTTGATGTAGCGGCCCGTTTGGGTGGTCCAGCCGTAGTAGATCATCGCGCTGACCAGGAGGAAGGACAGGCGGCCCGCCGTGATCAGCGGCCGGCGAGCTGCGGGCTCGGGGTCCGGGCGTTGCGCCACCGCCGGAGCCGCGGTGCGCGTCGCGGCGGCCGGCGGTGGCTCGCCTGAAGGCTTCGGCGAAGGCGTCTGTGAAGGTGCCGTAAGTGCGCGCGCTGGCGTCGGCGGGGGTACCTGGGGCTGCGGGGGTACCTGGGGTTGAGGTGCCGGGCGGGCACGCGCTTGCGGCGGCGAAGGCGCCGGTGGCGGCGGCGGCTTGCGAGCCTGAAGCGGCGGCGTCGGACGCGCAGGTGGGGACGGACGCGCCGGTGGCGGCGGCTGGGGAGCTGGCGGCTCGGGAGCCGGACGCGCACGCGACTGCGGCGGCCGCGGAGCCGGCGCCGGCTGCGCGGCTCGTGCCTGCGGCTGGGGTGTCGGGCGCGCGGGCGCGCGAGGCATCCCCAGGATGTCGGCATCGGTAAACTCAACCTCAGCCGGTTCACCGGCCTTCGCGCCGAGCTCGCTGAGGCGCACCACGCGTACCTGCATCCCCTCGAGTTCCTGGACCTCCTGGAGCTCTTCGCCTTCGGGAAGGGGTTCGGGTATTGCTGCCGACATGGTTAGCCGATCTCCCGACTGATGACCAGCGCCAGCTTCTGGCCGGGCGCCGGATGGAGTACCGGGCTCGTCACGTAGAGATCGCCCGCGCTCGGGGTGGCCTGGCCGCTGCGCGAGATGCGCGCCTCGATCACCACCTTGTCGAACTGCGAGAGCCGGCGCGAGGGAATCATAGCCATGGAGTCATCCAGGTGGAAGCTCACGGGCCACGCGCTCGCCGTGGTCCGCAGCACCGCGAGCGGCGGGCCGGGCGAGTCCGCCGCCTTGGCGTAGATAAAGAGAGTCGCGTCGCGCTGCACGCGGCCGGCCAGACGGCTGTCGATCGAGACCGTGCCGGACACTTCCGCGCTGCCCGACGCGCCTGAGGTGTTTGCCGGCCCCGGAGCACTCGCCGCGGCTGCGCCGGCAGGCAGCGGCAGGCCCGCGAGCTGCGTGTCCTCGAGGATATTGGCGTCGATGATGCGGGCATCGGGCGAGTCGGAGGGGAGCGCGGCACGCAGCTTCCTCCACCAGCCGAGCGCGTCCGTGAAATGGCGCTGCTCGTGCGCCTCACTCGCCTTGAGCCAGAGTGCCTTCAGGTTCGCAGGATCGAGGGCGAGCGCGCTGTCGATGGCGCGACCGGCCTCTCCGGCGAGAGAGCCGCCCGAGAGGGAGGCGAGGACGTCGGCGTAATCCGCCCAGGACTGCGCGGTCATCCCATGGAGCTCGATGACCTTCGCGAGCGCGTCGCGCGCGCCGCGGTCGTCATGCTCCGCGCGGCGCAGGTCGGCGAGCGCGAGCCAGGCCTGCACGTCATTGGGATTTTTCTTCACGCGAGTCTCGAGCTCGGCCAGCGAAGGGGCGGGGGCCGGCGGGCTCGGCCGCGCGGCAGGGGTGCGGGTCTCGGTGGCGGTCGCGGCGGCCACGAGAGCTCCCGCGCTCAATTGGCTTACCGTTGCGCCGGCGGTGGGCTTCGCGATGTGCGAACGGGCGCGGGCCGCATCATCCGGCCGGCCGAGGAATTCGTACGCCTTGGCGAGGAGATTCCAGTCATCGCTCGTGCCGCCATCGCGGGCGAGCCGCGTCTCGAGCGCGGCGATTTCCGTCTCCATCGACCTCCCGGGCCCGGCGGACTTCATGGAAGCGTCGGCGGCGGATCCCCCGGCAGCCGTCCCCATCGACGCCATGGGCGGCTGTGCCGTCAGCGAGTGGCGAGAGCCGACTGCGAAATAGATGATGGCGGCGGCGGCCGCAAATGTTGCGACGCACGCGCCCGCGAGTGCAATGCGCGTGCGTCCGCTTCCGAGAGTGAGCGCGCGCAAAGTCAACGTGCCGCGCCAAAGCGGAATCGCGACGAGAGTCGCCGTCCCGCCCACCAGCGCACCTGCGATAAACCAGAACAAAATAATGAGACCCTCCCGCGGAACTCATCGCGCAAGCGAGCGAAGATGTGACAATACACGCGAACTCCGCGACGGTAACGATGTCTCAGAGCGCCGACAACGTGTCTCCAAGTGCAGACAAAAACGCCGTAAAAAACAGGCAATTACACGCGCTCAGCTTGATTGGTAGAGTGCGCAGCCGCGTGTATGGAGGCAAGTAGGGGATTGCCCCATTCCGTGACTTTCTTCACAGAGTTAGCGTCCCAATGACGAGTCCAATGCACACGCCCAATCCGTCTGGGTGAGCTTGCTGCGCTGCGTGGAACCGCTGGCGTAATCGGTCTGGTGTTGTCGCGATGGATCTATATACCTCTCTCTATGTGGGTGTGTGCCTGGCGGCGCTCGTGTGGCACGTGCGGCGCCGGCGCCGACTCGAGCACCAGAGTGCGAAGGCGCAGGAGAAAACCGGCGCGGCGGAACCCGCATCGCTCCACCCGGTGATCAGCGATCACTGCATCGGCTGCTCGTCCTGCATCAAGGCCTGCCCCGAGCAGGCGCACCACACGGTCCTCGGCCTCCTCAGGGGGCGCGCCCATCTGGTGAGCCCCGGCGACTGCATCGGTCATGGCGCGTGCAAGACCGCGTGTCCAGTCGATGCCATCACCCTGGTCTTCGGCAGCGAGCGGCGCGGGGTCGACATTCCGCTCGTGACGCCGACCTTCGAATCCACCGTGCCGGGTATCTTCATCGCCGGCGAGCTCGGCGGGATGGGGCTGATCCGCAATGCGCTCGAGCAGGGCCGTCAGGTCATCGAGGCGATCGCCCAGAAACTCCGCCCAGGAGGCTCGGGGAGCGAGCAGCTCGACGTGCTCATCGTCGGGGCCGGTCCCGCCGGGTTCTCGGCCTCGCTCACCGCCAAGTCGAAGAACATGCGCTATGTCACGATCGAGCAGGAGTCGCTCGGCGGAGCGGTGTTCCAGTACCCGCGCGGGAAGCTCGTGATGACGGCGCCCGCTACCGTGCCGCTCCTCGGCAAGGTCAACTTCCGCCAGACCAGCAAGGAGGCGCTGCTCGAGTTCTGGACGCAGGCCGAGCGCAAGACCGGCGTCAAGATCAACTACAAGGAGCGGGTCGAGGACATCACGCGCTCGGGAGACGGCTTCATCGTCAAGACCAATCGCGGCACCTACCCGACGCGCAGCGTCCTGCTCGCGATCGGCCGCCGTGGCACGCCGCGCAAGCTCGGCGTGCCGGGCGAGGAGATGTCGAAGGTGGTTTATCGACTGATTGATCCGGAGCAATATAAAGGCCAGCATGTGCTGGTCGTCGGCGGCGGCGACAGCGCCCTCGAGGCGGCCGCGAGCATCGCCGAGACCGACAGCGGCGGCGGGGTGGTCCTGTCCTACCGCGGCGCGGAGTTCGATCGCGCCAAGGCGCGCAACCGCGATCGCGTCCAGGCGGCTGCGAAGACCGGCCGTCTGCAGGTCATGATGAAATCGAACGTGAAGAAGGTCGAGGCGGAGTCGGTGTCCATCGAGCACGAAGGCGAGATGAAGCAGGTCCGCAACGATGCGATCATCGTGAGCGCCGGAGGTGTGCTGCCCTCCGAATTCCTCAAGCGCGTAGGTATAGCCGTCGAAACGAAACATGGCACGGCCTAGGCGGGTGCGGGCGCTGCTGCCGGCGGCGCTCTCGATGGTGCTGGCCGCGGGCGCGGCGCTCGCCGTCTCGCGCCCGCCGGACCCGCTCGATGGCGTCAAGACCTCAATCCGACTCAAGAACTTCGCAGCGGCCGCGACCGAGCTGCAGAAGCTGGCCGCCGGAGGCAATCCGGATGCCCAATACCTGCTGGCGGTCTTCTATCTCAACGGAGTGAGCGGACCGCGCGATCCCGCCACCGCGAAGACCTGGCTCGAGAAGGCCGCCAACAAGGGCAGCGCGCGCGCGGCGTTCAGCCTCGCCACACTGCTGCAGGATTCCAACCCCCCCGATCCCCAGGGCGCGTCGCGCTGGCTCGCCCGCGCGAGGGAGCTGGGCTTCTTCAATACATTGAATACGGGGGCCCAGAAAGGCGCCGCCGCGGCCCAGAAGGGCGCGGCCGCGGCTCGCCCGGGCCCGCCGTCCAGTCTTCTGCCGGCCGCACAGCTGACCGATCCGGCGGTGCGCCGGGAAGCGCTGTGGCTTGCCGCCAGTGACGGCGATGTGGCGAGCCTCGAGGCCCTCGTGGACCCGGCGCTGGTGGCAGCACGGGATGAGTTCGGCCGAGGCGCGCTCGCGCGGGCTGCCGAGGCGGCCTCGGCCCCCGCCGTGGCGCTCCTCATCCGCCGCGGCGCGCCGGTGGAGGCACCCGATCAGAATGGCACGACGCCCCTGATGATCGCCGCGCGCGGCGGCCAGCCGGCCGCCGTGGATGCCGTGCTCGCGGCGCACCCGAACGTCAACGCGACGGACAAGAGCGGCAATACCGCGCTGATGCATGCCGTCATGAGCGGCTCGCTCGCCGTGGTCGATAAATTGCTTGCGGCGGGCGCGAGCGTCGCGCCGCGCGACGTTCAGGAATGGTCGGCGCTCGATTTCGCCGAGGTCAGCGGGGCGACGGGCATCGCAGCGCGGCTGCGCGAGAAGGGAGCCACGGCGCTGCACCGCAACCCGGTCATGGCCGCCTACAGTCAGCCGACCTCGGTGCAGAGAGCCCAGCGCGACCTGTACGCGGGCTGGCCGGACCTGGCAGTCGCCGCCGGTCGGGAGAACCCGGAGCTGCTGCGCACCCTGCTGGCACGCGGCGCCGATCCCAATGCCCTCACCCCGGACGGGCTGCCGATCCTCACGGTGGCGGCGCTCAGCGGCACGGCTCACGAAGTGGAGGCGCTGCTCGCGGCCGGCGCCAAAGGCAACCGGGCCGACCGTCGCGGAAACTCGGCGCTCCTCGATGCGGTTCGCATCGGCCGGCAGGACATCGTCGCCGCCATGCTCACGCACGGCGTCTCGCCCGACGGGCGGCTGGACGACCCGGAGCCTCCGCTCATCGCTGCGGCCAAGGGCGGGCACGTGGGCATCGTGCGGGCGCTCCTGGCGGCCCATGTGAAACCGGATGCCCGGGATGAGCATGGCACGAGCGCGCTGATGCTGGTGGCGCAGCGGACGGAGCCGGACCTGGTGCAGCGCCTGCTCGATGCGGGAGCTGCGATCGAGGGAGTGGACAAGGCCGGACGCACCGCGCTCTGGCACGCGGCGCACGCAAGCCGGCTCGAGACGGGGCGCGTGCTGCTCGAGCACGGGGCCAGCTCGGATCACGCGGATGCCGCCGGGGAAAATCCCTTCGGCGCGGCCTGCGCCGCCGGCGCGACGGCCGTGGTCGATCTGATGCTCGCCAAAGGGGCGAAGCTCGAGGCGCGCACCGCGCGCGGCGATACGCCGCTCCTGCTCGCGGCGAACGCCGGCGCGGTCGAGATCGTCGACAAGCTCCTGACGCACCATGCCGAGAAAGATGCGCAGAACGAGTTCGGCGACACCGCCCTCATCATCGCCAGCCGCAACGGCAACGCCGCCCTGGTGCGGCGGCTGCTGAGCGCGGGCGCCAGCACGGCGCTCCGCAACAAGGACCGCTCGACGGCCGCGGACGTGGCGCGCGCCCGAGCCTTCCCGGCCGTGGTCGAGCTCCTGAAGAACGCCTGAAGGCTCAGCCTCCAACGCCCCTCGCCACCCCACGGCGGCGTACAATCCGGCCCGCACTCATGCCTGGGTGGCGAAATCGGTAGACGCAAGGGACTTGAGCAATTGAGCACCCGGCTCGGAAACGGCCGGCGTGAATGGGGTCAAAGTCGGTGGAACAGCAGCACGTCAGGGTGGCTGCAATACCGAGCTAAGCCCGTCGACGGCTGGCGAGACTGCCGAGCGCCCGTCGGTCAGGGAAAGTGTAGAGACTTGACGGCCCCTGCCTAATCCGACTGCAGGGAGCGATCGATGTCGGGACGGCAAAGGTAAAGTCCAGACCACGAAATGCATGGCCCGCGCATGCAGCAGCGAAAGCTGCAGTGGTACGAAAATCCCTTGGGGGCGACCCCGTGCCGGTTCGAGTCCGGCCCCAGGCACCATGCTTCATCACACCGCGTCGGGCTCGTGCATCCAGGCAGGGATGTCGCGGTGACCGTGCAAGACGCGCCAGACATCGATGTGATCGGGACGCTCCACGTAGAAGACGACGTGCGGATGCTTCTTCAGCGGCCAGTGACGCAGGCCCGGTAGGTCAAGCTCGCTCGCGTAGCGCGAGGAACCCGACGCGGGGTGGCGGCTGATGGGCGCGAGGGCGTGCTCGAGAGCGTCGATGAAGCCAAGCGCAGCGCCGGGAGCGGCTTCCCTCAAGAGATACGCGATGGCCTCGTCAATGTCGCGGCTCGCTTCTTCCCGGGGAATGGCCGGCTTCAATTTTCAACTGCGGCCGGCAGCTTTCGGCGCTCTGCGGACCCGGGTGCGAAGTTTCCTGAAGTAGGCTTTATCGGCCGGTGGCGTCGCCGGCGAGGCCGCGCCTTTGAGCAGCAGGCCCCGCACCCGCTCGCGGTCCTGATCTTTGCGAATCAGCTCCCGCACATATTCGCTGCTCGTGCCGTAGCCGCGCTTGACCTGCTCATCGACGAAGTCTTTGAGCGACTCTGGCAAGGAGATGTTCATCGTAGTCATAGCATGAAGACTCTATCAGTTTGGCAAAGTTTGGCAACGCTGTAACGAGTTCGCGGGATCCCCGTATTGGTCACGGCGGTGCAGAAGGCGCTCCTAACCCGAAAAGCCCGCATCCACGTGGAACCCAACCCCTCCATTATGTCGTCTGGAGGGTGTCGGGCTGCGGAACGCTATGTGAAGACGGGCACAGTTGTGAGCGTATCCACAGATGCCTTGTTGGAGGCGCGCTATTGTCGGTCCTCTTACATGCACTGTCCGAGGAAACCTGTGTGAGCAAAGCGAGTGGCGGTCAACCTGAACGGCGAGTGGCGCGCCAGGACAGGCGTGCACACTCCCGGCGACGCAGCTCGTCTGGTGGATCGTCCGGCACCGGGAAGTTACCGGGCGTCGATCCCTACAATACAAGCGCGGTACCGGTGCTGAATCCCGCCGAAAAACCCAAACGCCGGTCCCTCGACGACATGCGCCAGCTCAGCGAGGTCATCAAGACGATTCGGCCCCCGAAATGAGCTGGGGACCCGTCGGAAGCGGGGTCAGATTTCTTCGGGAATGATCGCGGCCACAACCGCGCCCATATTGGTCTTCGTTCCTTCCCGTACGTTGCCGCTGCGCATGTACTCGTCGAAGATCAGGTAGTGCACGACATGACGGAACTTTAGCTCGCGCTCTACCGGCCAGTCGGTGAAGCTCTCTTCCGCGCGCCTGATGATTTCCCCGGCCCGGCTCGCGTCCGGACCCAGACGCTGAGCGACCACTCCTTCGTAGAGGACCCGATCGGCGAGGTCCGGCTGCGCACCGCGCTGTTGCCAATAGAGGTCCAGGAGCTGTGTGCTGGCTTGCCTGGCGTACTTTCTTTCGGCGTGTGCGACGAACAACATGCTGCGCCCTCGTGAGACCTAAATCTTGCGAGGCGATGCAGGCTAACTTCGCTTCCAGGAGAAGTCCAGCCGAGAGCATCGTCGCAAAACCGCGACGCACTTCGGCGGGAGCGCAGTGTCAGATGTCCCGCTCAGCGCTTGAACGCGCCATCCGAGACCCGGTGAT
>MNCZ01000045.1 GCA_001914695.1 Gammaproteobacteria bacterium 13_2_20CM_66_19 | reverse complement strand
GGCGCCCGGCAGGGCCTGCGTGTGCTCGAGCTTCACACCCTTGAGCTCCTGCGCCGGGAGCCCGAGCGCCTCGAGCACCGTCGGCGCAATCTGGGCCGTCTCGACCGCTTCATCGACACGTACGCGATTCACACCGGCACCCCAGAGGACGATCGGAACGTGCCGATCCTGCGGCGCGTTGCCGCCGTGCTCGGCGATCTTCTTGATCTTGGCCGGGTTCGAGTACACGGTGCCGATCGCCGCGATACCGAGGATGTCCGGCACGCGATCGTCGCTCGCCGGCACGCCGATGAGCTCCGCCGCGGCGGCGCCCGCGTAGATCTGCCGGAGCCCCGAGTGCAGCACGGTGCCGCTGCAATCGACGAAGTGGCCGTTGCCATCCGAGCCGCCGGCCTTCTGCGGCGTGTAGCGCCAGAGGAAGCTCTTGACGAAGCTCGTCGCCTTTTCCGAGCGATCCGCGAGCCACAGGAGCATCCCGTCGTCGTCGATCCCGAACACGACGAGCGGATTGACGCCCGTCGGATTCGCCGCCGCCCAGGCGGCATTCACCGCGCCGATGACCTCGCCATCATCGATCAGCCGCAGCTGGCTGCGATCGAACGGCGACTGGCCGTGCTTCGCCGACACGACGATCATCGTGTCGCTCGGATCGACCGCGGCGGCGATACGTTCGAGTTGCGTGTCGATGAAGCCCAGCGCTCCCTCGAGCACCACCCCCGCCGCGGCGCCGTTGTTGACGTAACCACCGAGCCCCGTCATGCCGGCGTCACCGACGAAATGTGAGAAGTTGAGCTTCTGCGCGGTCGACACCGTCTGGAAGTTCATGCCGTAGATCGCGGGCGCACCGGCCGGGTTCGGCGTGCCGTCGTGGTCGCCGCCATGCGCCCAGTTGAGGACCGCCTGCACCTTGAGCGAGTCGTAGAACTGCGTGTAGAGGTTGTCCTTGGTCCAGTCGTCGCCCGCACCGTACGGAGTCGGCAGGCCATCGAGCGTGTCGGTCGGAACCAGGCTGTTGATCTCGGGAGCGAACAGGTCGTCGACGCCCGTGCCCGAGGGACCGTTCACCAGGTCGTACGCCACGTGCTTGTCGGACCACGCGGTATGGAGCCCATGCGCTTTCGCCACCTCGAAGATGGTGTTCACGCGCAGGTAGGTGTGCGGATACACCGGCTGGCAGGTGGCGGGGTCGACCGGGAGCTGCTTGGGGTCGATCGCATCCCGCGCCTGCTGCGACATCTTGTAGATGTTCTGCCTGATGGCCGCGAAGGTCGACAGGTCGCCGACGCCGGAGCCCGCATCGATCGAGTTGAGATCGATATCGAGCTGCTCGAAGTAAGTCACTTCGACGCCCGGCGCCACGCCGGCGCAGCTCGTGGTGCCGGCCGGCAGCAGCGAGCGGTTCCAGCTGTCGTCGTAGTAGACCCCGGCGGATCGCGGATGGGCCCCCGTCATGATCGCGGTGAGCCCGGGGAAGGAATCCGACGGGAACGGTGTGTGCGCATTCGAATAGGACACGCCTTCGTTGACGAACTTCGCCAGCGTCGAGGTGGCGTGACTTGCGATATAGGCTTCGAGATCGCTCTCGTGCAGGCCGTCGACCGAGATCACGATCACATGGCGGGCGCGAGCGCTGTCCGCATCGGCGCGCGCGGTCTGAGCACTGCAGGGGATCAAGGCCAGAGCCATCGCCGCGGCAAGCCCCGTGGGGCTCGATCCAGGATTCTTCATAGCGGTACCTTTCAGCAGGGGCCGGGATTACGCCGGCAGAGCTTGCCGAGCGTCGATGACGGTTGCGTGAACGGGGCGAGGCTCCGCGCCTGCCGGTCGAGCGGGAGTGTTCCGCGCGGGTGCGCGCTGCAGCGCATTCCCTGTGTGAGCCCGGCCGGCCCCGCTCAGCGGGGAACGCGGCTTCCAGAGGACGGTGAGCCGCTCAGCGCGCCGTGAGCCAGGTGTAGGGACGCGACTCGGTGCTGAGCGAGGGCTTGAGGTGGCTGAAGTACCGGGCGATGACGTGGATGTCCTCGTCCTTGAGGGTCGCGGCGAAGCCCTTCATCACGGGGTTGTTGCGCCCGCCCTTCCGGTACTCCTCGAGCGCGCGCACGAGATAGTCCTCGTGCTGCCCGGCGAGCGAGGGATAAATGGGCGCAATCGCGACCCCGTCCTGACCGTGGCACGAGACGCAGAGCGTCGCGGTCTGCGGCACGCTCCCCTGCGCCTTGCCGGTGGGCGCGAGCGGTTTGCCCGCGAAGTAAGCCGCGATGTCCTCCATGTCCTTGTCGGAGAGCGTCGAGGCCTGGGAGTGCATGGTGAGGTGCGAGCGGTCGCCGTCGCGATAGCCGTGCAGCGCCGCCGCCAGGTACTCGGGATTCTGTCCCTCGAGCTTCGGCACGCTGTACATCGGGTAGGCGTTCTTGTAGTCGTCGATGCCGTGGCAGCCGAGGCAGGTGTAGGAGATCGCCTTGCCGTGCGCGGCACTGGCGTGAGCCGGAGCGGCGGACTCCTGCGCGGCGGCGCCGGTCAGCGCCGCTGCCGCGAGCGCTGCGATCACGGCGATCGAAACTGCGTGCTGGCAAGATTCCCGCCCACGCCCCTTCATCCGCCCCTCCGCCACGAAAAAACGGCCCCGAATCTTACGGACTGGCCGGCCCAATTACCACACGATCAGGCCGCGGAGGCGCGAGAGCGGCGCTACCATCCGCGCGAGGAGCCAGAGGAGCCCTGATGATCGCTCTCATCCAGCGTGTCAGCCGGGCCGAGGTGCGTGTCGGCGGCGAAGTGGTCGGCGCGATCGACGCCGGGATCCTGGCCCTGATCGGCGTGCGCCACGCGGACACCGACGCCGCGGCCGAGCGGCTGCTCGAGCGCGTGCTCTCCTATCGCATCTTCCCGGACGCCGACGGGCGGATGAATCGGTCGCTGCGCGAGGTGGGCGGGGGACTCCTCCTCGTGCCGCAGTTCACCCTCGCCGCCGACACTCACAAGGGCACCCGTGCGGGGTTCAGCCTGGCGGCCGCCCCGGAGCAGGCGCGGCGCCTGTTCGAACATCTGCGGAGGCAGGCGCAGGCCGCCTATGCCCCTGTTTCGGCGGGCGTATTTGGCGCCGATATGCAGGTATCGCTGGTCAACGAGGGGCCCGTGACGTTCTGGCTAGAGACCCCCTGAATGGGCCCCGAGGCCCGCGTTCCGGAATTCGCGAACTTCTGGGGTTCCGGGGGCTCATTTGACCTATCATCCAGTTCTTTTCTCCGTACGGGCGGAGAGGTCAGCGGAGTCGCCAGTCATGGGTGGTTTAGGGATGCGCGAGCTCGTGGTGATCCTGCTCGTCGTGCTCGTCGTGTTCGGCGCGAAGAAGCTGCGCAGCGTCGGCTCCGATCTCGGCGCCGCCGTGCGCGGATTCAAGAAGGCCATGAGCGAGGGCGAGGAGGAGCAGAGCGCTCCGCCGAAGCAGATCCGCTCCGAGGGCACGGACGCGGAGTTCCCGGACGTCGCCGCGAAGAAGAGCGACCCGAAGACCGAACGGAGCGCGTGATCTGTTCGAGGGCCGATTCTCGGAGTTGCTGATCATCTTCGTCCTGGCGCTGATCGTGCTGGGACCGGAGAAGCTGCCGCGCGTGGTTACCGAGATCGGCCGCTGGATGGGGCGCGCGCGCGCCATGGCGCGCCAGTTCCGCGAGCAGCTCGAGGAGGAGGTGCAGCTCGAGCAGGCGCGCAAGGCGAACTCAGCCGGGAGCGCGGCGGCGGCCGGCACGGCGGCACCGGGTACGGCAGCACCGGGCACGCCTGCACCGGGCACGGCTGACCCAGGCACGCTGGGCACGTCGGCACCGGGCGCCGCGGCGGGCGGCGCGTCGCCCGTAACGGCGCCGCCCGCGGGTGCGGCGGCCGCGGAGCAGCCGACCCACCCCGACACTTTCTCCCACGCCCACGCCACGGACGCCACCGGCGCCGACCCCTCGGCGGTCCGGGCCGGCGCCGCGTCGAGCGCCGATGAGCGAGGAACCTGAGAAGCTCGCCGAAGGCACGCTGATCTCGCATCTGCTCGAGCTGCGGGACCGGCTCCTGCGCGCGCTGATCGGCATCGGGATCGCGCTCGGGCCGTGCGTCTACTATTCGAACGACCTCTTCACCTTCGTCGCGCAGCCGATCCTCGCCAAGCTTCCCAAGGGCAGCAGTCTCATCGCCACCGGGGTGATGTCGCCTTTCACGACGCCCTTCAAGCTGTCGTTCTTCGTCGCGCTCTTTCTCGCCATGCCCTACGTCATCTATCAGATCTGGGCGTTCGTCGCCCCGGGACTCTATCGCCACGAGCGCCGCTTCGCCGTGCCGCTGCTCGTCTCCTCGATCCTGCTCTTCTACGTCGGCATGGCCTTCGCCTACTACCTCGTCTTTCCGGTGATGTTCCAGTTCTTCGCCGGCACCACGCCGAAGGGCGTGGCGATGATGACCGACATCAACAACTACCTCGATTTCGTGCTCACCATGTTCTTCTGCTTCGGCCTCGCGTTCGAGGTGCCGGTCGCGGTGGTGCTGCTGGTGTTGATGGGCATCGTGCGCATCGAGAAGCTCAAGGAGCACCGCGGCTACGTGCTGGTCGGCATCTTCATCCTCGCGGCGCTCCTCACACCCCCCGATGCGATCTCGCAGTGCTCGCTCGCCATACCGATGTACCTGCTCTACGAAGGCGGGATCCTCATGGCGCGCGTGCTGTCGCGCAGCCGCAGCGCCCCGAGCGCGCAGGAAGCCAACGAGAACTGACGGCGCGGTGCCTTCAGGCGATCTCGTACACGGCGCGCGCCGCCGCCTCCACCTGGCGCTCGTCGTTGACCAGACTCGGCGCCAGCCGCGCGTGGGTGACCTTGTAGGGCGAGGTCGAGGCGATCACTTTGCGCTCGAGCAATCGCTGCACCGTCTCCTCCGGCGTGCGCCCCTGCACCTCGAAGCAGATGATGCCGGCCGACAGCGCCGCATCGCGCGGCGTGAGCACTTTCACCCTGGGGATGGCTGCCAGGGCCTCCTTGCACTGCGTGTTGAGAGCCGCGATGCGCGCGGCGATGCGCGCTCGTCCGATGCGGCGGTGGAACTCGAACGCTTCGGCCATCGCCCACTGGTGCTCGTAGGCCTTGAAGCCGCCCGGAGAGACCCAGGCCGCGCGGGTCGGAGTCTGCGGAGGATGGCCATCCTCCCAGGCCGCAAACGGCTCGGAACTGTAGAAGCTCGGGATCGTCGGGCGCAGCAGCGCCCAGTTCTTCTCCGGCGCCCAGATGATGCCGGTGCCGCGCGGCGCAAAAATCCACTTGTGCGTGCCCGCGGCGGCGAAGTCGACGCCCAGCCCGGCGAGCGGCACATCCTGGTTCCCGAATCCATGCACCGCGTCCAGCACCACGAGCACGCGCTCGTGCTCGCCGCGGTTGCGGTTTGCCTCGGCGACGGCCTGCGTCAGCGCGCGCATCGGCAGCTTGACGCCGGTGCCGGAGTGCACCCACGTGAGCCCGACGACGCGCGTGCGCGCGCCGATGGCGCCGCGCAGGCGTTCCACCATCTGTTCCGCCGCCGCCGCTTCCGGCGCATCGTAGAGCGCAATGCGCCGCCAGCTGGCGCCATTGCGCTCGGCGGCCAGGCGGATCGCCTCGTGATGCACGTAATGGTCATGAGTCGTGGTGAGGATCTCGTCGCCGGGAGTGAGGGTGAGGCCGTTGTAGATCAGGGCGAGACCCGTCGTCGTGCTGTCGGTGAGCGCAACCTCGTCCGGCCGCCCGCCGAGATACTGCGCGGCCGCCTGCTGCACCCGCACCGGAAAGGCAACATCCTGCGACTGCTGCCCGAGGAAGGCCGCGAACCCCATGCCGTGCTCGACGGTGGCGAAAGGATTGGCATCGAGCATGCGCCGGTAGCGCTCGATGGCTGCGCGCACCGGGCGCGGGTGCGACACGATGTAGAACTGCGAGAAGTGCAGCCACTCGGGCGACAGGTCGAACTGTGCGCGCACCTGGGACCAGTCGGAGAAGCGCTCAGCCCCCGCCGCTGCGGCGGGCTTGGGCGCGTCGCCGCGCGCCGCGGCGCTCGCGAGGAATGACCAGCCGACAGACGCGACGAAGCCGCGGCGATTCAGTGTCATGACCGTTCCCCCTGACGCGTGGTTTGTTCGCGAGTGGCCGCCGATACTACTCCTCGCCGCACCCGCCACCGAAATCCACCGCCGCGGCCCTGCGCGCGCTGACAGTCAGCGCCACGCGTCCGGCGCGCATCCCCGCGGCATCCGCGCCGCAGCGCCCGCGGCGTTTGCGCCCGACCCGCAGGCTGGGTCAGACTCGCGCGAGCGGCTTGCGCTCAACAAACTCTCAAGGGCCCGATTATGAACCAGGTCGCCGACGCCACCGCCGCGGCCGCCGCGCCAGCCCGGACGATCTTCGGCCAGCCGCGCGGACTTGCGACGCTCTTCCTCACCGAGATGTGGGAGCGCTTCACCTACTACGGAATGCGCGGCGTGCTCATTCTGTTCATGGTGGCCGCCGTTTCCCACGGTGGGCTCGGCCTGGACGACAAGACCGCGAGCGCGATCTACGGCATGTACATCGGCGGCACCTATCTCTTCGGCCTCCTCGGCGGGTGGATCGCCGACCGTCTTATCGGCGCGCAGCGCGCGGTCGTGGCGGGCGGGGTGTTGATCGCTGGCGGCAACCTCATGCTGGCGCTCGGGAGCACGGACGTCTTCTTCCTGGGACTCCTCGTCATCACGATCGGCGTCGGGCTGCTGAAGCCTAACGCCAGCGCCATGGTGGCGGCGCTCTACCCGGAAGGCGGCTCCCGGCGCGATGCCGGTTTCTCGGTGTTCTACATGGGCATCAACCTCGGCGCGCTCATCGGGCCGCTGATCGTCGGCTGGTTCGCGGACCGCTACGGCTGGCGCTGGGGTTTCGCAGTTCCAGCGCTCGGCATGGCGGCAGGTCTCGCCCAGTTCGTGTGGACGCGCCACTACCTCGGCAACGCGGGCGTCGCCGCGGCGGGCGAGCAGCCGGGCGCCTGGAAGGTCGTGGTGGCGATCGCCGCGGCCGTCGCGCTCGCTGCGGCGCTCGTCATGGCGGGCGTGCTCAAAATCGACGCCGTCGCCATGGCGGCCGGGGCTTCCTGGGCGATGCTGGTGCTCGGCGTCGGCTACTTCGTGTATCTGCTCTTCTTCGCGGGGCTCACCGCGGTCGAGCGCCAGCGCGTGCTGGTGATGGTGGCGCTGGTCGCGGCGTCGGTGACCTTCTGGGCCGGCTACGAGCAGACCGGCGCCTCGATGAATCTCTTCGCCGACCGCTATACCGATCGGCACGTCTTCGGCTGGGAGATGCCGGCCGCGTGGCTGCAGGCCGTGAACCCGCTCTTCATCATCGCGTTCGCGCCGGTGTTCGCCGCCCTGTGGATCGCGCTCGGGCGGCGCGGCCGGGATCTGAATGCGGCCGCCAAGTTCGGCGCCGGCTTGATCCTCCTCGGCCTCGGGTTCATCGCGATGTATTTCGCCTCGCTCCGCGTGCTCGGCGGCGCCCAGGTGCTGCCTACCTGGCTGATCCTCGCCTACCTCCTGCACACCTTCGGGGAGCTGAGCCTCTCGCCCGTGGGACTCTCCTACATGACGAAGCTCGCGCCGCCGCGCTTCGTCGGACAGGTGATGGGCATGTGGTTCCTGTCGATGGCACTCGGCAGCAACCTCGCCGGCCAGCTCTCCGGCCAGTACGACGCGGGCCACCTCGAGTCCCTCCCCGGCCTGTTCCTGAAGATCTTCTGGTACGGAGCGATCGGCGGCCTCGTGATGCTCATCCTGACCCCCTTCGCCCGGCGAATGATGGCGGGAGTGAGGTAACCATGACGGAGACGAGACCCGGAGCCTGCGCGGCAGGCACGCTGCCCCTCATCCTCCTGACCGGCTGCGCGCTCCTGACCGGCTGCGCGCCGCGCGAGAGCGGCCCTCCCGCGCCCACGCCCCCCGGAGCCGCTGCGAAGGAGAGCGCGGATGAGTTCGTCGCGCGCGTCAATCGCGAGCTCAACGCGCTCGCCCAGGAGGCGCAGGCCGCGGGCTACACGCTCGACACCTACATCACTACCGACACGCAGCTCCTCAACGCCCGGGCCAACGACCGCTACCTCGCCTACCTCAGCAAGGCGGTCGCGGAAGCCAAGCGCTACGACGGACAGGAGCTCTCGCCCGCAACCAGGCGGGCGCTCATGAAGCTGCGCCTGAACGTCGCCGCTCCCGCGCCCGACGATGCGGCGAAGCGCGCGCGCCTCACGCAGCTCGAGGCGCAGCTCGAAGCCAAGTACGGCGAGGGCAAGTACTGTCCGAAGGGACCCGGTTCCTGCATGAATCTCGACCAGCTCTCGGAGATCCTCGCCAGGAGCCGCAACTACGCCGAGCTCACCAACGCCTGGAAGGGCTGGCACGCCGTCGGCGCCGGCATGCGCGAGGAGTACGGCGAGTTCGTGCGGCTTGCGAACGAGGGCGCGCGCGAGCTCGGCTTCAAGAACCTGGGAGTCATGTGGCGCGCCGGCTATGACATGACGCCCGAGGAGTTCGACGCCGAGTCCGAGCGGTTGTGGCAGCAGGTGAAGCCGCTCTACGACGGGCTGCACTGCTATGCGCGCGCCCGGCTCGCACGGCGCTACGGCGAGGACCAGGTGCCCGCCGGCAAGCCGATCCCGGCGCAGCTCCTCGGCAACATGTGGGCGCAGCAGTGGAACAAGATCTACCCCGATATCCTCAGGCCCTACCCGACCGCCAGCCTCGAGACGGCGGATGCGCTCCTCAAGGCGCAGCAGTGGGATGCGGCGCGCATGACTCACTCGGCGGAGAGCTTCTACACCTCGCTCGGGTTTCCGCAGCTGCCGAAGACCTTCTGGGAGCGCTCGATGCTCTCGCGCCCGCGCGATCGCGAGGTGGTCTGCCACGCGAGCGCCTGGGACATGGCGAGCGGAGGCGATGTGCGCATCAAGGCGTGCCTCGTCCCCACCGAGGAGGATCTCTACACCGTCTACCACGAGCTCGGGCACGTCTACTACTTCATCAGCTACTCGAGCCAGCCGTTCCTGTTCCGCGACGGCGCCAATGACGGCTTCCACGAGGCCATCGGCGATACCATCAATCTCTCGGTGACCCCGGCCTACCTCGCGCGGATCGGGCTCATCCACGCCGTCGCGGCGAGCCACGAGGCGCTCATCAACCAGCAGATGAAGATGGCGCTCGAGAAGATCGCCTTCCTGCCCTTCGGGCGGCTGATCGATGAGTGGCGCTGGAAGGTGTTCTCGGGGGAGATCACGCCCGCCAATTACAACAGCAGCTGGTGGGAGCTGCGGCGGCGCTACCAGGGCCTCGCGCCCCCGGTGCCGCGTTCGGAAGCCGACTTCGACCCAGGGGCGAAGTACCACATCCCGTCCAACACCCCGTACACGCGCTACTTTCTCTCATACATCCTGCAGTTCCAGTTCCACAAGGCGCTCTGCGCCGCCGCCGCAAGTAAGGCGCCGCTCTACGAGTGCTCGAACTATGGGAGCCAGGAAGCGGGCCGGCGCTACGTCGATATGCTCCGGCTCGGGGCCTCCGAGCCCTGGCAGGATGCTCTCGAGAAGCTGACCGGCACCCGGCGCATCGATGCCGCGCCGATCATCGAGTACTTCCAGCCGCTGATGGAGTGGCTGAGCGAGGAGAACAAGGGCCGGCAGTGCGGCTGGTAGGGCGAGCGGCGCGGCGTCGCCCGGTCCTGCTGCCAGGCCTGCCGAGCGGCGGACTCGGGTCGCCGGAGCCGGCGACAGTTGCCGGCGGCGCTATTCGACCACGCGCACGGCGGTCACGAAGTACTCGGTGTCGCCGAAGCAGGACGTCGGGACCCACCGATGCTGCTCGTAGTGCAGCGCCATGCGCTTGCCGACGCTGGCGTTGATCTTCGCCGCGACGGCGCCGTCAGGCACCGTGAACGCGAACTTCTCGGACACCGTGCCGGGCATGGTCACCATCGCCATCTCACCCTCCCAGGTCTTGCACAGCCAGCCCTTGCGGGAGAGCTTTTGCACGTAGCCGGCGCGCTCGCCGTCCGAGTACGCCCAGTGCAGCGTCAACCAGGCGAACCCGGCAAGCCCGCCGGCGACGAGCACGAGGAGGCCGAGGAGTCCGAGGAGTACCTTGAGCATACTCGCTAGCATAACGCGCGCGGCACGCGCGGGTTGTTTCGGCTGAGCAGGTTGGTTCGGCTAAGATGGCCGGACTATGGAATCGCCGCCGCTCGCCGGTCGCACCATCGCGGTGCCCGAGACGCGAGAGCTCGAGGTGTTCGCCGCCATGCTCGAGCGGCGCGGCGCGAGGGTGCTCCGCTGCCCGTTGGTCGCGATCCGCGACGCCCCGGATCCCGCGCCGGTCCTCGCCTTCGCCCGCGCCTTCGCGCAGGAAGCCTTCGACGACGTCGTTCTCACGACCGGCGAGGGGCTGCGCCGCATCCTCGGCTGCATCGAGCGGCACGAGCCAGAGCTTCGGGCAGCTTTCCTCGCCGCGCTCGGGCGCGTGCGCAAGATCACCCGGGGACCCAAGCCCGCGCGCGCGCTGCGCGAGCTCGGCATGAAGCCCGACATCGCCGCCGCGCGTCCCACCACCGAGGGCATCATCGCGAGCCTCACGGGACTCGACTTGAAGGGGCGCCGTGTGGGCGTGCAGCTCTACGGCACGGAGCCGAACCGTCCGCTCACGGAGTTTCTCGAGCGTGCCGGCGCCGTCGTGAGCACGGTCGCGCCCTACGTGTACGCCGATGGGGCCGACGATGCGGAGGTGCTGGGGCTCCTCGCGCGCCTCGAGAGCGGCTCGGTGGACGCCATCGCCTTCACCAGCACGCCGCAGGTCGAGCGGCTCTTCGCGGTTGCGCCCGCCGCACGCGTGCGCGCGGCGCTCGAACGCACCCTCGTCGCGGCAGTCGGCCCGGTGGTAGCGGATGCGCTCTCGCGCCACGGCGTGAGCGCGCGCCTCATGCCGGAGGAG
>MNCZ01000071.1 GCA_001914695.1 Gammaproteobacteria bacterium 13_2_20CM_66_19 | reverse complement strand
CGAGTTGCGCGAATCGCGGAATGTCGCCGGGACTCAGGATCTGCGCGTGCTCGATGCGCCAACGCGGTGCAGCGATCGGCCGCCCCATTACGGGCACGCTGTCGAATGCCTTCTCGTAGAGGTCCAGCATGATGCGATTGCCCCTGTCTCCTATGGCGTGCGTCTCGACTTGCAGCCCCCGACGGAGCGCTTGGGTCAGGATCGGAAGCAGCGTGGCCTCGCTGTTAACCGTCAACCCTCGGGTATCGGGAGCATCGCTATAAGGCGCGAGCAGGGCTGCACCGCGCGAGCCGAGTGCGCCATCGATGTAGAGCTTGATCCCGCGGACCGTCAACCGGTCGCCGCAGCGATTGATCGACGGACCCTCCGCGAGGAGCCGTTGCACGTCGGCGCTCGGGCCGTAGATCGCATCGTACAGTCGCAGCTTGATCCGCCCCGTGGCGTACAGCCGGCACAGGAGATCGACTTCATGGAAACTATTCCCGGCAATCTGCAGCTGCGTCCATCCGAGGCGCACGCTGCGCTCGGCCCCCAGCTCCAGTGCCCGCTCGGTCTGCGCATCCGTCGGCGGCGGAACCAAGTGCTGAACCAAGTCCATGGCATTGTCGATCAGCATGCCCGTGGGCTCGCCGGTCGTGGGATCTTTGAGAATGCGACCCCCAGCCGGGTCCGGGGTGTTGCGGTCGATGCGCGCAAGCTTGAGCGCGAGGCCGTTGACCACCGCGGCGTGCCCGTCCGCACGCTCAAGAAACACCGGCCGATCGCTGGCGATCTCATCCAGGTCGGTGCGGCTCGGAAAGGTTGGAGGCGTCCAGCGCGACTCGATCCATCCTCGCCCCGTGAGCCACTCGCCGGGCGTCCCCTGCTTTGCGCGCTCGCGAAGCCGGTCCTTCAGGTCTGCAACGCTCGCGGTGCCTTCCAGATTGAAGCTCAACTCCCGGAACCCGATACCGGCCAAGTGGGCGTGTGAGTCCGTAAGCCCGGGTAGGATGGTGAGGCCGTGCATATCCATACGGCGCGCGCCTGGTGGCGCTCGTCGCAACGCATCGGCGTTGGCGCCGACGTACAGAATGCGACCGTGCGCTGCGACGACGGCCTGAGCGCGTGGGTTACGGTCATCGGCCGTATACACGTTGCCACTGACAAGCACGACGGACTCGGCACCGCTGCAGACGCGAGCCGCCCAAGACAGAAATATCAGGGCCAGTAAGCCCCATGGGCACGGCTCAGATGGTGCAGGCCGTCTATTCATCTTCTTTTTGAATGCGTAACGCCATGGCGACGACGTCTCCGGTATGCACGGGCCGGAAATGATCAAGCCTGAAGTGTAGCTCGAGCGGTGACTGCTCGCCTTGGGCTTCAGACCCTCCGCGGGTATCACGGACGATAGATCCGATCGGCGTTCATTCGCGACGCACTCGAGGCAGAAATCCGGCGACAGGGAATTCGCGAGGACGAGATCCGTCACGTTGAGGGCTACACGCGCAAGCCAGTCGCGCCAGGCGAGTTTGACATCTGGCTCAGCGAACAGGATTGGGGATCACGGCACGTAAACGCCACGGCCTGTCTCACGCTCATGTGCAAATGGCGCGTGAGCTCGGCATGAATCCCAAGAAACTCGGCAAGCTCGATAACGACGACCGGAACGCTAGCTCTGACATGACACCGTCCTTCAAGGCTTCATAGCCACGAGGCGTGCGAAATACACCAGTGGCGGTATGCGCGTGCGGACGTCGGCGCGGTCAGTGATCACCTCGTGCTCAGGGGCGGACTCCTTGAAGCCGTAACGGCGGTGATCGTCGCGAGCCGCTCTCCAACGTGGCCGATCAACTGCTGCGCGAGCGGAGCAATGATGCTCTCGGACAGTCCTTCGATGAGCGCCTGTTCGCGTGCGGCGGAAATTGCATCGGGCAGTGCTTTGCCCATATCCGTGAGCATACTGAGGACGCGCTCCTCCTCGACCGTGCAGGTACGCGCAAGCTTGCGCCAGTCGGGAATTCCGACTCGCGAAATGTCGTAGTGATCGCCAATCTTCATCGCCACGCGCAGCGCAATCAGTTCGGGGTAGGGAAGCTGACTTGAGAGATCGTAGAGCGGCGCGAGGCGGATCTCGTTACCCGCACTAATGAGAATGGAATAGTTCTTTGAGTGCCCATCCGTGCCGCCGATCAGCCAGTTGAACATGTTTGCCTGGAGGAATCGATCAACGTCGGCGTCGGGGTCTGAGCTCACGCGGCGAATTAGTGTAACGATCTGTGCGATACCGGGACCACCATCTTCCTGATACTTCCTCGCGGGCATCAAGCCGAGCGCCTGGCACATGTCCTCCTGATGAATGCGCTGCACGAAAGATGAGCCCGGCGGCGGCGGCAGTCGGTCGTAGCGTTCCACGACGATGTACGTCTGATCGAGCGCGAGCACATAGGAGTTCGCCGCCGGCATTCCAAGACGCGCCGCAATGTCCTGACACAGATGCTCGTTTTCGACGAGTCCGTCAAAGCCGGGAACGCAGGGTTTGATGATGTGGGTGGTCGGTGTGCGCCCGCCGGGGACACCCCATCGATTTCGTTGCTTATCCCAGTAGTACGCTGTCTTTGCCTGTGCACCAGGCAAGCTCATTTTGCCTATATCCCCAGGCCGACGCATGGCAGCGATATCGGCGCGCAGCTGCCGAAGTCGCTCCGCGAGCTCGTCGATAGTCATCCAGTCGATCGTCGGCCGCCGCGCGGATTGAATCTCTTCTAGTCGTTCCGGAGGAATGAATTGAGCAGCACCCGGCACATCGGCCCCAACATGTGCCAGTAGCTTGAATGGATTTGCGCCAGAAACATGATACTGCTGCCCCCAGCGCTGCAGCACGTTTGGATTCTCCGGTAGCAGATTCCAGAGGTATGACAGTACTGGCTTGTGTGGATAGGTGATCTGCGCGAGGGGCATGCTGACTGAAAGTGAGTGGCCGTGTGGCGACTCGATCCAGCTAGCCTCATAGTCGAGAGATAGCCGGCCAGCCTCATCGGCGCGAACCCGACCGAGCAAGTTGCCTTCGACCAGGATGAGAAGCTCGCTCACTTGCGGGCGGGCCGCTGTAGCCGACGGAAGACTTCATCGAGTCGCGAGGTCGAGGCCTCGCGGTCCTCGCGAGACAGAGGTCGGCCCTCATCGCTCAGCGATGCCCGAAGACTGAGAGCATTGAGCGTCTTCAAGACCAGGCCCAGCTCCGCCTTGGGGTTTCCAGCCTCTAGGCGGAGTACCCATTTGCGCTCGACACCGAGCAATTCGGCAAGCCTGTTTTGGGAGAGACCTTTTTCCTTCCGCTTCAGACGGATAGTCATGCCCAGCTGTTCAGCACTGCGGAGGGTAGTGTCCTTCATGGGGGACATCATAACCGATGTACGTTGGAATGGATATATCCTTTAAAAGGGACAAAATAGGCTTTTGTCCCAAGTGGCGGACATCAGCATCCAGCGGGGACCCTCTCTGGGGCAGGCAACGGATGTTGCGAGTAGTGTCATCGAAGTAGTCACGAGTCCGGATCGCTCGACGGCTTCGATCCTCTTTGTGGATACGCGCTCGGCGAATAAATCACCCGGCGGCCGTTCCGTCGGGAACGCCGAGTTTCCGCTGTCCCAGATTCCGCTTCCGGAGATTCAGGCACCGGAATGGGGGTCAACGCTGTACGGATAGACGGGATATTTGGGACCGATGGCATCTCGCACGCGATCACACCAGACGCTGACCGCCGGATAATTCGTCAGAGAGAACCCGCAATCCTCGGCTCGATGGCTGTAGGCATAGACCGCAATATCTGCAATCGACAGGTCCTTCCCGATTAGAAACGGAGTATTGGCGAGGCTTCGGTCCAAGGCGGCGAGCGTGCGAGCTCCGGCTTCGCGTTTCCCCACGACCATATCCCGGTTGCGCTCGAGCCGTCCGGTCAACGTCCAGAAGCGCAGCGAGCCTATCGCCGGCTCAACGTTATATTGTTCGAAAAATAGCCACTGCATGGCCTTAGCGCGCGGATAGCGGTCTGCCACCAGAAAAGGCGTACCCTCGGCGAGGTAAGCAAGGATCGCGTTTGATTCGGCGATCGTGCGTCCATCCTCGATTTCGAGCACCGGGATGGCGCCGGCCGGATTGAGTTTCAAAAAGCGCTCACTGCGACTCTCGCCCTCGAAGATCGACACAATCTGACTGTGATATGAGATTTTGAGCAGCCCGAGTAAAACCCGGACCTTCCAACCATTCTGGGATGGTAAGTAGTCATAGAGCGTTAGCACGGCGTTCCTCTCAACATGAGACCATCAAATTTACGCGCCACCTTGATGCACGCATTCCGATTCTTGCGCCGAAATCGTCGAAGCGAAAGCGTTTGGCCTGAACGTCTCGGTCCCTGTGGTCCGCAAATCCGGTCTGTGGGTCCTGAAGGGGTTCGGTTTCGAGTGTGGCATGATCGGCGGGTGCTGAGCGACGTGAGCTAAGGGGGAACACAATGCTGCGCACATGCGGGTTGAGCTGTGCACGGGCGTTGTTTTGTGCCGCTTTGGCGATTCTGGCGGTCAGTTCCGTCTCACCGTCCTACGCTCGACCAGACGCTCGGGTCCTTGCGTCCGCCAAGAAATGCGAACCGAAGGCGCGGGCACTCTTGCAACAGCTCGTGCAGATTGATTCTGGCACGGGTGATGTCGCTGGCTTGGCCGCCATGGGCGTGATCCTGAAGACTGAACTGGAGTTCCTCGGTGCCCACGTCGAGAGCGTACCAGCGGTAACGCCCGCCGTTGGGGACAATGTTGTCGCTACACTGACGGGCACGGGTAAGGGCCATGTTCTGCTCATCGCCCACATGGACACGGTATTCCCTCATGGAACAGTGGCGCAGCGACCCTACAGAGTTGTCGGCGACCGCGGTATCGGTCCGGGCGCGGGTGACGACAAGGCGGGAATCGTTACTGCCGTGTGCGCGTTGCGCATCCTGCATGAGCTCAATTACCGCGACTATGCACTGATCACTTTGATTCTCAACTCGAACGAGGAAACCGGTTCTGTAGGCACGCGCGACCTCATACGGGCGAAGGCCAAGGAGAGCGACGCTGTCATCAACCTGGAGCGCGGCGTGCCGCCCGACGGCCTCGAAATCGCCCGGAAAGGCTCAGCTGTAATTACCGTCGAGATCATTGGTCGCGCCGCGCACTCGGGTTTGGAACCAGAAAAAGGCCGCAATGCCATTGTAGAGGCGTCCCACCAGGCCTTACAGCTCGCCTCGCTCGCGAATTCTGCAAAGGAGACGACCGTCAACGTCACGATGATCCAGGGTGGAAATGCAATCAACGTCATCCCTGACCATGCTGTCATTAAGGCAGACGCTCGCGCCTTCACGCCGGAGGAGTTCGATCGCGTGGAGACAAGCCTTCAGAAACTTGCCAGCGACACGATCGTCCCGGAGGTTCAGGTGAAAGCCTCCATGACGCGAAATTTTCCCCCGTGGCCATGGGCCGCCTCGACCGATGCTCTGCTCGCGCGCGCACAGAAGCTCTATGCCGAGATCGGGGGCAAGTTGGCCGGTGTCCGGGTCGGCTCATCCGCCGACGTCGCCTTCGCGGCGGAAACTCGCACAGCCTCCATCGACGGCGTCGCCATTCTTGGCGGTGGCGCCCATGGGGTCGACGACCACGCCGACCTATCGAGCATCGTACCTAGAGTCTATCTTTTGACCCGCATGCTGATGGACTTGGGCCACAATCCGCCTGTCAAACCCGCGGAAAGATAGGCGAGTATGCGAGACTTTGAGACCTTAGATGATCGGCTGGAACGTCCCGGTCACGATCACCCGGTTGGCCGACGCAGTAGCGAACGTAAAATTGCCGCAGCTCTCCGGAATGATCAAAAGCTTGCCCCTGATCTTGATCGCCGCAACTTTGGTCGGTCCGACAGCGTTTGTGGCCTTCCTCCTGCATTGAGCGAGTCAACCTACGGATTGCACCGGACACCCGCAAATTAGAAGCGATCGACATTCCGCCGATCGTCTGCGCTGGCCTGTAGTCCGGCATCCCCAGCGCGGGGCGATCGTTGCGGTAGCGGCGAGCTTAATAGCTCCGTGCGACCCGGCACAGCGTAGCCTCTCGACACCGATCGCGCAGGCGTGCTCTCTCGCCGGAGGGGCTGCGCGAGGCAGTGCGTGGATTGAATCTTGGTGCGCGCTTATAAGCGCGGTCGTGAGCGCTTGGATTCGCGATCGAGAACGGCAGAAGGTCGATCTTCTGCGCTTACCGTGCGCTTACAGCGGCTTGCCAATCCAGGAATCGATCGCTACCACGCTGATCTGATTGGTGGAAAGGGAGGGACTCGAACCCTCGACCCCGGCATTATGGCCGTACCTCTAACGGTAGATGCCGCTTTGCCTCGCTTCACTTCTCGTTGACGTGGTACCGCGTGGTACCGTACCATGCCATCATTGGTACTGAACGGTACCAAAAACACTACGGAGCAAACCAAGTGGCAGCAGCAGCGGCACTGGTGACAGCGACGGCGGCCGGGACTTCCGCAGCGGTGGTCCGGCTCCAGCGGGTTGCCAAGACTTATCGGTCGGGTGCGCTCGAGGTGCCCGCTTTGCGAGGCATCAGCCTCGAGATCCCTTCTCACCGCTTTTCGGTGGTGGTAGGCGCGTCGGGCAGCGGCAAGACGACGCTCCTCAACATCATCGGCTGCATCGATGCGCCGAGCAGCGGAGCCATCGAGGTCTGCGGCGCGGACATCGCGGCGCTCTCCGACGACGCGGTGTCCGATTTTCGCGCGCGCAACATCGGCTTCATCTTCCAGACGTTCAGCCTGGTACCGGTGCTCTCGGCATACGAGAACGTCGAATACCCGTTGCTGCTGGTCGGCATGCCGCAGGCGGAGCGGCGCCGGCGCACGCTCGCGATGCTCGAGGCCGTCGGGCTCGCCGGGCAGGCGCGCCAGAGGCCCAACGAGCTCTCCGGCGGTCAGCGCCAGCGCGTGGCGATCGCGCGCGCGCTCGTCAAGGAGCCGCAGGTCGTGCTCGCCGACGAGCCGACGGCCAACCTCGATTCAGCGACCGGCGCTTCGATCATCGAGCTGATGCGCCGCGTCCAGGTGCAATCGCGAACGACGTTCATCTTCGCCACCCACGACCCGCAGCTCATGTCGCACGCCGACGAGACCTTCGTGATCCGGGACGGCCAACTGGTTGAGCACCACGCAGGAGCTGCGCGATGAAACTGCTGCTCAAGATTGCCTTTCGCAACATGCTGCGGAATCTCCGCCGCTCGCTGATGACGGGCTCGGCGGTGGCCGCGGGTGCGTTGGCGCTGCTGCTCTTCGGAGGCTTCGCCGCTTACATCTTTGCCGGCCTCGAGACCAACAACGTCCAGCGGATCGGGCATCTGACCGTGTTCCGAGCGGACTACTTTCTGCTCGGAGCCGGCAATCCCGCGGCCTATGGCATCGACCGCCACCAGGAGGTGATGCAGCTCATCGAGCGCGACCCGGTGGTTGGCCCGATGATCAACGTGATCACGCCGACCCAGTCGCTGGTCGGGATCGCCGGCAATTTCAGCGGCGGCGTCGAGGCCTCGAAGACGTTTCTCGGAACCGGCCTCATTCCATCGAATCGCGAGCGGATGCGGCAGTGGGATGAGTTTCGCGCCAGCGCCGGCTACGTGCCCGACAAGCGCATGTCCGACGAGGATCCGTCGCGCGGAGTGATTGGTGTCGGACTCGCGCGGGTGCTCGGACTCTGTGCGCCGCTCGGCCTGCACGGCTGCCCGGCGCTGCCGGCGGCACGGCCGTCGGGGCGGAGCGCACCCGCGGCCAGGCAGGAGCTCACCGACCTTGCGGCTCGCGATCTCGCCCCGGACACACAGGCTTCGGATCGGACCCCGCAGATCGATCTGCTGGCGGCAACCGCGGGCGGCGCGCCGAACGTGGTGCAGCTCTCGGTCGGCGGTGCCGAGCCGCAGGGAGTCAAGGAGCTCGACGACAACTTCATCGCGATGCCGCTCGGGCTCGCGCAGCAGCTGGTCTACGGTCGCGGCGAGCACAAGGCCACCGGCATCGTATTGCAGCTGCATCGCAGCGAGGATCTGCCCGCGGCCCGCGCCCGCCTGACGGGGCTCTTCAGGCAGCACCACCTGGACCTGGAGGTGCGCGACTTCGGTGAGCTTTCGCCCTTCTACGGGCAGGTCGTGAAGATGTTCAGCTCGATCTTCCTGTTCATCGCGCTGGTGATGGGAGTCATCGTGCTGTTCGCGGTCATCAACACCATGACTATGAACGTGATGGAGCGCACCAACGAGGTCGGGACCATCCGCGCGCTCGGTGTGCGCCGCGTGGGCATCCGCGCGCAGTTCACGGTCGAAGGCGTACTGATCGGAGCGATCGGTGCCACGGTGGGCGCGGCGCTCGCCCTCGCGATCGCGGCGTTGGTCAACCAGGCGGGCCTGACCTGGGTGCCGCCGGGCAATGCCACCGCGGTGCCATTGCGGCTCGATGTCGCCGGCCGCGCGCTGCTGGTTGTCAGCGCGTGGCTGGGGCTCGCGATCGTGACCACGTTGGCGGCGCTGCTGCCGGCCAACCGCGCGGCCCGCTTGCCGGTGGTCGATGCATTGAGACACGTGTGAGGGCGTCATGAAGTACTCGCAGCACTCGTTGGCAATACTGCCGCTCGCCCTGTCGCTGTGCCTGGGCGGACTCGCCCATGCCCAGACCGCGCAGGAGATCGTCGCGGCAACCGACAAGGTGAGGAATCCGGGTCAGCCGTTCCGCACCACCCTCAGGCTCACCGAATACGTCGGCGGCCAGGAGCGCGATCACGACTCGCTAGTGGTGTTCTCGAAGGAGGATCCCGCGACGGGGCAGTTCCGCAACCTGGTCCAGTACGTCGAGCCGGCGCGCGACGCCGGCAAGCGCGTGCTGCTGGACGGACACTCACTGTGGTTCTACGACCCGGACTCCAGGGTCAGCGTACGCATCTCGGCGCAGCAGCGTCTGATCGGCCAGGCAGCTATCGGCGACATCCTGACGGTGAATCTGGCCGCCGACTACGCGGCGAGCGTCGTGGGAACGGAGACGATCGAGGACGCGACGCGCCAGCCGCGCAAATGCTGGCACCTGGAGTTGAAGGCCAGCAACGACCTCGCGACCTACAACCGCGTCGAATACTGGGTCGAGCAGGGGAGCTTCTACCCGATCAAGGGCAAGTTCTACTCGGACAGCGGGCGGCTGCTGAAGATCGTTTATTTCCGTAACTTCGCCCAGCAGCTCGGAGCGGTCCGGGCCACCGAGGCGATCATCATCGACGCAGTGGATTCGTCGCTCGCGACTACCGCCACCCTCGGTGAGTACGCCTACCAGGAGATCCCGGAAGCCTGGTTCCAGCGCGATTACCTGCCTCATCTGCAGGTCAAATGAAGCTCGAGCCGCAAATCGTCGTCGTGCTGGCGCTGCTCTTTGTGGCGAGCGGGGCGGCCAGGGCGGGAGAGAGTGCCCAGGAGGACAAGGACCTGAGTCTCATCCCGCCGCCGCCGCCGACCCCGCCGGTGGCCACTCCAGTCACCTCGGGTGCATCGCAGAAGATCTTTCTCGAAGACGCCGGCACGGAGTCGTGGCTCGAGGACAGGCTCGTGCCGGCACCGCCGCCACCTGACGCGCGCTGGGAAGAGCGGGCGCTCTTTGACGTGCGCAAGGAGTGGCACGTCGGCGACGGCTTGCGTCTCACCTACAGCGGCCGCGTGAACCTGCGAACCGCGGACGGACTTGGCTTCCCGAACCACGAGAACCTGACCAACGATCTGCGCGAAGCCTACCTGAGCTGGCAACCCCTCGATCGGCTCTTCTTCGATGTCGGCCGTATCAACGTGAGGAGCGGTGTCGCGCTGGGTTTCAATCCGACGGACTTCTTCAAGACGCGGGCGGTGGTCGAACCCTTGTCCGTCGACCCGGTGGTGCTGCGGGAGGACCGCCTGGGCACGCTGCTGTTGCGGGCCGAGCGCGTCTGGTCCCGGGGCTCCCTCACGGCGGCCTATGCCCCGGCCGTCTCCTCGGACAGCGCCATCTACACCTCGTTCGACCTGCGCAGTTTCGATCCGATGCTCGACCGGACCAACGCGCACGATCGGTGGCTGCTCAAGGGCACCATCGACATGGCCGAGGGGCTGAGCCCCGAGCTGCTCGCCTACGCGTCCCAGGGACGCGTCGCCTTCGGCGCGAACCTCGCCCGGAATGTCGGCAAGAGCGTCGTCACCTACATCGAGTGGTCGGGCGGACGGCGGGGCACCCTGAGCGGGGACGCGCTCGCGTTTGGCCGCGCGACCGGGAGCCTGCCCGCGGCGGCGGCCAGCGTGCTGCCTGGCCTGGGAAGCGTGGGCTTTCGCAACCAAGTGGCAGTCGGCGCTTCATACACGACCGCGCTTCCCAAGATCACCTTCAATTTCGAGTTCCACTACAACCAGGCGGGATTCTCGGGCGCCGACTGGGACGAGTGGTTCCGGACCGGCAGCGGGGCGAGCGCCCCCTCGCCGATCCCGGGCGCACTCTGGTACGTCCGGGAGTATGCGTCAGACCAGCAGGAGCTGATCAGCCGCCGCTACGCGTTCCTGCGGATGGACTGGGTCGACGCCTTCGTCCCCAAGCTGGAAGTGACCGGCTTCATCGACGCCGATCTCACCGACGGCTCGACGCGGCTGCAGCTCGGCGCCGACTACTACCTGTCGGATCGCTGGACGATCGGCGGCCTGGTCCTGGTCGACTCCGGTGGACGTCATTCCGATTTCGGCTCTCTGCCGCAGGCCGGGAGCGTGCTGCTCAAGGTCGTGCGCTATTTCTGACCGCACATCCATGACTCGTGTTCACAACCCCTGGAGACTCACATGAAGAGATCAGATGCTACTCAGACCCTGATTCGTTCTCTCACCCTGGTCGGCGCCGGGTTGCTGGCGTACCCGGGCGGCGCGCACGCCGCGGCCGATGACGGGGCCCAGGCCCAGGCGCGCGCGCTGCTGTCGCCCGCGGTCCGCTCGGTGGCAGCTAACCCCGGCTCCGATGCCAGGGCTGCACAGCGCGTGCCGGCGCCGGACGCCGTGCAGCTCGCTCAGCGCTTCCTCACGGGCGCATCCGATGTTCGTGCCGAGCAGCGGGTGTCGAGCGCGGCCGAGGCAGATGCCTCGGGGCGGCTGCGGCTGACCGAGCGAAGACACGATGCGAATCCGCACGAGCTCATTCGCCGCACGATACTCGGCCAGCGCGTTTGAAGAGCCTTGCTTCACGGCCGGGTGAGACCCGGCCGTGGACGATTGCGCACCGCGCCTGCGCTCAGGGTGCGTACAGGCGCAACAGATCGCCGGCCGCAGCGCGCGCGCGACGGCTGAGCTCGGCCGGACTCGGCGCCTTGGCTAGGCGCAGCAGCAGCGCCATGAACAGGTCGCCCCACAGGAGGGCGATGAACCGTTCGGCCATTTCCGCCGGATCACCGCGCAGCAGTCCCGCCGAGACGGCCGTCTTGAGTATCGCCTTCAGCGGGGCACGATTCACCTGACGTCCCTGAGCATCGAGCGTGCGGGCAACTTCCGGTGCCTGCTGCGCCTCGGAGATCGCGAGCCGGAACGTCGAAACGACCGTGGGATGACTCACCTCGACGAGCAGTCGGGTTCCAACGGCCTCCAGCACCCGGGCCAGACCGTCGCGATCGCGTGGCACCGGGAGGGCGGCCGGCGCCCAGCGCATCTTGGCCGCGCGCTCTGCGATGCAGGCGACGAGCATGTCCTGTTTGCTGCCGACAAGGACGTAGAGTTCCCGCTTCGAAACCTTCGCGCGCGTGGCGATCTCAAGCGTGCTGGTCGCCGCGTAGCCACTCTTCATGAACGCTGCGAAGGCTGCATCGAGGATGCGCGCGCGCACCTCAGTTTCGTCGCGGCCTTCCTGACGCTCTTTTGACCGCGATACCGTAGTGATCACCGCCTCTCTTGCCGGTCGGTACCGCATAGTACCACACTAGCGCGACCGGGAAGACAGGCAGCGTCGTCGTTGGCGGTTCCCGATCGCCTCGGGCTTCAGTCAGGTCGCACTGACGCTACTGCACCACGCGGTGGAGATGTTCTTACAGGTGCCTGGCGCTTCAGGACGCGCCGGCGCAGATCCACAAGGTACTATCAGACGTACTTTAGTCACAAGCTGCCGAAGCTCTGGGGTGATCTCAAGCCGCGGTACCCGGTGCGCAATGAAAGTTTGGAGGTTCACGTCGCCGGTTGGCGGAAGATACGGTAACTCTGATCGCACCGAACCCGGTCAGCTTCCTGCATCGTGAACGCATACTGGCACACTGGGTAGTAGATCAACGGATTGCGTATCCGTCTGCGCGGCGGACAAGTTGCTATTTTTACGAGGCACATGCGGTGATCGCTGGGACTGCGTGCAGTTTCAGTGCAGTACGCCCTCGATCGTTGGCCAGCTATATTCCAACCTCCAGCTGAGCGTTGCGGCCCATCGGGTGTTCGAACCGGATGACGATTATTAACTCTGACGTGACATCGTCCTTGAAGGCTTCATAGCCACGAGGCGTGCGAAATAGACGAGCGGCGGTATGCGCGTGAGGACACTGCAAGACGGCTACGCTGGGCCTTGTTAGTCACCTCGCCTCCTGGGGGAGAGGGCGCACCAGTCGCCGACGTTGCCGCTAAGTCTTCAGGTCGACGGCCGAAGGAGAAGAGAACCGAGCTCCTGTCTCACCGCTGGCAACACCTCGCAGTAACCCACTGCCTGTAGCCCAGTGGTTTGTTCGCGCGCTTATAAGCGCAATCCGCCAAGACCCCGCTTCTGGGCTCCTACGAGAGGCGAATCCGCCATGCAAGCCTTCATCGGAGCGACGCTGCTCACGAGCAAAGAGACCCAAACGATGCCCCTCCAAAGGGGGTGGCTAGAGAGGTCCGATAGGTCCAATTTGATCCCATCTGGCGGTGTTCGAGAGCGCCGCCTTCGGGCGGCGTTTTCATGTCACGGCCTAAGCCTGGGGCGCAGGATCAGCAGGGCACAGCAATTGTCCCCGCGGACTCGCCAGTCTTTGCCCCATGCACG
>MNCZ01000080.1 GCA_001914695.1 Gammaproteobacteria bacterium 13_2_20CM_66_19 | reverse complement strand
TGTCGGCCAGAGCTGCTATCTGAAGCTCGCCAACTACCATACTCCGCTCGGGGTGCCCATATCGGTCATTCACTCCCGCGTGGTTAGAGGCACCACCCAGGCCGACGTGCAGATCGGGTCCGGCGGCACGCCGCCTCCCACGGTCCCGGTGCCGAATGTCGTTGGCCAGACGCAGGCGACGGCCACGAGCGCCATCACCGGCGCGGGCCTCACCAGGGGTGCGGTCGCGCACCAGTCGAGCAGTTTGGTGGCTTCCGGCAGCGTCATCAGCGAGAGCCCCGCGGCGGGCGCCGATGTGGTGCGCGGCTCCGCGGTTAACCTGGTCGTCTCGACCGGCGGTGGCATCACCAGTGGCGGCGGCATAAGCAGTGGCGGCGGCGGCGGTGGCCCGTTCGACGCCTTCACACTTGCTGCGCTTCTCAGCTACCTGATGGGTGGGTTGTGGAGAGCTCGCAGATCCAGGTCACTCGCGAGCACTCTCACTTCAGCACCTAGTGCGCGACGGTGATGGACGTTGGACCAAGACCCTGTTGGTTTGACCCCGGAAACAGCGGGAAGGGGTTTCCGGCGATGAGCTTTAGCGAGCCGCTCGTAGCGTCGATCGAAAACACCTCGACCTGGTTGTCTACATTGTCCAGGGCATACAGGAAGTTGTCTGGGCCGTCGACCGCGAGCGCGGTGGCTCGTCCGTTCGTCACGGACGTTCCAATGGGTGTCAGGGCGCCCGAGCTGGCGTCGATCGTGTAGCAATCCACATTAGTGCCGTTCGCGATGTGCAGCAACTTGCCGGAAGCATCCGTGACAACCGACAAGGCCCCGTTTGGGGCTGGGAACGGGCTGCCGGAGATGGCCGTTAATGCACCTGTACTGACATCGATGGTGAATCCGGACACTGCGCCAGGTTGAGAATCAGCCGCGTAGAGGTGAGTGCCGGAGGGATCAACGACCAATGCTCCGGGAGATGCTCCGACGGGAAAGGGACTGCCCGCCACCGGCGTCAGAGAGCCGCTGGTCATGTCAATGCGGTAGGCGGACACGCTGCCACCGACCTGGTTCGCGGCGTATACATAGTGACCCGCGGCCACGACTATCGCGCTGGGATCAGCCCCCGCGGCAAAGGGGCTCCCGGCCACTTCGGTCAGGGCGCCCGTCAATCCAATCTCGAACACCGAAACAGTGTTCGAACTGCCGTTAGCTGTCAGCACAAATTGTCCGCTGGGATCGACGGCGATCGCGACCGATTGGGCGCTAGTCAGAAATGGACTGCCGCTCATCGTGGTCAGTTTGCCGGTCGATGAATCGAGCAGGTACGCTCTGACCTCGCCCGAGGGGCTGGTAACGTACAGAAATCGCTTCTGGGGATCGACCGCAATGCCCCGGGGCATTGGCCCGTCCGGCAGAGGACTGCCAGAGATCGGCGTTGGGATGCCCGTCTGCCTATCGATAGTCAAAGCGTCAAGGGTCCCGGCCGCCTCATTCGGGACGTAGAGGAGTGTCGCGCTCGCAGGTGGTGGCGGGGGGTTGTTGCCGCCGCCGGAACTGCCGGTGTAGCCGCCTCCGCCACAGGCGCAGGCCATACCGCAAAGTATCGCCCCCAGGAACGTTCGCGCACGTGGTGGCGTGCCGTCGGCGCCAGGCTCGCACGACTGGTCGGGTCCCAACGGTCCGTGAGTCTCCTTCAGGTCGATAGGCTCGTCGCACAGCATTGCGTCCCCCCCGCTGCCTTTGACGCGATCGGGGTCATTGCGGAGGTCATAGACCTCTTCGGGAGAGAGTGTGCGGCGGCGGCGTTTCGTTTTGTCTGGCTCTGGAATAGGCCGGCCGGTCTATCCGGGTCGAATGGCGTCGCCACGGACTGTGCCGCCGAGGTCAAGCCTGAACGACGTCCTGCCTGACAATCTTCCGACTACCTCGCGGACCAGCCGTGCCCTCGCGCAGGCGCTGGCGACCTCAGTTCACGGCCACCTGCTCCACGAGTACGACTTCGCACGAGCCGGGCCCAGTGTCGCTCCGCGTCAGCGAAGTGTTTGTGTACGCGCCGTCATCTCGCACGGCGTCGACCAGGAAGCCGGTCAAATGCACAACCTGGCCGACGCGCAAATGCCTGAGTTCGCGGCGCACCGCGGAATCGGCAGGAATCACGTGGGTATTGGCGCTATGCTCGATCACGACCTGTCGCGGGACGGGCAGGTCCTGCTTCGGTATCCATGAATAAAATCGCGCCCCTTGCGTGATCTCAAGGGCGCGGAGGACGCGATTGTCCGACATGGGTCCCCAACCGAGGGCAAGATCCTCCGGGACAAGATCGGCGAGCAGATCAAAGTGATAGTCCTCGCGACTTAGAATTCGGGCTGTGATGTCGTAGCGCGCCCGAGGCTTGAGTCGCCAGCGACCCAACGTCGTGACTTGTGCGCCGTCTGCATCCGTCTGCTGTGGGTCGGCGGGGGCGATCGGTCCGTCTGACGGGTGGACGGGTCGCAGGTGCCAATCGTTGTAGCCCTGCAGCAGCGCCGCCGCCGCCAACGCGGTGAATAGAACGGTGCGCACTACCATGGCCGCTCATTATCGCAACCGTCGGCTGTTTCGTCGGGAATCCCGACCGTTTTCCCGCACCGGCCGCACCCCCAGGCGCACGCCCGCACCATTGCGTGCGGCAATGCACGGACACCGGCGCGGGCGGCGTGATCCGGCTCACAGTTGGCCGCCGGACCGCCCCCCAGAATGGCTCCTGGGATGAGGCACGACTGGTAAATGCACCCATGAACATGACTCAACTCGTGTTCGGCGCCGCCCTGGGCTGCCTGCTCGCCCAGGGTGTGCTCTATTGCATCAAGCCCTTCATCGCCTGGCTCAGGCGCGACGAGCTGCGTGCCCGGCTGCGCGCGCTCACTCCTCCCTCGGGCCGTGCGATCGCCCACGCTTCCATCCAGTACGCGGTGCTCCTCGGGGCCGCCGCCGCCCTGATCACGCTCGGCGTATGGGCTTTCGGGGACTATTTCTCGGGCCGGTCCGCACGCGGCGCGACGGGCGGCGACGGCGAGCCCTCCGTGGCGCTGCCGCCGGCCCCGGCCGCTGATGCGCCGCAGAGACTCGCCGAGCTCGCTACGGCGCCGAAGGCCGAAGCTTCCGCGGCGACCCCGGTTGCGAGCGCTGACCCGTACGCCGACCCCGACTTCAAGGTCCGGCGCCGCGCGCACCACGCCGGGACCCACATGAGTCTCAAGGAGACCCTGCTGCAGCGGGCTGAAGCAAAGGCGCACGACGAGCTGCTCGGCGAGATCAAGCAGCATCAGAGCCGGTCCCAGTACGACTGCGAGGCGGCCGATCGCGCCGTGGAATACCTCAAAGCGGGCCTCGACGTGTGGGGATTCGCAGCGTGGCAGGTGAAGCACTTCCCGATGGACGGCTACGAAGGCGCCACGCTCTCTCAATGCCAGAACATCACGGACGTCGTGGATCCTTCGCGGTTCGACATGCACGAGTCGCTCGCGCAGGGGAATGACCCGGGACGCGACGCCACCCGCGACCCGCGCGAGGGGAGGGCGGCCACGCCTGTCGGCGATGCAGGCAAGAACCGGCCCTGATCGCTGACTTCCGCGTAGGCCGGCCGTGCGCACCGCGGCCGCGCGAATCAGCTTAGAATCCTTCGCGGGCACTCGTGCGGTGACCGCGCCGCGCTGCTGCGTGCCGATCGGATCGGGGAAGCCATGCGCACCGCGCTCGCGGACTTCATCAAAGACACCCCCGCCGGGCGCGAGGCGCATGCGATCCTGCGCTCGTGCGTGCACTGCGGCTTCTGTCTTCCCGCCTGTCCCACTTACCAGCTGCTTGGCGATGAGCTCGACAGTCCGCGCGGGCGCATCTATCTCGTGAAGCAGCTGCTCGAGGGCGCGCCGGTCACCTCGAGCACGCAGCTGCATCTCGACCGCTGTCTCACCTGCCGGGCGTGCGAGAGCGCCTGCCCCTCGGGCGTACAGTACGGACGGCTTCTCGACATCGGCCGTGCGGTCACCGAGCAGCGTGTGAGCCGGAGCGCTGCGGCGCGCCTCAAGCGCTACCTGCTGCGCAAGATCGTGCCTCACACCCGCCGCGTTCGCGCGGCGCTCGCGTTGACGCGTCTCGCGCGGTCGCTGCTGCCGCGAGAGCTGGCCGCACCCGCAGCTCTCGCGCCGCGCTCGAGCGCGCCCTCCTGGCCCGCCCCGCGTCACGCTCGCCGCGTGCTGCTGCTGCCGGGGTGCGTGCAGCCGGTGCTGAGGCCGCAGGTCGATGCGGCCGCGGCGCAGGTGCTGGACCGCGTCGGGATATCGGCCATCGTGCCCCGCGGCACCGGCTGCTGCGGCGCGCTCACGCATCATCTCTCTGCCTCTGACGAGACACTCCGGCAGGTGCGCCGGAATGTCGATGCGCTGTGGTCGCACATCGAGGCGGGCGTCGAGGCGGTGGTGTCGACCACGAGCGCCTGCGCGTCGATGCTGACCGAATACGGACGCCTGCTCGAGGCCGAGCCCGCTTACGCCGCCCGCGCGGCGCGCGTCGCGGCGCTCGCCCGGGACATCGCCCAGGTCCTCGGCCCAGAGCGCGAAGCGTTGAGCGCTCCCCTCGGCGGCGCATCGGCCGTGCGGCCGCGGGGTGCGGGGCGCCGAGCGGCGCGGGTCGCCTTTCATGCCCCGTGCACGCTGCAGCACGCCCTCAGAGTGAGCGGCACCGTCGAAGCGCTCCTTTCCGCCGCGGGATTCGAGCTCGCTCCGGTCGGCGACCGCCAGGAATGCTGCGGCTCGGCGGGCACCTATTCCATCCTGCAGCCGGAGCTGTCGGAGCGGCTGTTGCGTGCCAAGGTCGCCGCCCTCGAGAGCGGCGCGCCGGAGCTCATCGCCACGGCCAACATCGGCTGCCTGACGCACATCCGCGGCGGCACTTCGGTGCCGGTCGTCCATTGGGTCGAGCTGCTCGCAGAAAGACTCTCGGTGGCGAATGGCTGACCAGTGGGGCGAGCGCATGCCGCGCTCGGTCAGCCTGCTGCAGACCGTCGCCGTGTCCGTGGGCATCGCCATCGGCAGCGGCATCTTCCGCGTGCCGGCTACGGTCGCGGCGCAGCTGCACACCTCCGGGCCGATCTTGAGCTGTTGGGTGCTCGGCGGCATCATCGCGCTCTGCGGCACGCTCACGGTCGCGGAGCTGGCGGCGGCGCTGCCGCGCTCGGGGGGAATCTTCGCCTATCTCCTCGAGAGCTACGGGCCGCTGCCGGCGTTCCTGTTCGGGTGGACGGAGCTCGTGGTGATCCGCGCCGCGGCGCTCGGGGCGATCGCGACCGTCTTCGCCGAGTACCTCGGTTACTTTGTGCCGCTGAGCGCCGCGCAGGTCCGCTACCTGGCCGCCTTCGCCATCGTGCTCATCGGCAGCATCAACCACATCGGGGTGCAGCGCGCGGCCGCGGTGCAGAGCGTGACCACCGTGCTCAAGTACGGCGTGCTGGCGGCTCTGGGACTCCTCGCGTTCACGGCGACCGGCGGCAGCACGAAGCACTTCACTCCCGCCTGGCCCGCCGGCGCGATGCTCTCGCCGCTGGCGAGCGCCCTGATCCCGGTACTGTGGACCTACGACGGCTGGGCGGACCCGGCGACCATGGGCGGCGAGATCAGCAACCCGCAGCGCAACCTGCCGATCGCGCTCATTGCCGGCGCGCTGTGCGTGATGCTGGTTTACCTGGTGGTCAACATCGGTTTCCTGTACGCGCTGGCGCCCGCGGAGATGGCCGGGTCGAAGCTCATCGCCTCGAGCGTGGCGGCGCACATCCCGCTGCTCGGGGGCGCGGGAGCGGCCGTGGTGGCTGCGGCCGTCGTAGTGTCCGCCTTCAGCGGCCTCAACGCCTCGATGATGACAGGCTCGCGGGTGTTCTTCGCCATGGCCGATCGCGGCCTGTTCCTGCGCGCCGCGGCGCGCGTCTCGCCGCAATTCAACACCCCCTCCGTCGCCATCTGGCTCGCGAGCGCGCTCGGCGTCGGCTACGTGCTCGAGAACGATTTCGCGCAGCTCGCCGATAAATTCATCCTCGGCATCTGGCCGTTCTACGCGCTCACCGTGGGGGGAGTATTCATGTTGCGCCGGCGCCGTCCCGAGCTGCCGCGCCCCTACCGCGTCTTTGGTTACCCGTTCGTTCCGGTGCTATTCCTGCTCGCTTCGGCGCTCATGGTGCTCAACGCGCTTCTCACCGATCCGGGCAACACCGGTGTCACCCTCCTCATTATCGTCGCCGGGGTGCCGGCGTACTGGCTGCGCGGGCGGCTCTGGCCCCGACTCTCAACCGGTTCGTGGCGGTAATTCTTCACCCGTTCGTGGCCGGCACGCGCGTTCGGAAAGTGAACCCAAGCACAATATCGGGGGCTCCAGGCTCGTTATCCGAGCTGGAGGACGAGCGCCGAGGTGGAGGACGAGTGGTGGGCGCAGGCGGCACGACGACCCCGGAAACGCACGAGCGCGGCACGGAGCGCGCGGCATGAGTGCCCGCGTGCGCGGGCTCGCGGCCGCGGCCGCTCTCGTGTTGGGGGCCGTGGGCTGGTATCTCTGGCGCTCGCACGGGGCGGACGATCCCAACGCCGCGCTCTCCCTCTTCGGCAACGTCGACGTGCATCAGGTGGAGCTCGGATTCCGCGTCACCGGCCGGATCGCGGAGATGACGGTGCAGGAGGGCGACAGGGTCAAGGCCGGCGAGACGCTCGCCCAGCTCGACCGCGTGCCCTTTGCCACCGACGTCGCCGCCGCCCGGGCGGACGTGGAGCAGGCGCGGGCGCAGCTCGAGAAGCTGCGCCGCGGCTTCCGCGTCGAGGAGATCGCCGCGGCGCGCGCCACCGTGGCGCAGCGGGCCGCCGACCTCGCCAACGCGCAAGTGACGCTCAAGCGCCAGCAGGAGCTCATTGCCGCGGGGCTGGTCACGCATCAGCAGATCGACGACGCCGAGGCGCGAGTGGCGCAAAGCGAGGCGCAGCTCGCCGCGGCGCGCGAGCAGCTGAACCTGGAGTTACACGGCTCGCGCATCGAGGACATCGCCGCGCAGAAGGCGGCGCTGGCCTCCGCCGAGGCGCGGCTCGCGAAAGCGCAGACGGCGCTCTCGGATACGACGCTCCTCGCCCCGAGCGGCGGCATCATTTCGGTGCGGGCGCGCGAGCCCGGCGCGATCGTCCAGGCAGGACAGACGGTCTACACGCTGACGCTCAACGATCCGGTATGGATCCGGGCCTACGTGCCGCAGCCGCGGCTCGGGCGCATCAAGCCCGGGATGGGGGTCGGCGTCAGCATCGATTCGATGCCCGGCAAGCGCTACGAGGCGACGGTGGGCTTCATTTCCCCGGACGCCGAGTTCACACCCAAGACCGTACAGACCGATCAGGTGCGCGACGATCTGGTCTACCGCATCCGCGTGATCGCGACGGACCCGGACAATGTGTTCCGCCAGGGCATGCCGGTCACGGTGCTGGTGCCCGCCGCGCGATCCGAGGCGCTGGCGCGCGATCACTAGGACTGGCGCACCGTGAGCCCGGCACCGGCAAGAGACGGCGAGCCGGCGGCCGCGACACCCGCGGCGCGCGTCACCGGCCTCGTGAAGACCTTTGGCGCGACGAAGGCGCTCGCCGGCATCACCGCCGAGCTCCCGACGGGAAGAATCCTCGGGCTGGTCGGTCCCGACGGGGCCGGCAAGACGACCCTCATTCGCCTCCTCGCCGGGCTGATGGAGCCGACGGCTGGCGCCGTCGAGGTGCTCGGGCGCACGCCGCGCGCCGAGGGCGGCACGAGGCAGGCGGAGACCGGCTACATGCCGCAGCGCTTCGGGCTGTACGAGGATCTCTCGGTGCTCGACAACCTGAGTCTCTACGCGAACCTCCGCGCTCTCGACCAGTCGACGCGTCAGCGGCGCTTCGCGGAGCTCCTGCGCTTCACCGATCTCGCTCCATTCACCGAGCGGCTCGCCGGCCGCCTCTCCGGCGGCATGAAGCAGAAGCTCGGCCTCGCGTGTGCGCTGCTCGGCCGGCCGCGGCTGCTGCTGCTCGATGAGCCGGGGGTCGGGGTCGACCCGCTGTCGCGGCGGGAGCTGTGGCGCATGGTGAGCGAGCTGGTCGCCTCGGGAGTGACGGTGCTCTGGTCGACCGCGTACCTGGAAGAGGCCGAGCGTTGCGCCCACATCTGGCTGCTCGATAACGGGCGGCTCCTCTACGACGGGGCGCCGGCGCGTTTGAGCGAGCGGGTGCGCGGCCGGGTGTTCCGACGTCGCGTCGCCCCGGGGGAGGCGCGCCGCGTCGCCGAGAGCGAGCTCGAGCGCGAGGCGGTGCTCGATGCGGTGATCCAGGGCGCGAGCGTACGCGTGGTGGCGAAGCCCGACGCCGCAGGGAGCTTTCGCACCGACGGCTACGAGCCGGTGGCGCCGCGCCTCGAGGACGCTTACGTCGAGCTCTTAGGCGGAGCCCGCAAGGGCGAGAGCCTGCTGGCGCGCGGCTGGCCGGCCGTGGCGCAGACGGCGGCGGCCGGTGCCTCCTCGGCGGCGGCCGATCGGGTACTGGTGCGCGCCGAGGCGCTCACACGGCGCTTCGGGGATTTCGTGGCGGCCGACACCATCGGTTTCGAAGTGCGCGCCGGGGAGATCTATGGGCTCCTCGGCCCCAACGGCGCCGGCAAGTCGACGACCTTCCGGATGCTCTGTGGGCTCCTCATGCCGACGAGCGGGGATGCGAGCGTCGCGGGGGTGAACCTGGCGCGCGCCGCGAGCCGCGCGCGCGCGCGCCTGGGGTACATGGCGCAGAAGTTCTCGCTCTATGGCGATCTCTCGGTCGCGCAGAACCTCGACTACTTCGCCGACATCTACGGACTGACGCGCTCTGCAAAGCGCGAGCGCGTGCAGGCGATGATCGACATGTTCGAGCTCGGGCCGCACCTGCCCGCCAACGCCGCGCTCCTGCCGCTCGGCTTCAAGCAGCGTCTGGCGCTCGCCTGCGCGACGCTCCACGCCCCGGCGGTGCTGTTTCTCGATGAGCCCACCAGCGGCGTCGATCCCCTGATGCGGCGCGAGTTCTGGCATCACATCAACGCGCTCACGACGCGCGGGGTGGCGGTCGTGGTCACCACCCACTTCATGGAGGAGGCCGAGTATTGCGATCGCATAGGACTCATCTGGCGCGGCCGCAAGATCGCGGAAGGCACGCCCGATGAGCTCAAGGCGAGCGCGGAGAGCGCCACGCATCCCGAGCCGACGCTCGAGGACGCGTTCATCGCGCTCATCGAAGGGGAGGCCGCCGCGTGAGAAGGATCGCACGATGAACGACACGAGGGCGCGGATGCGTGCCTGGTGGCAACAGCTCGCCGCGATCATGCTGAAAGAGGCGAAGCAGGTCACCCGCGATCCCTCGAGCTGGATCATCGCGGTGGTGCTGCCGCTCACCTTCCTGTTCCTGTTCGGGTACGGCATCTCTCTCGACACCACGGTGATCCGGGTCGCCGTGGTGCGCGAGGATGACGGTCGCGACGCGCGCGCTCTCGCCGCGGCGCTCACCGACTCGAAATGGTTCGCGGTGGTCGCCGCTCACGATCGTGGCAGCGGCGAGCGGCTGCTTCAGGACCAGCTCGTCAAGGCTGTGGTCATCATTCCCGCCGAGTTCGGACAGCGCCTCGATGCCGAGAACACCACCGCGCAGGTGCAGGTGCTCGTGGACGGCGCCGAACCCAACACCGCCAACTACGTGCACGCCTACGTGAACACGATCTGGAACGGCTTCCTCGCGGCTCGTGGCGTCGAACGGGGGAGCCCCAGACCCGTGCCGGTCAGCCTCGAGACGCGCTACTGGTACAACGCCAACGCCGTGAGCCGCTGGTTCCTGATACCAGGCTCCATGACCGTGATCATGACACTGCTCGGCACGCTGCTCACCTCGCTCGTGATCGCGCGCGAGCACGAGCGCGGCACGCTGGAAGCGCTCTATGCGACTCCGCTCACCCGCGGGCAGATCCTGATCGGAAAGACGTTGCCGTATTTCCTCCTCGCCATGGTGTCGATGGCGGTGTGCGTGCTGACCGCGCTGTTGCTGTTCCAGTTGCCGCTGCGCGGCTCGTTCCTGACTCTCGGCCTCGTGTCGGCGGTATTTCTGGTGCCGGCGCTGGGGCAGGGGCTGCTGATATCCGTCACCATGCGCACGCAGATGGCGGCGGCGCAGCTCGGGCTCATGACCGGCTACATGCCGGCGATGATGCTGTCGGGGTTTCTGTTCGACATCCGCTCGATGCCCCCGTGGCTGCAGGTCATCACGCTCGCGATCCCGGCGCGCTACATGAACGTCTCGCTGCAGACGGTGTTCCTCGCGGGCGACCTGTGGGCGGTGCTCGTGCCCAACATGCTGTTCATGCTGGCCGTCGGAGCGCTGTTCTTCGGCCTCACCTGGCGGCGGCTGCACAAGCGGTTGGACTGAAGGGGCGTCGGCGGTGCTGCAACGACTGCTCGCCATAGTCCGCAAGGAGCTGATCACCATGCTGCGCGATCCGCGCGCGCGCGGCGCCCTCATCCTGCCGCCGATCATCCAGCTGTTCATCTTTTCCTCCGCCGCCACCATGGAGGTGAAGAACATCGCGCTCGCGATCGTCGACCTCGACCGCGGCCCCTATGCCGCCGACCTTGAGCAGCGGCTCTCCGGCTCACGCAGCTTCACCCGTCTGCCGCGTTATGCGAATGTCGCCGGCGCCCGCGTGGCGCTCGACCGCGAGCAGGTCGTGGGAATCCTCGTGCTGCCGAGCGGCTTCTCGCCCGACCTCGCCGCCGGCCGGCCGGCGAGCGCGCAGCTCCTGCTCGATGGGCGCCGCTCGAACGCCGCGCAGATCACCGCCCAGTACGTGAGCAACGTCCTCGCGGACGAGGGTGCGCCGCTCAGCGGCCTCACCGGCGCCAGCGGGACGCCAGGCACGGCGACGCCCGGCGCGGGTGCGCCGGGCACCACCTCCAAACCCAACGCCGAGGTCGTCATCGACAACTGGTTCAACCCGAACCTCGACTATCAGTGGTTCATGCTGCCTAACCTGGTCGGCACCCTCAGCCTCGGTGTGGCACTCATGATCACGGCGCTCTCGGTGGCGCGCGAACGCGAGCTCGGCACCTTCGACCAGACTCTCGTGTCTCCCGCCACGCCCGTCGAGATTGCGCTCGGGAAGCTCCTGCCACCGCTGCTGGTCGCGAGCGTGCAGGCGACGCTGTACCTGCTGATCGTGACGCTGCTCTATGGCGTGCCGTTCCGCGGCAACCTGCTGGTGTTCTACACGGCGGTGCTGACCTTCGCCGCGGCGTGCGCGGGCGTGGGCCTCTTTATCTCCTCCCTCGTGCGCACCCAGCAGCAAGCCTTTCTCGGCGCGTTCGCGGTGCTGCTGCCATTCGCGCTGCTGTCGGGGTTCGCGACACCGATCGAGAACATGCCGTGGTGGCTGCAGTTCCTCACCACCATCAATCCGCTCGCGCACATGCTGCGCCTCATGCAGGGGCTGTTCCTCAAGGGCGCCTCGGTCGCTTCGCTCGCGCAGGATCTGCTGCGGCTGCTCGAGATCGCGCTCTGCACCACGGCGGCCGCGGTGCTGCTGTTCCGCAGGAAGGCCGCGTAGCGCTTCGTATAAGATGACGAGACCGCGGCCCCCAAGCCGTCACGAGAGATGCTCATGAGCTCGCGCAGCGCCGGGCGCGGCGCCTTCGTATTCATTTTCATCGCGGTGCTGGTCGACTCGATCGGCTTCGGCATCATCCTGCCGGTGCTGCCGCGGCTCATCATCGAGCTCACCGGGGTGGGCATGGACCGGGCCGCCGTGTACGGCGGCTGGCTCTCGTTCGTGTACGCGCTCATGCAGTTCTTCTGCGCGCCGGTGCTCGGGAACCTGAGCGACCGTTTTGGACGGCGGCCGGTGCTGCTCGCCGCGCTTCTCGCGCTCGGCTGCGACTATCTGATCATGGGTTTTGCGCCGGCGATCGGGTGGCTGTTCGCCGGGCGGCTGATCGCAGGCGTGGCGGGCGCCTCCTTCACGCCCGCCTACGCCTATGTGGCGGATGTCACCCCGCCCGAGCGGCGGGCGCAGAGCTTCGGCCTCGTCGGTGCCGCCTTCGGGATCGGCTTCATCGTCGGTCCCGCCATCGGGGGTCTCCTGGGCGGGTTGGGGCCGCGGGCCCCGTTCTTTGCCGCGGGCGCCATTGCGCTCGCCAACACCACGCTCGGTTACTTCGCCCTTCCCGAATCGCTGCCGCAGCGGCTGCGGCGCCCGTTTCACTGGACCCGGGCCAATCCGCTCGGCACCGTGCTGCAGATGCTGAAGTATCCGGTCGTGAGCCGACTGCTGGGTGCACTCTTCCTGTGGCAGATCGCACACCAGGTGCTGCCCAGCACCTGGGCGTTCTACACCATCTCCAAGTTTCACTGGACGAGCGCCGAGGTCGGCTACTCGCTCGCCTTCGTGGGGCTCCTCATGGCCCTCGCCCAGGGCGCACTCACGCGGGTGCTCATCCCGTGGCTCGGCGGCGCGCGCCGCGCCGCCGCGGCCGGCATGGCCGCCGCGATCATCGCCTACGTCGGGTACGCCTTCGCCACGGAGGGCTGGATGATGTACGTGGTCGCGCTCACCACCTTCGTCTTCGCGCTGACTTATCCCTCGATGAACGCGCTCGCCTCGCAGCCGATCCCTCCCGATGCGCAGGGGGAGCTGCAGGGAGCGGTCGCCGGGCTCTACAGCCTGAGCTCGATCGTCGGGCCGCCGCTCATGACGCAGGTGTTCGGCCACTTCTCCGCCCGCTCAGCGGGGTTGTATTTCCCGGGCGCGGCGTTCCTCACGGCGGCACTGCTCACCGCCGGCTGCGCCGCGCTCTTTGCCCGGGCGCTGCGGGGGCTCGCCCCGCAGGAAACGGGCGCCGGGCGGTTGCCGAGCCTGACTCCTTAAATCCTCGAGGTAATGCCGCACCGCGGGAGCCTGCAGATTCACCATCGCGACGCTCTCGGACTTCCCCGTATGGGGTCTCTGCCCCAGCCCAAGTCTCCGGGCTATGTCGGGATGGCCCGCCGACTCCGTCCACCCTGGATGGTTATGTGTTGTGTACTGGAGACGTCGTCATACTTCGACGGCGCGGGGAGGTACCCGCATACCTGATTTCCCCAATTGGTGTCGATTTATGACAGAAATATGATTACCGTTTATGGGCGGTTCGATCCTCATCGTTGAAGACGAGCACCTACGTGGCCGCGTGGAGGCGACCTCCCGCACGGAGCCGAAACGCGTGCGCGCATGAGCGCGCGCTGCCGATCTTCCTTGACCGTGACGCCCGGGCAAAATTCCCGGGTCCCGGTGTAGGGGGCCATCGTGGCGATCGCGCCGCCAGCCAGAGTGCCCACGACTGATGCGCCGATCGCTCAG
>MNCZ01000128.1 GCA_001914695.1 Gammaproteobacteria bacterium 13_2_20CM_66_19 | reverse complement strand
GCACCACGAGCTCCGCGGGCATGGTCTCGGTCGAAGCCGGCGTCGCCTCCGGCGCCTTGATCGCCGCGGCGAGCCGCTCGAGCGCGCGCGCTCCGAGCTCCGCCATCCGCACGCGCACGGTGGTGAGCGGCGGGGAAACGAAGCGCGCCATCGGAATGTCGTCGACACCGGCGAGCGCAATGTCCGCCGGCACGCGCACCTGCGCCTCGTTGAAGGCGAAGAGACTCCCGAGCGCCATCATGTCGTTGGCAGCGAACACCGCGTCCGGCCACTCGCGCCGCGGCCGGGCGAGCAGGCCCTGCGCGGCGCGATAGCCTGACTCCTCCGAGAAGTCCCCCGGCAGCACCCGCTCGCCCGCTTCGAGGCCGAGCGCCCGCAACGCCTCGCGGTAACCGGCGAGCCGCTCGGTGGCGTCGAAGTTGTTCGAGGGACCGGAGATGAACGCGATGCGGCGGTGTCCGACGGAGGCGAGATGCTTCACCATGACGGAGGCGCCACCGCGGTTGTCGATGCAGAAGGCCGAGTGGCGGTGACCGCGCATCGGCGTGTTCATGAGCACGGCCGGCGTGTCATCCGCCCAGTGCTCGGCGAGAAAAGCCCCGTCGGCGTACGGGGACATGATCAGGAGCCCGTCGACGCGACCCTTGAGCGCGCGGATGGTCGTCGCCGTCTCCCGGGCCGAGCCGTGCACCCCGGAGAGCAGCAGATGCAGCCCGCGCCGCCGCGCCGCCTCATCGATACCGCGGATGATTTCCGAGAAGAATTCGCCGTAGAGGTCCGGGAGCAGCACACCGATCGTGTGCGTGAGGCCGGTGCTGAGCGAGCGCGCAGCGCTGTCCGGCACGTAGCGCAACCGCTCCGCGATGCCGAGAATGCGCTCGCGCGTCGCGTCCGAGACATTCCCGTGGCCGTTGATCACCCGTGATACGGTCGCGGTGGACACCTGTGCCTCCCGCGCGACGTCTCTGAGGGTCACGCCCATTCCTCCCCCGGCCCGTATGCAAGCGCTTACATCCCGATGTAAGCGCTTGCTTCAAGGCGTGGGCGAGCGTACTCCTTCACCCCGGGTTGTCAAGGTGTGGCCGGCGCGCCACGCGTGCCTTCCATGGCTGCGATCCGCGCCGCCGCTGCCGTCATCCACCGAACCGGCGATAGTTCCCACCCGCCCGGAAGGCGCATAGTCGCCGGGCCTGACCTCAGGGAGCGGCTGGTATGGCGCGGCATGGAGCGTTCGAGCTCTCGGTCCCGGTGAGCGCGGTCGATCATTTGACGGGCAGCGCGCACGCGCCCGTGACGGTCGTCGAGTATGGCGATTTCGAGTGCCCGAACTGCAAGCAGGCGCAGTCGGCGCTGAAGTTGCTGCTCGAGCGCTTCGACGGTCGTGCGCGCCTCGCGTTTCGGAATTTCCCCCTCGAGGACGTGCACCCGCACGCCCTCGCCGCGGCCGAGGCCGCCGAGTGCGCGGGCGGCCAAGGGAAATTCTGGCCCATGCACGACCTCCTCTTCGCCAACCAGGCGCACCTCAAGCCGAAGGACCTCCACGGCTACGCCGAACGGGTCGGCCTTGACATGGCTCGGTTCACCGCCGAGATGGACGATCACGTCTACCTGCAGCGCGTGCGCGAGGACCTCGAGAGCGGCGTCGAGAGCGGCGTGCGTGGCACGCCGACCTTCTTCGTCGACGGCCGGATCGAGGACGTCTCGTTCGGATTGAGGGCGCTGTTTGATGCGGTCGAGGCGCGCCTGCATCCGGCGCCCGGATCGTAGCCTCCGGCAGGCATCCGCCCGCGTCGGCGGCTAGCGCTTTGCGTTACCGCCCGGAAGCTGGCGCTGCTCGCCCTGCTCTTCCGGCGGACTCTCCATGACCTCGTACCAGATGGCGTTCAGCACACCGAAGGCGAGCGCGAGTCCGAGGCCCAGGATCCAGCTGAAGTACCACATCGCTGATGCTCCCGATCAGTAGATACCCGTGTGCCGCCGGATCTCCTCGAGCGTGATCCGTCCCTTCAGCACCCGGAACACCCACGCCGTGTAGGCAAGCACCACCGGCAGAATGACCACCACGGCGCAGAGCATGATGAAGAGCGTCCGCGCGCTGCTCGAGGCATCCCAGATCGTGAGTCCCTGGTCTGGATGAGTCGAGGACGGCATGAGAAACGGAAAGAGCGCGACACCAGCGGTCAGGATGGTTGCGGAGACCGCGAGGCAGCTCGATATGAAAGCCGCTCCCGCCCGTCTCGCCCGCAGCAAGGTCCAGGTACCTGCGGCCGCGAGGAACGCCATCGCGGGCAGCACCCACAGGACCCCGTGCGCGCGGTAGTTCCCGAGCCAGGCGCCCTGAGCGAGAGCCACGTGCTTGGTGAGCGGATTCGACGGCCCGAGCGTGCTCGCCTCACCGATGATCTGGTGACCTGCGATCGAGCTTCCTACCCATAACCCCGCCACCGCGAAGGCGAGCGCGAACACAACGGCGGCCACCCGTCCGACCACAGCCGCGCGCGCCGACATCGGCTCGCCGACCTTGAGCGCCGCGTACACCGAGCCGTGCATGATCAGCATCGAGAGACTGACGAGCCCGGCGAGCAGCGCAAAGGGGCGCAGAAGACCAAAGAATCCGCCGGTGTAGACCGGTCGCTCGAGCTCATCGAAATGAAACGGCAGTCCGAGGAAGAGATTTCCGAAGGCCACGCCGAACAAGAGCGCCGGCACCGCCCCGCCGAGGAACAGCGCCCAATCCCAGGCGTTTCGCCAGCCGGCATCAGTGATCTTATTGCGGTAACCGAATCCGACCGGTCTGAGGATGAGCGCGACCAGCAGCACGAACATCGCCAGATACAGCCCCGAGAAGGACGCCGCGTACAGCAGCGGCCAGGCGGCAAACACCGCGCCGCCTGCGAGGATGAACCACACCTGGTTGCCATCCCACACCGGCTCGATCGACTCGAGCAGCGCCCGTCTCTCCTCGTCGGTGCGTCCCATGAAGCGGAACGTGGCGCCGACACCGAGATCGAATCCGTCCATGATCGCAAAGCCGATCAGGAGCGCGCCGAGGATCAGCCACCAGATCACCCGGAGCGTTTCATAGTCGGGCACGGCAGCCTCCTCTCACTGTGGCCCTGACCGGGCGGCCGATCCGGGCGGCCAGTACCCGAGCCCCTCGGGCCCGCGGCGGATCATGCGCACCATGAGGTACACATCCACGGCCGCGAGCGCCGAGTAGAAAATCACGAACCCGGAGAGCGACAGCCACACGTTCGTGGCCGGCACGGGCGACACGCCGAGGAATGTCGGCAGCACGCCATCGATCGCCCACGGCTGGCGGCCGTGCTCGGCCACGATCCAGCCGAGCTCGGCCGCGATCCACGGCAGCGGGAAACTCCAGAACGCCAGGCGCAGGAACCAGCGGTTCTGCTCGAAGCGATGTCGCGCCGAGAGATAAAACGCGAGGGCGAACAGCGCGATGAGATAAAAGCCGAGCCCCACCATCACCCGAAAGCTCCAGAACAGCACCGGCACATTCGGCACCGTTGACCAGGCGGCGGACTCGATCTGCTGCGATGTCGCGGTCGACGGGTCGCTGACGTAACGCAGCAGCAGCAGCCCGTAGCCGAGATCCGCCTGGTGCGCGGCGAAGCGCGCCTGCGCGGCGGTGTCCGACGGATTCGCGCGCAGCGCCTTCAGCGCCGCGTGCGCCTCGACGCCGCTCACGATGCGCGCGCGGGCCCGCGCCACCAGATCCACGATGCCGAGCACCGGCTCATCGACCGAGCGGGTGGCGATCAGCCCCAGCATCCAGGGGACCCTGACTGCCGCGTGCGTGGTGCGCGCGGCGACGTCCGGAAAACCGAACACGGTGAAGGACGCGGGCGGCGTCTCGGTGCGCCATTCCGCCTCGATCGCCGCGATCTTCATCTTCTGGTTCTCACTCGCCATGTACCCGGACTCGTCCCCCAGCACCACGACCGAGAGCGCGCAGGCGAGCCCGAAGCTCGCCGCGACCGCCATCGAGCGCCGCGCGATGTCGACGTTGCGGCCGCGCAGCAGATACCAGGCGCTCACCGCCAGCACGAATACCGACCCGACGACATAGCCCGCAGCCACGGTGTGCACGAACTTCGCCTGCGCCACGGGATTGAAGAGCACCTGACCAAACGAGAGCAGCTCCATGCGCATGGTCTGGTAGTTGAACTGCGCGCCGACCGGGTGCTGCATCCATGCGTTGGCGATCAGAATCCACAGCGCCGAGAGGCTCGAGCCGAGCGCCACCAGCGCCGTCACCACCAGGTGCCCTACGCGCGAGAGCCGCTCCCAGCCGAAGAAGAACAGGCCGACGAAGGTCGCTTCCAGAAAGAACGCCATCAGGCCCTCGAGAGCGAGCGGCGCGCCGAAGATGTCGCCGACATAGTGCGAGTAGTAAGCCCAGTTGGTGCCGAACTGGAACTCCATGGTGATACCGGTCGCCACCCCCATGGCGAAGTTGATGCCGAACAGCAGGCCCCAGAAGCGCGTCATGCGCTTCCAGATCTCGCGCCCGGTCATGACGTAGACCGCCTCCATGATCACGAGGATCATGGACAGCCCAAGCGTCAGCGGCACGAACAGAAAGTGATACAGCGCCGTCAGCGCAAACTGCAGGCGCGATAGATTGACAACCGCAAAGTCAATCACGGCGAGTCTCCGCGCTCGAAGGCGCCTGGGGTGCCATGCTTGCGGCCCCACTCGTCAGGGCGAGTTGCCGGCTCTCCGCCTGCCCATCCACGGGTGTGCGGTGGGAGAAGAACAGCCACCACAAGAGCGCCAGCGCCCCGACCTTGAGGGCCATGAGCCACGACAGTTCGCGCCGCAGCGTGCGCCGCCATCCCCGGTAGTTCATACGCATACACCGCGTCCGCGTATTCTAACGCCGCCTCACCGGCCGGCCGGCCCGGCGCCTCAGGGCATGCGCGCCCCGCGCGCCGCCACCAGGATCCGATACCACTCCTCGCGTGTCAGCTGCACCGAGTAGGCGCTGCGCGCCTCACGGATCCGCGCAGGATTCTGGCTGCCGATGAGCGGAATGGGCCGTGCGGGATGAGCCATGACCCAGGCGTAAGCGACCGCCGAGCGCGGCGTGCCCGATCGGGCCGCCACGGCATCGAGCGCGTGGATCACCTCGGCCACGCGCGGCTCGACCGGGGCTTCTCCGGCCGAGACCGCGAGCCGGCCCTGCGCGAGCGGCGACCACGCGAGCAAGGCGATCCCACGTTGCATGGCCTGATCCAGGGTGCCGTCCGAGAGCGGCTCGATCACGAGCGGCGAGAATTCGTTCTGTACCGCGGCGAGATCGAACGGGAGGTGGGCGCGGAGCGCATCGACCTGGGCGGCCGTATGGTTCGAGACTCCGGCCGAGCGAATCTTTCCGGCGCTGCGCAGCCGCTCGAGGGCCTGTGCGACCTCGGCCGGGTGAGCGAGGAGATCCGGCCGGTGAATCTGGTAGAGATCGATCTGCTCGACCCCGAGACGCCGGAGCGAGGCCTCGCAGGCCTCGAGCAGGTAGCGCTCACTCGAGTCGTAAGGCACCGGCGGCGTGATGCCGGCCTTGGTCGCGAGCACCATGCGCTCCCGCAGCTGCGGCGCCTCGCGCAGCACCTCCCCGAGGAGCGACTCGGCGCCGCCGAAGCCGCGCTCCCCGCCGGACCCGTAGATGTCCGCAGTGTCGAAGAGCGTGCAGCTGACCTCGAGCGCCGCTTCCACGCGGCGGCGTGCGCTCGCGCGGTCCCCGCCCCCGAAGCGCCACATTCCCCACCCCAGGGGCGCGACCGCGAGGCCACTCTTTCCGAGCGGTATGCGGGTCTCCGCCGAAGGGACGAGGCTCATTCGGGCCCACTCTAACTCAGCCGCGATCCAGCCACCTCACTTCGACCGCCTCGCCGCTCGTCGCCGCTCGGGCACCGGCCGGACGGCGGATGAGCGCGTTGGCCGCGGCAAAGACCGACACCAGCGAGGTGTCCTGATCGGTGAACGGTCGCACCCGCATCCGCGCATCCGGGTCGGTCCACGCGAGCGCGCGCCAATAGCACTCGTTAGCGCCGCTCTCGGCGAGCTCCCCATCGAGCAGCGCCGTCGCGGCAGCCTCATCCGGCTCGCGCGCCAGCAGCGCCTCAAGGAGAGGCCGGAGGAACAGGTGCGCGCACACCATGGCCGCCGCGGGGTTGCCCGCGAGGCCGAGCACGGGCTTGCCCCGCAGGGTTCCAAACCAGGTGGGCTTGCCCGGCCGGATCGCGATGCGCGGCACGGCAATCGAAAGCCCGAGGCGTGCGAGCGCCGGCTTGACGAGGTCGTAGTCGCCGACGGAGGCCCCCCCGATGATCACGACGAGGTCCGCGTCCTCGAGCGCCTGCTGGGTGGCGGCCGCGATCGCCCCCGCCTCATCCGGGAGGACCGCGCCGCGCTTGGGCTGCCCACCCCACTCTTCGAGCATCGCGAGGAGGGCGAAGCTCACCGAGTCGAACATCTGATCGGCGGCGGCGGGTGTGCCGGGCGGGACGAGCTCGTTGCCCGTGGCGAGCACCGCGATCCGCGGCCGGCGCGTGACGCTCAACCACCCGATGCCGGCAGCCGCGATGAGCGCGACGTGACGCGCGTTGAGCCGTGTGCCCCGTTGGACCAGCTCCTCACCCGCTTTGAAGTCGATGCCCGCTGCGCGAATGTTGGTGCGCTGCGGCGCCGGCGCCTCGAGCCACACCCTGTCGCCTTCGCGCCGCGCGCGCTCCTGTGGGACGACCACATCGACGCCCTCGGGGACCGGTGCGCCGGTGAATACGCGGACCGCCCCTGAAGCCCCGACGATGCCCGGGTAAGCCTTGCCGGCCTGCGCCTCCCCCAGCACCGTGAAGGGGCCCTGCGCAAGATCGGCCGCGCGCACGCCGTAGCCGTCCATGGCCGAGGAGCGAAACGGGGGTTGCGAGCGCGCCGCCTGCAGCGTCTCCGCCAGAGTGCGGCCGATCGCGGCCGTGATGTCGACGGGCTCCGGGGTCAGCGGCCTCACCGCTGCGAGCATCTTCGCGCGTGCCGTCTCCACCGTGTCGGTGGCCGGTGCGGAAGCCGCTCGATCTTCGGGCATCGGGTCAGGTCCGCGCTAGCTTTCCTGAAAGCGGGGAATGACCTCGACGATCGAGCACGGCCGGTGGCGACTGTCGAGTTGCGGGCAGATCAACTTGTCCCAGCCGTCGCGGCACGCCCCGTTGGATCCGGGCAGCGCGTAGATCACGGTGCCCCCGGCGAGACCTGCGCAGGCTCGCGACTGCAGGGTGGAAACGCCGACGGTCTCGTAAGAGACGAGATGAAACAGCACGGAGAAGCCCTCGAGCTCCTTCTCGAACAGCTCGCGGACCGCCTCGGGCGTCACGTCGCGCCCCGTGAGCCCCGTGCCCCCGGTGCTGATGATCACGTCCACATCGCGGTCCCCGATCCAGCGGCGCAGCTGCTGCTGGATGTCGGCCTTGCTGTCTTTCACCAGCGCGCGCGCCGCGAGCCGATGGCCCGCGGCACGGATGCGCTCGGCGAGCAGGTCGCCGGAGGTGTCGGTCCCCGGATTGCGCGAATCGGAAATCGTCAGTACCGCGATCCCGAGCGGCGTGAAGGCGAGCGTTGAATCGATCCGGCCGCCGGGCACAGCTAAGACCTCCAGCGATCCGGGCAGAGCTTGCGGGCTATCACGGTGCCTAGCTTACACGCGGCACCTCGCCCGGGCGCGGCTGCGTCCAGCTCAGGCGGGGTTTGAGGCTTCCTGGCGGCAGCGCTCGCGGGTAGAGCTCACGAGGTCGCGCAGGAACGCCTTCTCGTAGACCCGCAGGAGGTGCGGCTGATTGAGCTCCACGTAGGCGCCGACGCAGTCCCGGTCGGGTGCGACGGTGAGGAGATGGCGGAGCATCTGCGCATCCCATCGCCAGGGGAGCTCCAGCTCGGAGAAAGCGCGGTTGTAGGCCTCGAGCTCCGCGGCCAGCTCCTCGCTCGTCTTCACCGGATCGCTCACAGCTGCCATTTCCGCACTCCGTCTTCTCTTCACCGGCACTCACCCTACGCCCCGGACTACCAGAAGAAAAATTAAAGATTTCTATCGCGAGCATAAGTATTCCATAATACCTCGGGAGGGCTGACTCCCGAGGTCGCGATGCGCAATGTGACCCTGCGGCAGCTGCGGGTGTTCGCCACCGCGGCGCGCCACATGAATTTCTCCCGCGCCGCGGACGAGCTGCACCTGTCGCAGCCGGCAGTGTCGACGGTTCTCAAGCAGTTGGCGTCTCAGGTGGGCCTGCCGCTGTTCGAGCGGATCGGTCGCAGGACCTTCCTGACGCCGGCCGGCGGGGAGATGCTCGAGTGCGCCCGCGCGATCACCCAGCGCATGCGGGAGGCGGACGCCGCGCTCGCGAATCTCAAGGGCGTCACCGGCGGCAAGCTCAACGTCGCGGTCATCAGCGCCGGCGACTACTTCTTTCCGCGGGTGCTGGCGGCCTTCGGCGCTGCCCATCCCGGGATCACGTTCAACCTCACGGTCCACAATCGCGAGGGCCTGCTGCGCCAGCTCGCCGACAATCTCACCGATCTCGCGGTGATGGTCCGTCCGCCCGCCGACATGGACATCGTCGCGGTACCGTTCGCGCCCCATCCCTATGTGATCGTGGCGGCGCCGAGTCATGCGCTTGCCGGGGCGCGGCAGATTCCACGCACGGCGCTCAATCGCGAGCGCTTCGTGATGCGCGAGCCCGGATCCGATACCTGGAACTCGATGCGCGAGGTGTTCGGACGGCAGTTTGGGAAACTCAACATCGCGATGCAGATCGCGAGCACCGAGACCATCAAGCAGGCGGTGGTCGCCGGGATGGGAATCGCGTTCCTGTCCGCCCACACCATCGGCCTCGACCTGCTGGCCGGCAATCTGGTGGTGCTCGACGTGCAGGACTTCCCCGCGCGGCTGAACTGGTATCTGGTGCACAACCGCACCAAGCACCTGCCGCCGGTGGCCGCCGCCTTCAAGGATTTCCTGCTGCGGGAAGGGGCCGCGCTCATCGAGCGGCTGGTGCGCTTCGATTGGTCGGCGCCATCGCCGCGCGCACGCCCCGCCCCTGCCCCGCCGCCGCGGGGTCGGAGGGCACGCGGGCCGCGCACCGCCTAGGCGGCGCGATCACTCGCAGCTCGCGTGACGCTTGATTTCCCGGGGTGCCCTAATCCAGGAAGTCGCAGTACCGGTCGACGTGCGCGGCGAGGTCGAGCGTGTGCTGGCGCGTGAGGCGCTCGGCGAGCTCGGTGTCGCGCCGCTCGAGCGCCTCGATGATCTTCAGGTGCTCGATGATCGAGCGCGCGGCGCGATTGTTCTGCGAGATCGTGGCCCGGCGGATGGCGCGCACGTGCAGGAAGAGATTCTTCGTCGCCTCCTCGATCAGTCGCGAGCCCCCGAGGCGGATGATCATCTGATGGAAGGCGATGTTGGCGTCGGAGTACTCGTCGATGTGCTCGGAGGGCGGCGAGTTCTGGAAAGAGTCGAACAGGTGGCGGAGCTTGCCGATCTCCGCATCGGGCGCGTTCAGCGTCGCGAGGCGCGCCGACATGCTCTCGAGCGCCGCCCACATCTGGATCATCTCGATGATCTCGCGCTTGGACCTGCGGACGATGAAGATGCCGCGGCGCGGGACCGTCCTGACGAAGCCCTCCTGCTCGAGAATGGACAGCGCCTCGCGCACCGGCGTGCGACTCACCCCGAGCGCCTTGACCAGCTCCCGCTCATCCAGCCGCAGCGGCTGGCGCTCGCTGTAGATGTCGGTGTTCGCGATCGCGTCCTTCAGCAACGCGTAAGCCTGATCGCGGAGACTGCGCGAGTTGAGCGGTGCCAGAGCGAGCTGTCCTGCCGCCGCCGCGCGGCTGCTCCGGAGTGTCGCGATTACGCTCATCGTGTCCCCCGTTTCTCCCCCCGGATTTTCCACGTCCCTCCCCACGGCCAGAGCCCGGGGTGCCCGCGGGGCGCGCGCCCGCCCGCACCGGCAGGGCGCCCGGCGGCACCCAAGCTCCTGCCCCAGCACTCTGGATATATCACATACCACGGGAGCCTCGTCCTCACCAAATTGGTGCACCGCCGTGCGGGTTTACCCTCCGTAAGGTCGCATACGGGTCGGGTAGCAGCCATACTTCGCTTTCTCAGGGCGGTGGGACGGCGTGTTGACAAGCCGGAGATATATCACCTATGGTCCCGCGCGTTCGGTCTGCGTCGGTCCAGCTGCACTGTTTCAGGGCTTCATCCGAGGGCGGCTGACCGAGTGAGGGATCGCCTATGACGCGGTCTGATTCCTTCTGTATGACGGCAGCGGAGAACAAGTCGAACGCTTGCTCGTATCACGAATCGCGGAAGTTCATACCAGCCGGCTGACGGTTCTTAAACCCAAAATCGAACAAGGGGGAACACCGATGGTTACCGATTCGACTTCTCAGACCCGTTCATTCTTCGCCCAACCGTGGACACAGCTGGTCATCGGCATCATCTGCATGGTGATGATCGCGAACCTGCAGTACGGCTGGACGCTGTTCGTCGGCCCGATCGGGGACAAATACCATTGGAGCAAGGCGGCCATTCAGGTCACTTTCACCATCTTCGTCCTGCTCGAGACCTGGCTGGTGCCGGCCGAGGGCTACCTGGTCGACCGCTTCGGGCCGAAGTGGATCGTCGTGATCGGCGGCGCGCTGTGCGGCGTCGCCTGGACCATCAACTCATTCGCCGAGTCGCTCGCGATGTTTTATTTCGCCGGCGCGATCGGTGGCGTCGGCGCGGGCGCGGTCTACGGTACCTGCATCGGCAACGCCGTGCGCTGGTTCCCGGGACGCCGCGGGCTCGCGGCGGGCCTGACCGCAGCGGGCTTCGGCATGGGTTCGGCGGCGACCATCATTCCGATCGCCCACATGATCAAGAACTCGGGCTACGAGCAGACCTTCCTGACCTTCGGCCTGTTCCAGGGGATCGTCGTGGTGGTGGTCGGCTCGCTGATCGCGGCGCCGGCCGTGGGCCTGATGGTAGCGCCCCCCAAGGTGGCGCCTGGGGCCAGCCGCTACCAGGCCAAGCCGCTCGAGATGCTCTCGACCCCGGTCTTCTGGGTCATGTATCTCATGTTCATCATGATGGCGGCGGGCGGTCTGATGGCGACCGCGCAGCTCGCGCCGATCGCCAAGGACTTCAAGATCGCCGACACTCCGGTGAGCCTCATTGGTCTCACCATGCCGGCGCTGACCTTCGCGTTGAGCATCGACCGCATCCTGAACGGCCTCACCCGGCCCTTCTTCGGATGGGTGTCCGACCAGATCGGGCGCGAGCAGACCATGTTCATCGCCTTCCTGCTCGAGGGCTTAGGGATCATCGCGCTCGCCAATCTCGGCACCGACCCGGTCATGTTCGTGCTGCTCTCGGGACTGGTGTTCTTCGCGTGGGGTGAGATCTACAGCCTCTTCCCCTCGACCGTGACCGACACCTTCGGCGCCACCTACGCGACGACCAACACCGGGCTCATGTATACCGCAAAGGGCACAGCATCGCTGCTGATACCCCTGACGAGTGTCATCGCGGCCAAGGGAAACTGGCATCCCGTATTCATGACGGCTGCCATCCTCAATATCGTGGCGGCGCTCGCGGCCGTCCTGATCCTGAAACCAATGCGGAGCGCATACACCAGCCGGACCGGCGCGATCGCTGCAACCCCGAACCTGGCAACGCGCTGAGGCCTGAGCGGCGCTCCTGCGGAAGACCCCGCAGGAGCGCCCGAGGATCACCGGGCCGCCGGGCTCGCAGCTGATTGTTATGGAGGCGTCAATGCAAGAGACGGCGACCAAGCCCGCGGAAACCCGGAGCACGACCACCGCGGAAGACACGCTCAAGCGCAAGAGCCGGGACACCGGCGTCATCTCCGGCGGCCATCTGGTCGCGAGGGCCCTGAAGAACGAGGGCGTCGATACCATCTTCACGCTCTGCGGCGGCCACATCATCGACATCTACGACGGTTGCATCGATGAGGGCATCCGCATCATCGACGTGCGCCACGAGCAGGTCGCGGCGCATGCCGCGGACGGCTACGCCCGTCAGACCGGCAAGCTCGGCTGCGTGGTGACGACCGCGGGACCCGGCTGCACCAACGCCGTCACGGGGATCGCGACCGCGTTCCGCTCCGAGAGCCCCGTGCTGCACATCGGCGGCCAGGGCGCCCTCACCCAGCACAAGATGGGCTCGCTCCAGGACCTGCCGCACGTCGACATGATGTCCCCGATCACCAAGTTTGCCGCCACGGTGCCGAGCACCGAGCGCGTCGCCGACATGGTGTCGATGGCCGCGCGCGAGGCCTTCAACGGCGCGCCGGGCCCGGTGTATCTGGAAATTCCCCGCGATGTCCTCGACCGCGAGGTCGAGATCGGCAAGGCGGTCGTGCCGAAACCCGGTCACTACCGCGCCTCGACCCGCTCGCTCGCCGATCCCCGCGACATCGAGAAACTCGCCGATATCCTCATCAACTCGGAGCGCCCGGCGATTCTCTACGGTCAGCAAGTATGGACGGCGCGCGGCCACGAGGAAGCGATCGCGCTGCTCAGGGGCCTCGACATCCCGGGCTACTTCAATGGCGGCAGCCGCGGGCTTCTCCCGCCGGGCGATCCGCACCACTTCGATCGGACCCGCGGCAATGCCTTTGCCGACGCCGACGTCATCGTCATCGTCGGCACGCCCTTCGACTTTCGCATGGGCTACGGGCGGCGCATCAGCACGAAGCTCAAGCTCGTGCAGATCGACATGGACTACCGCACGGTCGGCAAGAACCGCGACATCGATCTCGGGCTGGTCGGACATCCGGGCGCGATCCTCGGCGCCGTGCTGCAGGCGGTCACGGGGCGCCTCAAGAGCGACAAGCGCCAGGCGCGGCAACAGTGGATGAGGAAGCTCGCCGAGGCGGAAGCGGCGGCCACCGAGAAACTGATGCCGCTCTTCAAGTCCAACAACGTCCCGATCCACCCCTACCGGGTGGCCTGGGAGCTGAATGAGTTTCTCGCCGACAACACCGTCTACATCGGCGACGGCGGCGATGTGGTGACGATCTCCGCGCAGGCGGTG
>MNCZ01000064.1:13146-39080 GCA_001914695.1 Gammaproteobacteria bacterium 13_2_20CM_66_19 | reverse complement strand
GCAATCACCGCTCACTTCCTCGGCACGTAGAGGTCGGTGAGGGTGCCCTCGACGGCCTCGGCTGCACCCGCGACGGTCTCGCTGAGGGTAGGGTGCGGATGGATGGTGAGCCCGATGTCGGCGGCATCACAGCCGTTCTCCACGGCGAGCGCGATCTCGCTGATCAGCTCGCCGGCGTTGGTGCCTACGACGCCGCCGCCGAGCACGCGGTGGTTGTCGGGATCGAACAGGAGCTTGGTGAAGCCCTCGTCGCGTCCGAGCGAGAGCGAGCGGCCGTTCGCCACCCACGGGAACGCACCCTTGCGGAACGCGGTGCCGTTGGCGCGAGCGTCGGTCTCGGTGAGGCCCGCCCACGCGATCTCCGGATCCGTGTAGGCCACCGAGGGGATCGTGCGCGCGTCGAACGCGCGCTTGTGCCCTGCGGCGACTTCCGACGCCACCTTGCCCTCGTGCATCGCCTTGTGCGCGAGCAGCGGTGGGGCGGCGATATCGCCGATCGCGAAAATATGCGGCACGTTGGTGCGCATCTGACGGTCGACGGGGATGAAGCCGCGCTCGGAGACCTTCACGCCGGCGAGCTCGGCGCCGAGTGTGTGGCCGTTCGGCGTGCGCCCCACCGCCACGAGGACGCGGCCGAAGATCTGCGGGGACGGCGCGTTGTCGCCCGTGAAGCTCACGCGCAGCCCGCCCGGATCGCGCTCGATGCCTGCCACGCGCGTGCCGAGCAGGATCTGCTCGTAGCGCGAGCGGATGCGCCGCTCGAGCGGCCGCACCAGATCCGGATCGCATCCCGGCATCAGCTGCGGGGTGAGCTCGACGACGCTCACGCGCACCCCGAGGGCGTCGAATACGCACGCCATCTCGAGCCCGATGATGCCGCCGCCGACCACCAGCAGCCCGCCGGAGAAGGACGGCAGCTCGAGGGCGTCGGTCGAATCGAGAATGCGCGGATCGTCCGGCAACCCCGCAAGCCGCACGGGCTCCGAGCCCGCGGCAATGATGCACTGATCGAAGTGGATGCGTTGCGAGCCGCTCGTGCCCATCACTTCGAGTACGTTCGGGCCCACGAACCGCCCGGTGCCGCGCACCACATCGACCTTGCGCTGCTTCACGAGGACCTTGAGTCCGCCGGTCAGCTTCGCGACTACCGAGCTCTTCCAGGCACGCAGGCGCTGCAGGTCGAGCTGAGGCGCGCCGAAAGCGATGCCGCGCGCGCCCATCTCCTCGGCATCCTCGATGACCTTGGCGGCGTGCAGGAGCGCTTTCGAAGGAATGCAGCCGACGTTGAGGCACACGCCGCCGAGCTCCTGCCAGCGCTCGACGAGCGTCACCTTGAGCCCGAGATCTGCCGCTCGGAACGCCGCCGTGTAGCCCCCCGGTCCGGCGCCCAGCACCAGGAGCTGCGTGCTGCGGTTGAATTCCTGGCTCGCGCGATCGGCCGGGCCGCTCCCCGGCGAGGGCATGCGCACGGTGTCTCCGGCGGTCTCCCGGCGCGCCGCGGGGGCGGGAGGCGCGGGTGGTGCCGCCGGCCGGGGCTCCGCCCCGGGCACCGCGCGCGCGGCAGGGGCGCTCGTGGCTGCAGCGGCCGGCGAACCCACGGAAGCCGCCGCAGTGCCCGCATCGACGCGCGCGATCAGCGAGCCCTTCGACACCTTGTCGCCACGCTTGAGCGACACCTCGGCGATCGTGCCCGCGGCGGTCGCGGGCACGTCCATCGAGGCCTTGTCGGTCTCGAGCGTGACCAGTGGCGAATCGATGGCGATGACGTCGCCCGGCTTCACGAGCACGTCGACCACGGACACGTCGGTGAAATTGCCGATATCGGGGATCGTGAGATCCACGCGGCTCACAGCACCGCCTCGAGCAGTCCCCGCGGGTCGCCGAGAGTCTGGGCGAGATAGGTCGTGAAGCGCACCGCCATCGCCCCGTCGATGACGCGATGATCGTACGAGAGCGACAGCGGCAGCATGAGGCGCGGCACGAAAGTGCCGCCCTGATACACCGGCTGCATCGACGAGCGCGACACGCCGAGAATCGCGACCTCCGGCGCGTTGATGATCGGCGTGAAAGCCGTGCCGCCGATGCCGCCCAGGCTCGAGATCGTGAAGCAACCGCCCTGCATATCGCCCGGCGCGAGCTTCCCGGCGCGCGCCTTCTCCGACAGCTGCCCGAGCTGCCGCGCGAGCTCGTAGACGTCCTTGCGATCCGCGTCGCGCACCACCGGCACCACCAGCCCGTTCGGCGTGTCAGCGGCGAAGCCGAGGTGCAGGAACTTCCGCACGATGAGGTTGGCCCCGGTCGCGTCGAGCGAGGCATTGAAGCGCGGGAATTGCTGCAGCGCCTTCACGCAGGCGCGCAAGATGAAGGCGAGCGGCGTGAGCTTCACGCCCGCCGCCTGAGCCCGATCCTTCAGCCCGGCGCGCACCTGCTCGAGCTCGGTGATGTCGGCCAGGTCGAACTGCGTGACGTGCGGGACATTCACCCAGCTCGCATGCAGCCGCGGGCCGGAGATCCTCTGGATGCGCGACAGGGGCTCGATCGCGGTGGGGCCGAACTGCGTGAAGTCCACCGCCGGGAACGGAGGCAGCGCGGGGGCGGCCGGACGCGCGGTTTCGGGAGCGCCGCCCGCGAGCGCGCTCTTGACGAAGCTCTTGACGTCCTCGTGAGTGATGCGGCCCTTGAAGCCCTGGCCGATGACCCGGGCGAGATCCACGCCCAGCTCGCGCGCGAACTTGCGTACCGAGGGTCCGGCGTGCGCGCTCGAGAACCCCGGCTCATCGATCGGCGCTAAGTCGCTGCGCAGCGTGGTCGCGACGGCGGCGGCCAGAGCAGCCCCCGCCTCGGGGGCACTCGCCCGCTCGGGGGCGGCCGCCGGGGAGACGCCCCGCGGCGTGGGAGGCGGTGCAGCGGCACTGCGTGAGGGCGGTGCGGTAGCGGGCGGTGCGGTAGCGGGCGTTGCGGTAGCGGGCGTTGCGGTAGCGGGCGTTGCGGTGGCGGGCGTCGAACCGTTGGCGCGCACCGTGGCGATGAGATCGCCGGTGTTGACCTTGCCACCCTTGTTGGTGTGGAGCTTCTCGACGACGCCGACCGCCGTCGAGGGCACGTCCATGGTCGCCTTGTCGGACTCGAGCGTGACCAGCGGCGAGTCGATGACGACGGCGTCGCCGGGCTTCACCAGTACGTCGATGACGGCGACGTCCTTGAAGTTGCCCATGTCGGGCACGCGCACTTCGACGAGGCTCCGTACCGCGTTCATGTGGCCCCGCGGATTTTCACACCTTCCATGGCACCGGTTTCGCCGGATCGATGCCGAGCGCCTTGATCGCTTTCTCGACCGTCGCCCGATCGACGCGAGACTCGTCGGCGAGCGCCTTGAGCGCTGCCACCGCGATGTAGTTGCGGTCGACCTCGAAATGCCGCCGTAGCGCGGCGCGCGAATCCGAGCGCCCGAAACCGTCGGTGCCGAGCGTCACGTAGCGGCCCTCGACCCACTGGCGGATCTGATCCGGCACCGTCCGCATGTAATCGGTGGCGGCGATCACCGGCCCCTCGCGGCCCTTGAGCATCTGCCGTACGTACGGCGTGCGCGGCTCCTCACCGGGGTGCAGCAGGTTCCAGCGCTCGCACTCGAGGGCTTCACGGCGCAGCTCGCTGAAGCTCGTCACCGAGAGGACATCCGCCGGGATGCCGTAGTCGTTCTCGAGAATCTTCGCCGCCGCCAGGCACTCGCGCAGGATGGTGCCGGATCCGAGGAGCGTCGCGCGCACCTTGCCGCGGCTGCCGATCTGCAGCAGGTACCCGCCCGCGATGATCCCCGCCTCGACGCCCGCGGGGAGCGCCGGCTGCGGATAGTTCTCGTTCATCACCGTGATGTAATAGAAGACGCGTTCCTGCTCGGCGTACATGCGGCGCAGGCCGTCGTGAATGATGACGGCGAGCTCGTACGCGTACGTCGGATCGTAGGCCACGCAGTTCGGCACGGTGCTCGCGAGAAGCTGGCTGTGACCGTCCTGGTGCTGCAGGCCCTCGCCTGCCAGCGTAGTCCGCCCGGCGGTCGCGCCGACCAGGAAGCCCCGCGCCTGCATGTCGCCGGCGGCCCAGATGAAGTCCCCGACGCGCTGGAAGCCGAACATCGAATAGAAGATGTAGAACGGCACCATGTTGATGCCGTGGACGCTGTAGGCGGTGCCGGCGGCCAGCCACGAGCAGAGCGACCCCGCCTCGTTGATGCCCTCCTCCAGCATCTGGCCCTTCTTGTCCTCGCGGTAGGACATGAGGGTCTCGGCGTCCTGGGGCGTGTAGAGTTGCCCGACGGAGGAATAGATGCCGATCTGCCGGAACAGTCCCTCCATGCCGAAGGTGCGCGCCTCATCGGGCACGATCGGCACGATATTGCGCCCGACGTTCTTGTCCTTGAGCAGCACGGTGAGAGCGCGCACGAACGCCATGGTCGTCGAGATCTCGCGGTCGGCGGTTCCCTCGAGGAGCGCCCCGAAGGCCTCGAGCGGCGGAATGAGGAGCGGCGGGGCGGTGCGGCGGCGGGTCGGCAGGAAGCCTCCGAGCGCCGTGCGCCGCTCGTTGAGGTAGCGCGCCTCTTCGGTCTCTGCGTCGGGCTTGCGGAATGGCAGCTTCCCGAGGTCCTCATCCGAGACCGGGATGTTGAAGCGATCCCGGAACGCGCGCACGTCTTCCTCGGACATCTTCTTCGCCTGGTGCGCGATCATCTGCCCCTCGCCGCCCTTGCCGAGGCCGAAACCCTTCACCGTCTTCGCCAGGATGACGGTCGGCTGGCCGTTGTGGGCCGCGGCCGCGGCATAGGCCGCGTACACCTTGCGGGGATCGTGGCCACCGCGGTTCAGCCGCCAGATCTCCTCGTCGGACATGTTGGCGACCATGGCCTTGAGCTCGGGATACTTGCCGAAGAAGTGCTCGCGCGTGTAAGCCCCGCCCTTGGCCTTGAAGTTCTGGTACTCGCCGTCGACACACTCCTCCATGACCCGGCGCAGGAGTCCATGGGTGTCGCGCGCGAGCAGCGGGTCCCAGCGCGAGCCCCAGAGCACCTTGATGACGTTCCAGCCGGCGCCGAGAAAGGCCGCCTCGAGCTCCTGGATGATCTTGCCGTTGCCGCGCACCGGGCCGTCGAGGCGCTGCAGGTTGCAGTTGATGACGAAGATCAGGTTGTCGAGTCCCTCGCGCACCGGCATCGTGAGCGCGCCCATCGACTCGGGCTCGTCCATCTCGCCGTCGCCCAGGAACGCCCAGACCTTCTGGTCCGAGGGCTTCACCAGCCCGCGGTGCTCGAGGTAGCGGGTGAAGCGCGCCTGGAAGATCGCCATCATCCCACCCAGGCCCATCGACACCGTCGGGAACTGCCAGAAATCCGGCATCAGCCACGGATGCGGGTAGGAGGAGAGCCCGACGCCCGCGCCGCCCGCTTCCTGGCGGAAATGGCGCAGCTGCTCCGCGCTCAGGCGTCCCTCGAGGTACGCGCGCGCGTAGATGCCGGGCGATGAATGACCCTGGATGAAGACCAGGTCGCCGGGATGCTGCTCCGAAGGCGCGCGCCAGAAGTGATTGAAGCCCACTTCGTAGAGCGTCGCCGAGGAGGCGTAGCTCGAGAGATGCCCGCCGTATTCGGAGGACACGCGGTTCGCCTGCAACACCATCGCCAGCGCATTCCAGCGGATGTAGGCCTCGATGCGCCGCTCGAGCGCGCGGTTGCCCGGATAATCCGGCTCGCGCCCCGTCGGGATCGTGTTGACGTAGGCGGTGTTGGGCTTGAACGGCAGATACGCGCCGCTGCGGCGCGTGTAGTCGATCAGCCGCTCGAGCAGGTAGTGGGCGCGTTCGGCGCCGTGAGTTTTCAGCACCGAATCGATCGATTCGAGCCACTCCCGCGTCTCGACGGGATCGAGGTCTTCGAGCTTCGGGGGTTCGGTCATGAGATGCTCGCGCGGTGCTCACCGCGCGCGTGGTCTGCCGGCTCGCGATAGAATGAGTAATGATGGCGAGCAGCGTCAGGTAAAGCAAGTGAGTGTCAGTGCTCCCGGCGCGCCCGGCGGCGCTCTGCTGCCGAGCGCGCAGGTGCTAGCGCAACTGGAGCGTGCCGCATGAGCACGCTCGTCATGCGCCGCCCCGACGACTGGCACCTGCACCTGCGCGACGGCGCATCGCTGGAGGCGGTGCTGCCCTTCAGTGCGGCGCGCTTTGCGCGCGCCATCGTGATGCCGAACCTCGCGCCGCCGGTGACGAGCACCGAGGCCGCCCTCGCCTACCGCGGCCGCATCCTCGCGGCACTCCCGCCGGGGGCCCGGTTCGAGCCGTTGATGACGCTCTATCTGACCGACGCCACGCCCGCCGCCGAGATCGAGCGCGCCCGCGCGAGCGGCTGCGTGCTCGGCTGCAAGCTCTACCCGGCGGGCGCGACCACCCATTCCGAGGCGGGCGTCACCGAGGTGCGCCGCATCGATCCGGTGCTCGCGCGCATGGCGGAGCTCGGCATGGTGCTCGAGGTGCACGGCGAGGTCACCGACCCGCAGGTCGACGTGTTCGAGCGCGAGGCGCGCTTCATCGACGCGGTGCTCGCGCCGCTCGCCGAGCGCCACCCTCGGCTGCGCATAGTGCTCGAGCACATCACGACCCGAGCCGCGCTCGATTTCGTGCTCGCGGCCCGCGATGGAATCGCGGCCACCGTGACCGCGCATCACCTGCTGATGAACCGCAACGCGCTGTTCGCAGGGGGACTGCGGCCGCATCACTTCTGCCGGCCGGTCCTGCAGGCGGAAGCCGACCGCGCGGCGCTCATGGAGGCGGTGGCCGGTGGCAGCCCGCGCCTCTTTCTCGGCACCGACAGCGCCCCGCACGCGCGGGCGGCGAAGGAGACGGCCTGCGGCTGCGCCGGAATCTTCAGCGCGCACGCCGGGATCGAGCTGTACGCGGAGGCCTTCGAGCTGGCCGGGGCGCTCGGACGGCTCGAGGCCTTCGCCTCCGCTCACGGCGCGGACTTCTACGGCCTGCCGCGCAGCGGCGCCACCCTCACTCTCGTGAGAGAGCCATGGGAGGTGCCGGCCCGCTATGCGTTCGGGCGGGATGAGCTCGTGCCGCTGCGTGCCGGCGGACGCATCGCCTGGCGCCTGGCCTGCTGAAGCGGTGCGGGTATCGTCGCCCCCATGAGCGAGGCATCGCCCGAGACTCCCGCACCGACGGCCGCGACCGCAGCGCTCATGGCGCGGCGCTTTCGCGGTTACCTGCCGGTGGCCATCGACGTCGAGACGGGCGGCTTTCATCCGGCCACCGACGCGCTGCTCGAGATTGCGGCGGTGCTGATCGACATGGCCGAGGACGGCAGCCTGAAGCGCGGCGCGACCCATGATTTCCACGTGCAACCCTTCGCGGGCGCGCGACTCGATCCGGCCGCGCTCTCGATCACCGGCATCGACCCCCACCACCCGCTGCGCCCGGCACTGCCGGAGCGCGATGCGCTGCAGAGAGTGTTCCGCGTCATCCGCCACGCGGTGCGCGCCCACGGCTGCCGCCGGGCGATCCTCGTGGGTCACAACGCCGCCTTCGACCTGGCATTCCTCAACGCCGCGATCGCGCGCTGCGCGGTGAAGCGCAATCCGTTTCATCCGTTCTCGTGCTTCGACACGGCGACGCTCGCCGGAGCCGCTCTCGGGCAGACCGTGCTCGCCAAGGCGGTCACGGTCGCGGGGCTCGAGTGGGATCCGGGGAGCGCCCACAACGCCCGCTACGACGCCGAGCGCAGCGCCGATGTCTTCTGCCTCGTGTGCAACCGGCTGCGCGACAGCCACCAGGCGGCCGAGGAGCGCGCACGCGCGCTCGGCTGGTGGAGCGCGGCGGCCGAGCCTGCCCCGGAGGAGCCGGACGCCCAGGAGCCGCCGCTCGAGACGGATTTTCCATCACCTTAAGTCGGCGGGAGAGAGGCCGCCGCGGCCTGCGGCGCGCCCCGCGCAGGCGCGAGGGTGCGCCGGCTCCGAAAGCTCAGCCCGCCGCGCCGACCTCGGTCAGGAGCTTCTTCAGCTCACCGCTGCGGTACATCTCGAGCGCGATGTCGCAGCCGCCGACCAGCTCGCCCTTCACGTAGAGCTGCGGATAGGTGGGCCAGTTGGAGTAGCGCTTGAGCGCCTCGCGCATTTCCGGCTCTTCGAAGATGTTGACGGACTTGAACTCCGCGCCCACGGCGCGCAGCGCCGCGACCGTCTGCGCGGAAAAGCCGCACTGCGGAAAGTCCGGGGTGCCCTTCATGAACAGCACCACGGGGCTCGAGGAAAGCTCGGCCTTGATCCTCTCGACGACATCCATATTGCACACTACCTCTTCAGTTTGCGCCGCTCGGCAAGCTCATCCAGCAGACGCCATTGCTCGGCCGCGCTCATGTACAGCCAACGTCCGATCTCGTCCCCGGTGCGCAGGCACCCGACACACAACCCGCCGGTATCGAGGGAGCAGACGTTGATGCACGGCGATGGCGGACGCTCCTCGGGCTTCAGCGAGAGTTGCTTCAAAGTGCGTTGAATTATGGGGGTGCCTCGCCTATTCTTCAAACGCTCTAAGGTCCACCCGGCCCGCGGAAACAATAACTTGGAGATCTAAGGCCATGAACCCACTGAACAACCACCGCCAGTCCCTGATCCTCGGCATCGTCGTCTCGCTGCTGCTCGCGTTCGCGATCGGCGGGTTCAGCTTCAACGAGCTCGGTTTGGCGCGCTGGTTTCACATCGTCTCCGGCGTGTTCTGGATCGGCCTGCTCTACTACTTCAACGTGGCGCAGACTCCGGCGCTCGCGGATGCCGCCGCCGACAAGGGGGGGCCGGGCGGCGCGGGCGTCACGAAGTATGTGGCCCCGCGGGCGCTGTTCTGGTTCCGCTGGGGAGCCGTGGCCACCTGGCTGGGCGGCGCGTGGCTCCTCGGCCGCGCGGGGAAGTTCGTCGGCGCCTTCACCCTCGGCGCAGGCGTCGATGACCCGACCCACTACTTTCTCATCATCGGCACGGGCGCGTGGCTCGGCACCATCATGCTGTTCAACGTTTGGGTGCTGATCTGGCCGAATCAGAAGAAGATCTTGGGTGTCGTCGCCGCCACCGACGAGGAGAAGGCGCGCGCACGCAAGGTGGCCGGCATGGCTTCCCGCGTCAACTTCGTGTTGTCGATCCCGATGCTCATGTGCATGGCAGCGGCCAGTCACGGCCTGCCGTTCATTCACTGACGTCGCACGTGGAGTAAGGGGCGGTAGTGCCCGAGCTGCCCACGGATCTCGCCGCCCAGGTCGATGCGGCGCTGCGCGAGGACATCGGTAGCGGCGATGTGACCGCAGCTCTCGTGCCCGCGGCGCAGCGCGTGCGCGGCGCCGTCATTGCGCGCGAGGAGGCGGTGCTCTGCGGGCGGCCGTGGGCGGAGGAGACCTTCCGCCGTCTCGACCCGCAGGTGCGCCTCGCCTGGCGCGCGAGCGACGGCGAGCGCATCGCCGCCGGAGAGGCGCTTTGCGAGATCGCCGGGCCCGCGCGGGCGGTACTCACGGGCGAGCGCACCGCGCTCAATTTCCTGCAGCTGCTCTCGGCCACCGCCACCGTCACGCGGCGTTTCGTGGACGCCGTCGCCGGCACCGGCTGCCGCATTCTCGACACCCGCAAGACGCTCCCGGGGCTGCGCGGCGCGCAGAAGTACGCGGTGCGCTGCGGCGGCGGCGACAATCACCGCTTCGGCCTCTACGACCAGGTGCTGATCAAGGAGAACCACATCGCGGCGGCCGGCTCCATCACCGGGGCGATCGAGGCGGCGCGTCGCACGGCGCCGGGGCTCAAGGTCGAAGTGGAGGTCGAGTCGCTCGCCGAACTCGAGGAGGCGCTCGGGGCTGCGCCCGACATCATTATGCTCGATGACTTCAGCCTCGCGGACATGCGCACCGCGGTGAGCCTTGCCCGGGCGCGCTCGCGGGCCGTGGAACTCGAGGCCTCCGGGAGCGTCTCGCTCGAGACGGTGCGCGAGATCGCCGCCACCGGCGTCGACTACGTCTCGGTCGGCTCACTCACCAAGCACGTGCGCGCGGTGGACCTGTCGATGCGGCTGGATTCCGGCGGTGGGTGAGAGTCGGCAACGTGACCCGGCGTTGCCTGGGCAGTGCCGAACGGTCCCGGCACCCCCGGATGCATATCCCCCGAACACCGCCCTGCGCGCGCCGGTCATAATGACGCGGACTTCAGTGGCGGCGACGAGCTGTCGAGGACGCCCGATGACACGACTCTCCTTAAGGCGAGCCACACGGCTCGCGACCCTGCTCGCCTGTGCCTGTCCTGCCGTGGCGCAGGCCCAGGTGCCGGCCCCCGAGCCTCCTGACAAGGCGAAGGACCTGGCGTTCGCGCACGCGCAGGTCCTGGACGCCCCCGAAGTTCCCGATGCGATCAAGGTGCAGCCGGGTGAGAAAGTCCTGCTGCGCGCGCGCGCATCGGGCGTGCAGATCTACGTCTGCGGGACGGGCACGGACGGCAAGCCGGAATGGACGCTCAAGGCGCCGGACGCCGAGTTGCTCGACGAGCAGGGGGCGGTCATCGGTCATCATTCCGCGGGTCCCTCGTGGACGCACCGCGACGGCAGCGCGGTCAACGGCAAGGCGACCGCCCACGTCGATGCTCCGGATCGGGACTCGATTCCGTGGCTGCTGATTGCCGCCACGAGCCACAGTGGCAAGGGCGTGCTTGCGAGCGTCACCTCCGTGCAGCGAATCAACACCCACGGAGGACAACCGCCCGCGCCGTCGGGCTGCACGTCCTCGGGAACGGGGCGGAAGGTGAGGGAGGCGCGCGTTCCCTACCGCGCCGATTATTATTTCTACGCTGCGGGCGCCAGGTGACGGAGCGCGCACGCACTCCTTAAGAGCGCCTTAAGAAACGCTACCGGGCTGCGCGCTCAAAGGTCCTCCGGCGGGCCCTTGAAAAAAGACACCCATACCCCACCTCGCCGGCTGTCAAGGTTTCAGTCGGGGATGTTCAGCCGAAGGGAGGGTTGCCGTGAATGCCACCATGAGTGACAGGCGGATTTGCGATCGCAGGCGCGAGGGGCAGGCGCGCACCCGTGGCGCACACAGACCGTACTCGGCGTTTGAGCGTGGCGGAGCGCGGCGCCTGGCTCAGCCGTCCGTCGTCTTTCCGCGATTCAGGGTGTCGTAACAGCCACGCACGGGCGCACGCCCAGTCGGACAGCGGTCGCCCCGGCGGCCCGGTCTTCGGACCAGCGCCCGGAACCGGCCGCTCAGGCGACCGCTGACTTCAGCACGCGCTGCGGCTGGGCGACTCCGTAGCCCTGCGCGTAGTCGACGCCGAGGCTCGTCAGCATCTGGATGATCTCGGCGTTCTCGGCGAACTCCGCGATGGTCTGCTTGCCGGTGAGGTGACCGATCTCGTTGATCGAGCGCACCATCTCGCGGTCGATCGGGTCGCGCAGGATCTCGCGCACGAAGCTGCCGTCGATCTTGAGGTAATCGACCGGGAAGTGCTTCAGGTATCCGAAGGACGACAGGCCGGTGCCGAAGTCATCGAGCGCGAACTTGCAGCCGAGCTCTTTCAGCGCCTGGATGAAGCGGTTGGCCTGGGAGAAGCTCGCCACCGCCGCGGTCTCGGTGATCTCGAAGCAGATCTTCGAGGCGTCGAGCCCGCTCTTGTGGAACTGGTCGATGACGAACGGCAGGAACTTGTCGTCCCCGAGGCTCTGGCCCGAGAGGTTGATCGAGCAGCGCAGGAGCTTCTCGCGCTCGTCCGAATCGGATACGAGCCACCGGAAGGCGTTCTCGATCACCCAGCGATCGATCGCCGGCGTAATGCCATAGCGCTCCGCGGCGGCGATGAAATCGTTCGGGGCGACGATGCGCCCGCCCTCGTCCTTCAGGCGCAGCAGCAGCTCGTAGTGCGCGCCGGGCTCGGGCCGCTGCAGCGGCTGTATCGCCATGCGGTACAGCTCGAACCGCCCTTCCTCGAGCGCCGTGTTGATGCGCGCCGCCCACTGCATTTCGCGTCGCCGGCGCATCAGCTCGATGTCGTTCTCCGCGAAGCTGTGGACGCGGTTGCGCCCGCCCTCCTTGGCGGCGACGCAGGCGCTGTCGGCCGCGGACAGGATCGAGGCGACGTCCTCGTTCTCGGAGGTGATCGGCACCACACCGATGCTGGCGCCGAGGCGGAACACCCGGTCCTCCCACGTGAAGCGGAAGTTGCGCACCGCCTCGCGCAGCGTCTCGGCGGTGCGCATCGCCTCATCGAGCGAGGAGCTCTCGAGAAGAATGCCGAATTCGTCGCCCCCCAGGCGCGAGAGCGTGTCGCGCCAGCGCACCTTGGACTTCAGCAGCGCGCCCACCTGCCCGAGGAGGGCATCGCCGGCGCTGTGGCCGCAGGTGTCGTTCACGATCTTGAACTGATCGATGTCGAGATAGCACAGCGCATAGGAGGCCTCGCGCGCCTTGGCGCTCTTCAGCGCCCGCTCGAGGCGGCTCTCGAACTCGCGCCGGTTGACGAGCCCGGTGAGCAGGTCGTGGCTCGCGTGGTACGAGAGGCGGCGGTTCAGCTCGCGGGACTCGCTCACGTCGTGGAACACCAGCACGCCGCCGGCCACGTGGCCGGTGCCATCGCGGATCGGCGCCGCGGTCGACTCGACGTAGAGCTCGTTACCGTCGCGGCGGATCAGGAGCACCGGGCGCACCGACTTGATCGGGCGCATGCGCCGCACCGAGACGCTCAGCGGATTCTCGAGCGGCTCGCAGGTCTCCTCGTGGAAGGCGCGGAAGACCTCCTCGATCGCCCGGCCCATCGCGTCCTCCAGACGCCAGCCGGTCAGCTCCTCGGCCACCGGGTTGATGTAGTCGACGGTCGAGTTGGCGTCGGTGGTGATGACGCCGTCGCCGATCGACTGCAGGGTGATCTGGGCGCTCTCCTTCTCGCGGAACAGCGCCTCCTCGTAGAGCTTGCGCTCGGTGATGTCGAGCTCGACTCCCACCAGGCGCAGCAGCCGCCCGTGCTTGTCGACGCGCGCGGTCGCGCGGCTGATGACCCAGCGCCACTCGCCGTTGCGGTGGCGCATGCGATGCGTGCTCTCGAAGATCGGGGTCTTGCCGGCGACGTGGTCGCGGATCGCGGTCTGCACGCGCGCCAGATCGTCCGGGTGCACGAGGCTGCGCCAGTCGGGCGCGCCGCGCATGTCCTCGTCGGCGTAGCCGAGCATCTGCTTCCAGCGGGGCGAGAAGTAGACCTCGTTGCTCTCCACGTCGAAGTCCCACAGACCGTCGTTGGCCGCGGCCTGGAAGAGGTTGGTGCGCTCCTCGAGCTTGGCGAGGCGCGCTTCCGTGCGGATACGTTCGAGCCCCGTGGAGAGGCTCGTGCCGATCAGCTTCATCAAAAGCTGCAGGTTCACGTCCCAGGCGCCGCGCGGCATGGTGTGCGCGAGGCCGAGAAAGCCGGCGGGCTTGCCCTGCACCCGCAGCGCCACGAGCAGCGTCGAGCCGATGTGCAGCTCCGCGAGCTTCGCCGCCTCGGTCGCCTGCTCCTTGCGCGGAACGCTGGCATCGCGCAGCTCCGAGAGCCGCAGGTGCTCCAGCCGGCCCTTCAGCCACGGGAGCGAGGCGAGCGCGATCCCGGTGAGCCCTTCAGGACGGCACTGCGCAAAGGCGCTGCGCGCGAGCTTCACCTCGCCGATCGTCGAGTCCTCGGGATTGAGCGGCGCGAGGAAGGCGCAGTCGCACGCCGTGGCGCTGCGCAGCAACTCGAGATTGCGCGCCACGCACTCGTCCACCGAGTCGCGGTGCATGTTCTGGAAGTCCACCGCGATCTTGGTGCAGACGACGTCGATCCCGAGAACTGGCTTGGGGGCCCGGCCGGTCCAGGCGTCGGCTGACAGAATGTCCGAAGCGGTGAAATCCGCCGGCTTATCCGGCGGCGCGGTCGTCATGGCAGACGCAGCCTCCCCACAGTGTAGCCGCCGCAGCCTAACCCTTTACCGCCCCCTGGGCGTGACGCGCGTTCACGGAGTCGAGCATTCGATGCTCGAATTTTCCAACTGATTGCACGGGATTCTCGCACACTGCATCAGGAACACAAGCTAACGCACTGTTCTCTCGCGCATTACGGACTTGACAGAATCTGTCGACTTTTTGGCCCCGGTGGGGTCCGTACCGCTCTGGGGTGAAACTCTAGCGCGCGCGGAGCGCCGCGCGTGCCACAGCGTAGAGCCGCTTGAGCTCGCCCTCCATCTCCCCAGCTAAGCGCTCGAGCAGCGCCGCGTCGGTGACCCGCGGCACATAGAAAGGCGGGCCGATGGCGATCGCGATGCGGGAAAACGGTACGGGGATCACGAACTTGTCCCACTTGATGAGCCAGGCGCGCGAGGCGGCGTATGCCATCGGCAGAACGGGGCGGCCGGACATCTGCGAGAGCAGCAGCGCGCCGGGCTTGAACTCGAAGCGCGGTCCGCGCGGACCGTCAGGAGTGATGACCGGGGAGATGTCGTCGCGGACGAGCGCCTGGTAGTAATCGCGCAGAGCCCGTGCGCCCGTGTGGGTGGATGAGCCGCGGATGACCGCCCCGCCGAAGCGCCGCACCATCATCGCGCCGAGCTCCCCGTCCACCGAGGGGCTGATGAGCCAGCCCACGGTGAGTCCACGCGCACGTTGCTCGACCAGGAACTTGCCGCAATAGAGCTGATGCTGATGCCAGTAGCACGGCACGAGCGAGGGTGCGCGCGAGAGCGCCGCGTCCAGGTGCTCCACCCCTTCGACCCGTATCACACGGCAGGTCAGCCACCAGCCGCGGATGATGCCGAGCGCCAGCGGCACGATGAGGCGGTACAGCCAGCGGCGCATCGGGGTCATCCGACGTCCCGAGCGAGTCGTAGTGCGGTAGAGCGTGTTGCGCAGCCCCTCCTCGTCGTCCGCGCTCATCGACCGAACAGCTCCTCGAGAGACAGCGCGCGCGCGCAGAGTGCGCGCGCCGCTCGGCTCGTCATCACGCACGCCGAGGCGCCCGGAAAGATCGGGAGCGCCCGGGCGTGCCAGAGCACGCCGCCGCAGCGGATGCCTTCGGCGCTCGAGCTCAGCTCGCGCAGGCCGCGGATTCCGGCGCCCCAGGCTTTGAGCGCGGCCTCGCGCGCCACCCAGGAGGCGATCTGCTCCCCGTCGCCCATCTCGACGTCGAAGCCGACGCGCCCGCATCCGAGGGCGGCGCAACCGACCCAGGGGCCGGAGTGAGAAATGCTGAAGTCTGCGCCCGGATCGCGCGCGGCACTGGCTTTGTCCGCAGTGGCCGCTTCGTCGGCAGTGGCCACTTCGCCCGCACTGGGCGCTTGCGCCGCGATCGCCCCATGGGGTGTCCCGGGGCTTGCGCGAGCGAGCCTCGGCTTCTCTCCGCGAGTGAACACGAGCTCGCCCGGACTCACCGCGCGATCGAAGAGCGCCCCGAGTGCGCGCAGCGCGAGCGCGATGCCGGCGAGACTGGCATGCTGCTGCGGCCCGTCCGCGCCGAGCGCGAGGCGCTTGCCGTAGGGCAGTCGCGCGGCGATCGCCCGTGCGGCCGCTGCCGGCCACTGACCGCGCAGGTCGGTGTGATATAAGATTAAGGTTTGGCTTTCAACAGCTTGCATGATCGCCGCCGCGTCCGCGCAGACCCACCCCCCCGAGCCCGAGCTGCAGTTCGACATCGGCTCCACGGACGATTCCCTGGAGCGGATGATCGAGCTGTTCGCCCGCCTCGGCGACACCTATCGCGTGTTCGTACCGGCACGCGGATCTTATACCTATGTCATTCATCACCCGGACGACGTCAAGCGGGTGCTGGTCTCCAATCATCGCAACTACACCAAGGGTGTCGGCCTCGACCGGGTGAGGATCCTCCTCGGCAAGGGCATCATGACGAGCGAGGGCGAGCTGTGGAAGCGCCAGCGCTACATGATGCAGCCCTTCTTTCACCGCCGCACGGTCACCGAGTTCGCGCAGCGGATCGCGGCGGTGAACGAGCGGCGCCTCGAGCGCTGGGAGCAGCGCGCGCGAGCCGGCGAGATCGTCAATCTCACCGACGAGATGAGCGAGCTCACACTCGAGATCGTGCTGCGCGCAATCTTCGGGCTCGACCTCGATCGGCTCACCGACCAGCTCGGCGCCAACCCCTTCGAGGTCGTGACCCGCGAGCCGGCGCGCGATCTGCAGTTCGCCTACAAGTTCCGCTCGCTCACCAAGCTCGTCGCGCAGCTCATCGCGCGGCGGCGCGAGGAAGCGGCCGAGCACTTCGACTACCTCGCCATGCTCATGAGCGCGCGCGACAAGGAGAGCGGCGCGCCGATGAGCGAGCGCGAGCTCATCGACGAGGTCATGACGCTCATCGTCGCCGGGCACGAGACCACCGCAAGCGGCCTCAACTGGACCTGGTACCTGCTGTCGCAGCACCCGCAAGCCGAGGCGCGGCTGCACGCCGAGATCGACGCGGCGCCGGAGCTCGCGGCCCCGGGGCTCGCCGAGATGGAGGCCCTCCCCTACACGCAGCAGGTCATCAACGAGGCGCTGCGGCTCTATCCGCCCGGCTGGCTCCTGTCGCGGCGGACTATCGAGGCCGACGTGCTCGGCGGCTACCCGGTGCCGGCCGGCGCCAACGTGCTGCTGCCGCTGTACCTCCTGCACCGGCACCCGGGCTTCTGGAAGGACCCGGAAGCCTTCTCCCCGGAGCGCTTCGCGCCGGAGCACGAGGGCGAGCGCCCGCGCTTTGCCTACATGCCGTTCGCTGCCGGCCCCCGCCATTGCATCGGCGAGACACTCGCGCTCTACGAGATGCTCGTGCACCTGTACAAGGTCGCGCGGCACTATCGCCTGAAGTGGGTGCCCGACAAGCCGCTCGAGCTCGAGGCGCAGATCAACCTGCGCACCCGTTTTCCGCTGCACATGAGGCTGGAACGCCGCCGCTGATGAACGACGCCACCACGCTCACCGAGCTGATCGAGGCGAACCGCACCCGTCCGCACCGCATCACCTACCTCGAGGGCGAGAACCAGACGCGCGAGGTGTCCTTCGCCGAGCTCTACGAGCGCTCGCTCGGCATCCTCTATCACCTGCAGCGCCTCGGCGCCCGGCGAGGCGACAAGCTGATCCTGTTCCTCACGGACAACGAGCAGTTCATCGACGCGTTCTGGGCCGCGGTCCTCGGCGGCATCGTGCCGGTGCCCGTGGCGCTCGGGATCAGCGACGAGCACCGCATGAAGCTGCTGCGCATCGCGCGCCGGCTCGGCAAGCCCTTCCTGTACACCGAGCGTCGCTCGCTCGAGCGCATCGGCGCCTTCGCCGCGCAGGCGGGCGAGGAGGAGGTGTATGCGGCGCTGCGCGAGCGCACGTTCCTCGTGGACGATCTCGACGACATCTCGCGCGCCGGCAGCGTGCAGCGCGCCCAGGCCGGCGACACCGCCTTCATCCAGTTCTCATCCGGCTCGACCAGCGAGCCGAAGGGCGTGGTGCTCACGCACGGCAACATCCTCGCCAACTGCCGCGGCTCGACCGAGGTCGCCGGATTCGGCGAGCACGACGTGAGCCTCTCCTGGATGCCGCTCACCCACGACATGGGCCTCATCGGCTTTCACCTCGTCATGTTCGCCAACCGGGTGCACGCGCACCTCATGCCGACGGAGCTCTTCATCCGCCGGCCGCTGCTGTGGCTCGGCCTCGCCTCGAAGGTGCGTGCCACGATCCTGTGCTCGCCGAATTTCGGCTACCGGCATTACCTCAAGGTGCTCGGCGAGCGCGCCCCCGAGGGACTGGATCTCTCGGCCGTGCGGCTCATCTTCAACGGCGCGGAGCCCATCTCGGTCGAGCTGTGCGAGGAGTTCCTCGGGCGCCTCGCGCCCGCGAAGCTCAACCGCAACGCCATGTACCCGGTGTATGGCCTGGCGGAGGCCTCTCTCGCGGTGAGCTTCCCCGCGGTGGGAGCGCCGCTGCGCACCGTTACGCTCAACCGCCACCGCATGAGTGCCGGGAGTCCGGTCGAGCTCGTGCCCGCTTCCGACCGACACGCCGTCAGGCTCGTGAGCGAGGGCAAGCCCATCCCGTACTGCCGGGTGCGCATCGCCGACGATGAGGACCGGGAGCTGCCCGAGGATCGCATCGGCCACGTGCACATGCGGGGCGACAACGTCACCCGCGGCTACTACGAGGACCCCGAGGCGAACGCCGCGGCATTTACCGCCGACGGGTGGCTGCGGACCGGCGACCTGGGGCTCGTGCACGGCGGGGAGCTCTATATCTCCGGTCGAGCGAAGGAGATCATCTTCGTCAATGGCCAGAACTACTACCCGCACGATCTCGAGGCGATCGTGCAGCGCGTTCCCGGGCTCGAGCTCGGCAAGGTAGTCGCCGCCGGGGTTCGCGCCCGCGAGGCGGAAATCGAGCAGCTGGTGGTCTTCGTGCTGCACCGGGGCACGGTTGCGGATTTGCTCCCCACCGCGAAGGCGGTCGCACGGCTCATCAACGAACAGACCGGACTCGAGGTGGCGGAGGTCGTCCCGGTCAAGCGCATCCCGAAGACGACCAGCGGCAAGATCCAGCGCCATCGGCTCGAGGAGGCCTACGCGGACGGGGAGTTCGATGCGGAGCTCGCGGAGCTCGCGGCGCTGCGCGAGGCGGCGCGCGGCCCCGAGTCCGGCACGCTCAGCCGGATCGAGGAGAAGCTGAAGGGCATCTGCGACGTGGCGCTCGCGGGCAAGCGCATCGGCATCCACGACAATCTGTTCGAGATCGGCGCGAGCTCGCTCAAGCTCATCGAGATTCACGAGCAGATCGACCGCGAGTACCCGGGGCAGGTGGACCTGACCGAGCTCTTCGATTTCCCGACCATCGCCGAGCTCGCCCGGCGCCTGCAGGGCAAGCTCGCCTGAGCCGCATCCGGCCGGCCGTCGCGCCCGAGGGGTTCGTCTGCAAAAAGCGGCAATCCGCGGCGTCCTGTGCCTATAATGCCGGGATCATGGAGCTTAATGCGCCATCAGGCGTCGCGAGCGCGAGCCCGCACTGCGAAGGGCGACTCTCGGAATGCGGCATCCGGCCGACGGCCCAGCGGGTGCGGATCGCGGCGCTGCTGCTGTCAGCGCCCCAGCACCTTTCCGCGGAGCAGATCCTGGCGCAGCTGCGCGCTTCGGGGGCGCGCGTGTCCAAAGCCACGGTCTATAACACGCTGAATCTTTTCGCCGCGCATGGGCTCATCCGCCAGCTGTCGGTGGACGGCTCCCGCGCCTGGTTCGACTCCAACGTCGAGCCGCATTACCACTTTCATGACCTCGACACGGGCGCTCTGATCGACGTGCCCGTTCCCGCCGTGGCCTTCAGCCGCCTGCCCCCTCCGCCGCCCGGGACCGAGGTGGCCGGCATCGACCTGGTGATCAGGTTGCGTCGGAAAATGTAGAATTCCCGGTTTTGCCGGTGACATGCGCCGGGATAGCTCAGCTGGTAGAGCAGCGCATTCGTAATGCGCGGGTCGTAGGTTCGAATCCTATTCCCGGCACCACTTCCGCTGCCGCTTCATGTTTCGGCCCGTCGCCCGCGGATCTCTCCCTGGCGCGTCGGAGGCGGGGAGTGGCGGCAGCGGCGCTTAAACTGCTTGAATGGCCGGTTTGAGGGGTCCGGCCGGCTCGGCCGGCGGCGGGCCCTGGAGCGGCCGGACCAAAGGAAATCGGCGTGGCCACTAACGCGGAACCGATCGTCATGAGCACCCCCGAAACCCAGGACGAGCACGTCACCTGGATCGGCCGCGATCGGCCCGGACTCGACCGCATCATTCCGGAGAGCCCGGCGCGGCCCGCGCCGGAGCTCGCGCCCGAGCCGGGAGCCATCGAGCCCTGGTGGCTCCGCAGGAACGTGCTCGGCGCCGCAGCCGTCGGCGCGGCGCTCGTCATCGGCGCGCTGCTCTTCGGCGCGTTGCGCCACAAGGCGGCGATCGTGCCGCTCGCCCAGCAGCGTAACGTCCCGCTCATCTCCGTCGTGACGCCGGGACTTCGGGCCGTGACCTCGACGGTAACCTTCACCGGGGCGATTGCCGCCCGCAACGACATGCCGATCGGCAACGACGGGGACACCGGGCGCATCGTCGCCGTTTACGTCGAGGCCGGCGATCACGTGCGCAAGGGCCAGCTGCTCGCGAAGCTCGACGACGCCGTGCTCATCCCTCAGGTCAACCGGCTCGCGGCCGCGCTCGAGCAGGCGAAGGCGCAGGCTGCCCTGTCGGCGGCCGAGTATCGCCGTGCACAGGGCGTCGAGTCGGCCGGGGCGCTCTCGGCCGAGGACATCGAGAAACGCCGCGCCACCTCGGTAACGGATGCGGCGAACGTCAAGGTCGTGGCCGCGCAGCTCGCGGAGGCCGAGGCGCGTCTCAACCGCACGCGCATCGTCGCGCCGATCGCCGGGACAGTGCTCACGCGCGGCGCCGAGGTCGGCCAGATCGCCAACCCGGGCGGGCCGCCCTTGTTCCGGGTCGCGAGCGGCGGCGAAGTCGAGATGCGCGGCCAGCTGGCGGAGCAGGATCTCGCGCAGGTGAAGGTCGCAGATGCCGCCATAGTGCGCCTGACTGGACTCGCGCAGGCGTTCGAGGGGCGCGTGCGGCTCCTCGGCGCCATCATCGATCCGCAGACCCGCCTCGGTGAAATTCGCATCACGCTCAAGCCCGACCCGGCGCTGCGCCCCGGCGCGTTCGCCCGTGGTACGGTCACGGTCGCCCAAGCGATGCGGCCGGTGGTCCCGCAGACGGCTGTCCTCACCGACAGCCGGGGCAGCTACGTGTACGTGGTCGATGCCGGCAATCACGCCGCACGGCGCGCGGTGCGCGTCGCGGACACTTCGGATCAGGGTGTGGCCATCGCGTCCGGCCTCAGCGGGACCGAGCGCGTGGTGACCACCGCGGCCGGGTTTCTGCGTGACGGAGAAGAAGTGAAGGTGGCCGCGCCACCCGCAGAGCCGCCCGCGGCGCCGGCTGCGGCGCCGGCTGCAGCGCACCCGGCGTCCTGAAGAAGGCGCGGGTTCATGAAGAACATCTCAGCGTGGGCCATCCGCCACCCGCTGCCCCCGGTCGTGCTGTTCGTGGTGCTGCTGTTCATGGGCGTGGTTGCCTTCGTGCGCCTCCCCGTGACGGCCGATCCCGATGTCTCGTTCCCTGCCGTGTACGTGGGCGTCGGTCAGCCCGGGGCGGCGCCGCAGGAGCTCGAGGCGCAGGTGATGCAGAAGATCGAGGGTGCGGTCGCCGGCATCGGCAACATCGACAGCATCACCTCCTGGGCGGTCGAGGGCCAGGCGAACATGATGGTGCAGTTCGAGATCGGCACCCCCATCGACCGGGCGGTCGCCGACGTGCGCGACGCCATGGCCAAGGTGCGCGTACAACTGCCCCAGGGCATCCAGGAGCCCGCCGTCCAGCGGGTCAACGCCGACGGCGGCCCGATGGTCTTCTACGCGGTCAGCTCGAGCGCCCTCACCGAGGAGGAGATCTCCTGGTTCGTCGACAACACCATCACCAAGCGGCTGCTTTCGGTCACGGGCGTCGCGCAAGTGCAGCGCGGCGGCGGCGTCAACCGCGAGATCCGCGTCGAGCTGGATCCTGCGCGCATGCAGGCGCTCGGCATCACCGCCGCCGAGGTGAACGAGCAGCTGCGCACGCTCAACCTCGACTCCCCGGGCGGCCGCGCCCAGGTCGGCGGCGGCGAGCAGTCGATCCGCGTGCTCGGGGGCGCACGCACCGCGGCCGCACTGGGTGAGGCGCAGATCGCGCTCTCACGGGGGCGCTTCGCGCGGCTCTCCGACCTCGCGGAGGTGCGCGACAGCGTCGGTGAGATCCGCAGCATCGCGCGTCTCAACGGGCGCCCGGCGACCACGTTCAGCGCGATCAAGGCCAAGGGCTACTCCGACGTCAGCACCGACAACGGCATCCAGGCGGAGCTCGCCAAGATCCGCAAGGAGAACCCGCACGTGACGCTGACGCAGGTGTACACCAGCGTCGACTACACCAAGGAAACCTATCACTCGGCGCTGAGCGCGCTCGTGGAGGGCTCGGTGCTCGCGGTGCTGGTCGTGTTCCTGTTCCTGCGCAACGTGCGCGCCACGCTGATCTCGGCGCTCGCCATCCCGATGTCGGCGATCCCGGCGTTCGCTTTCATGCAGTGGATGGACTTCACGCTCAACTCGATCAGTCTGCTCGCCCTCTCGCTCGTCGCGGGCGTGCTGGTGGATGACGCGATCGTCGAGATCGAGAACATCGTGCGCCACATGCGCATGGGTAAAAGCGGCTACCAGGCGGCGCTTGATGCCGCCGATCAGATCGGACTTGCGGTCGTGGCGACCTCCGCGACTATCGTCGCGGTGTTCGTGCCGGTCAGCTTCATGGGCGGGCTCACCGGTCAGTACTTCAAGCAGTTTGGCCTGACGGTCGCCGCGGCCGTGTTCTTCTCGCTCCTGGTGGCGCGCCTCATCACGCCGGTCCTCGCCGCCTATACGCTCAAGTCCGACCGGATCGCCGCGCACACCGACGGTCCGATCATGGCCTGGTACCAGCGGACGCTCCGCTGGTGCACGCTGCATCGCTGGAAAACCGTGCTGTCCGGTCTCGCCTTCTTCATCCTCTCGATCGTCGGCCTCGTGTTCTTCGTTCCCGTCTCCTTCATCCCGGAAGCGGACGTCGGTACGGCCATGCTCAGCGCCGAGTTGCCGCCCGGGGTCCGCCTCGAGGACACCGCGGGTGTCACCGCCGCCGCCTTCCGCATCATCGCGCGTCAGCCGGAAGTCCGGGACGTGGTCGAGCTGGTGGGCACGAGCGACGAGGGCGTGCGCGAGGCGGAGATCTTCATTGCGCTGGTGCCCGCCGGCGAGCGCCGCGTGACCCAGCGCCAGTGGGAGGACCGCATGCTGCAGGAGCTGAAGGTCATCCCCGACGCGCAGCTGCACTTCAATCGCAACGGCAACGGCCGCGACGTCAACATCTACATCACCGGCGACGACCCGCAGCTCACCTACGACACCGCCCGCAAGGTGGTCGACGAGATGGGCGCACTCCCCTTCGTGCGGGACGCGCGCATCAACAACGACCTGCCGCGCCCGGAGATCCTGATTCATCCCCACCTCGATCTCGCCTCGCAGCTCGGGGTGACGGTCGAGCGCATCAGCGAGACCATCCGGATCGCGACCCTCGGGGACCTCGATCAGAACAGCGCCAAGTTCTCGCTCTCCGACCGGCAGGTGCCGATCCGCGTGAGCCTCATCGAGGACAGCCGCAAGAGCCTCTCGACGCTCGAGAACCTGCCGGTGCCGACCTCCTCCGGCAGTACGGTTCCGCTGAAGGCCGTCGCCGACATCAGCTTCGGCGAGGGACCGACGCGCGTGCGCCGCTACAACCAGAGCCGCCGCCTGTTCATCGACGCGGACTTGAAGGGCGCCGAGCTCGGGCCGGCGATGAAGGCGATCTACAACCTGCCGACCCTCAAGCATCTGCCGCAGGGCGTGCACCTGGTCGAGATCGGCGATGCCAAGTACATGAACGAGCTGATCGGCAATATGCTGATCGCCATGGCCACCGGGATCCTGATGGTGTTCGCGGTGCTGGTGCTGCTGTTCGCGCGCGTGCTGCAGCCGATCACCATCCTCTTCTCGCTGCCGCTGTCCTTCGGCGGCGTGGCGCTCGCCCTGATTTTCACGCGAAATTCCATGTCGCTGGGCGTCTTCATCGGGTTGCTGATGCTCATGGGCATCGTCGCCAAGAACTCGATTCTGCTCGTGGACTTCGCGATCGAGGAGATGCGCGCCGGCAAGGATCGGCTCACCGCCATCCTCGAGTCGGGTCACAAGCGCGCGCGCCCGATCGTCATGACGACGGTGGCCATGATCGCGGGCATGCTGCCGGTGGCGCTGGGCCTGGGCGGCGACAAGGCGTTCCGCGAGCCGATGGCGATCGCGGTGATCGGCGGGCTCATCACCTCCACCGCGCTCACGCTGGTCATCGTCCCGGCGGCGTTCACGCTGATCGACGACATCGAGCGCTGGCTCGCGCCGCGCTTCGGCCGCGTGCTCACCGCACAGCCGCCGCCGGCGGGCGCCCCGGCGCAGCCGCGCCCGGTAAACTAGGGTGCGATGCTGACCGAGGTATCCGCGCACACCGCAGCGCCCGCCCCTGCTCCCCCGACCGCGCCCGCGGACGCCGCTCCCGCACGCTCCGCGTGGTGGGTGCGGCTCCTCGCGCGCGTGCCATGGGGGGTGGGTTATGGCTTCGCCACGGTGCTGGGCTGGCTGGCGTTTCGCGTCTTCCCGTACCGCGAGCGCCTGGTGCGCGGGAACCTGACGCGCGCCTTCCCGCACTTCGACGAGCCAGAGCTGCGCGCGGTGATGCGCGGCTACTATCTCGGCTTCGCGCAGATGCTGGTCGAGATCATCAAGGGCGCGAGCTTGCCCGGGGAGGAGATCCGCCGCCGCGTGCGCATCGTGAACCTCGAGGGCCCGCGCGCTCACCTCCAGCAGGGCCAGTCGGTGCTGCTCGTGGGCGCGCATCAGTGCAACTGGGAGTGGATGCTGCTCGCGCTGTCGCTCGAGCTCGGCTACCCGCTCGACGCCGCCTACAAGCCACTGGTCAATAACTGGGCGGAGCGCGAGATGAAGAAGCTGCGCACGCGCTTCGGCTCGCGACTCGTGCCGGCGAAAGAGCTGCTCCCCGACATCATCAGGCGCCGGGACGTCGTGCGCGCCGTAGCCATGGTCGCCGATCAGGAGCCGACTACCAGCGAGCACAAGTACTGGACGCGGTTTCTGAATCGCGACACGGCTTTCTACCTGGGTCCGGAGGAGATCGCGCGCGTCACGCGCTTCCCGGTGTTCTTCATCTCCATGCGCCGCACCGGACGCGGCTACTACGAGATGCGGATCGAGCCGCTCGCCGAAGCGGGAGAGGTCCTGTCCACCGGCGCCCTCACGGAGCGTTACGCGCGGCTCGTCGAGCAGCAGATCCACGACGCCCCCTCCGACTGGCCCTGGTCGCACAAGCGCTGGAAGCTGCGACGATCGGTGTATCAGAGCCGCGCGCGGCAAGAGAGCTGAAAAAAACCGGCCCGCGCAATTCGTGCGACGGGCCGGCCAGGGGGAGTCAGGAGTCCTGCTTCAGTTGTTCTGCGCCCCGGCGTTGATCCAGGCCTTCACCTGGTCGATGGTCGCCTGGTCGAGGTAGGGACCGCCGAACGGCATGCGGGCGCCGGTGATCGTGGCCGCGCCCTCGAGCTTCTGTACGACGTAGCTGTTGGCCGCATCGCCGGGTGCGACGCGCTTGAGCGCGGGCTGCTCGACGCTCGCCACGCCGACGATCGAGGCGTAGATCTGCGCCGGATGCAGGTCCATGGATGAGGGTAAAGCGGCGCCGCCGCCGGTATGACAGCTGGCACAGACGGCGAACGCGGTCGTCTTCAGCTGCGTCAGGGTCGCGGCAGCGGGCGGCGGTGCAGCAGTGGCGTCGATCTGCCCGCGGAGCGCACCGTTCGGATCGGCCGGCGTCACGACATTCACATACCACTTGTTGGCGGTGTAGTTGCCGACGTCGGCGGCGCTGACGCCGGCGAGCTCCGTCGACCAGTGGCCCGCGTTGACGTTATCCTTGGTGAGCGCGACGAGCTTCGGTCCCGTGGCGCCCGCGGCGGCGGTATCCATCTCCGCGGCGGTCGCATCGTTCACGCCGGTCGCGTTGACGTGCACCGTGACCGTGTTGGCCAGCGCATCGACCGTGGCGGCAGCCATTCCGGAGGCAGCGATGGTGACCGGCGGCACCTCCTGCGAGCCGGCGAGCGCCGCGAAAGTCACCTTAACGTTGGCGGGAGTGATCTGCCCGCGCAGCTCACCCGCGGGATTGGCGGCTGAGGTCGCGATGACGTAGAGCTTGCCCTCGAGCAGCGCCGTCACCTGGTCGGCC
>MNCZ01000064.1:0-13134 GCA_001914695.1 Gammaproteobacteria bacterium 13_2_20CM_66_19 | reverse complement strand
GCGTGATCAGGCCGGCGCCCGTGCTGCCCGCGAAGGCTTAGTTGATGGTCACCGCCGTGGCGTTCACGCCGTTCAGCGTCACCTTGCCGCTCACCGCGCCGGTCCCGAGTTTCACCGTGAGGTTGGCGGTTCCCGTAGCGTTCGAGTTCGGCGCGGGGAAGATCTGCGCCCCCGAGAGCGCAACGGTGAACGCCGGATTGTTGTCGACGTTGACGGTGATCGCCGTCGAGGTCGCGGACTGGGTCTGGTTGTCGGTCACCTTGGCAGTGAGCGTGTGGTTGCCGTCGCTCACGGTCGTGCTGTCCCAGCTGAATGTGTAAGGCGCGACGGTCGCGGTTCCGACGATCGTGCCATCGACGAGGAAATCGACCCGCGTGACGGTGGCGCTGCCCATGGCGGAGGCGCTCGCGGTCAGCTGCACGGTGCGATTCACGGCCGACCCGGGCGAGCTCATGTTGATGGTCGGAGCGGGACAGTTACCGCCGTAGGCGCCGCCGCACCCCGAGCCCGATCCGCTGCCGCCACCGCCGTAGCCGCCGCCGCAGGCGGAGAGCAGCGCGAAGGCAGCCGCCGCCCACAGCGCGGCCGTCGGATGGGCGTGTGTGAAAGAGCGCGTCTGGTCGAGAGAGAGTGTGTGTCGCATGTGAGAGCTTCCCGGTGTGCTTGGGTTCGCTCGGTAGGTGTCGGCAGGGGGCGCGGCGGTTTCGGCCGATGATGTAAAAAAGAACGACGGGAACGGAAACCAACATCAATCGCCGGGAACGGAAACCAACACGCCGAAGCCGCCCACTCACGGTACGGTTTGCGATTCAAAGGGAGCGGAGTCGATGTGGAACGTATCAGGCGTGCGCCCGCTGGCGCCGCTCGGCGCCGCGCTGCTCGCCGCGTGCGCCGGTAATGGCGCGGGGCTGGACGCCAACGGACAGCCGATCGGCGCGGGCGGTGCCCCGCCGCCGCCGCTCACCGCGGACTTCAAGTCCATTCAGGACGACATCCTCACTCCCATCTGCACGCACTGTCACAGCGGCGCCGCCGCGCCGGAGGGCCTCGAGCTCGATGCCGCGCACAGCTACGCGCTGCTGGTCGGCGTCCCGAGCAACGAGGATCCGGGCCGGCTGCGCGTGAAGCCCGGCTCTCCCGACGCCAGCTATCTCGTGCTCAAGCTCGAAGGCAGTCCCGGAATCGTCGGCGCGCAGATGCCCTTCGGCGCACCCGCGCTGCCGCAGGCCACGATCGACGTGGTGCGCCAGTGGATCACCAACGGCGCCCCGCCGGCCGCGACGGGCAGCACTGCCGCGGTGGGAAGCGCTGCCGTGGCGAGCCCTGACTCGACGAGCTTCGCGGTCACCGCGATCTCGCCGCGCGACCACTCGCGCCTCTCGGGACCGCCACCACGCCAGATCGTAGTGGCCTTCAGCCACGAGGTGGACGCCTCGCTCCTCAATGAGACGACGCTGCGCCTCGAGATCGTCGCGGCGGACGGCGCGCCTCCCGTCGCGCTCTCCGCACGCCTCGCCGAGGGCAACCCGAGCGTGGTGCTGCTCACGCCGCAGCGCGCCCTCGGCCCCGGAGGCTATCGCTTGATCCTGCGCGGCAGCGGCGGCGGCGGACTCGCCGACGTGAACGCGCAGTCGCTCGACGTGGACTACCGGAGCGAATTCACCGTGCAGGGTGCGCCTTGAGCGCCCGGCTCGCCCCGCTCGCCTGCTTCAGCCTCGCGTTCGGCTGGCTGCTCGCCGCCGCCTCCGCGCACGCCGAGCCGTACCTCGCCCTCACCCAGGGAGCCAAGTGCAGCCAGTGTCACGTGAATCCCACCGGCGGGGGACTCCGCAACGCCTTCGGCGATGTGTTCGCGCAGACTCAGCTGCCGGCGCGCCACATCGACACTGGCACCGACATCTGGGCGGGACAGATCGCGCGCTTCCTCGCGCTCGGCGGAGATCTGCGCTTCGACGGCTCCGTCCAGCACGTGCCGCACACCCGCACGCTCGATGGGTTTCAGATGCAGCAGACGCGCGTCTACCTCGCAGCGAGTGTGATCCCCGATCGCCTGCTCGTGTACGTCGACGAGCAGGTGGCCCCGGGCGGGGCGCTGAACCGCGAGGCGTGGGGCATGCTCTGGTCCGCCGATCACAGCTGGTATCTGAAGGGCGGGCAGATGTACCTGCCCTTCGGCCTGCGGCTGCAGGATCAGACCGCGCTCGTCAGGCAGGCGAGCGGCATCAGCATGGCGACACCCGATCAGGGCGTCGAGGTCGGCTGGCTCAAGCGACACTGGGACGGGCAGCTCGCGGTCAGCAACGGCACCGCCGGCGGCGCCGCCACGACGAGCGGCAAGCAGACGAGCGCTCAGCTCGCATTCGTCGAGCCGAGCTGGCGGCTCGGTGCCGCCGTCAACTACAACGGGGCGGCGGCCGAAGGCAGCCGGCGCGCCGCCGGAGTCTTTGGCGGGCTGAAGACCGGACCCGTCGTCTGGCTCGGCGAGGCCGACCTCATCGACGATCGCAGCCTCGGAAACGGGGGCGTGAAGATGCTCGCGACTCTCGCGGAGGGCGACTGGGCGATCGCCCGCGGCCACAATCTCAAGATCACGGCCGAGTACCTCGATCCCAACCGCCGCGTCCCACACGATCAGCAGACCCGCTGGAGCCTGCTGTACGAGCTGACGCCGGTACAGTTCGTGCAGCTACGCGCCGGGGTGCGCTACTCGGACGGCATACCACAGCTCGCTAGCGAGCACACGCGGCTGTACTTTCTGGAGCTACACGGGTTTTTCTGACTCGCGCTGCGCGCCGCGGCTGTCCACCCACCCGTCAACGAAAACCGGCCCGCGCATCCTTGGCGGGCCGGCCAGGGGCAGTTGGTCAGTCATTCAATCTGTGCGCCAATGGCGCCGTTCGGCTCTGTGGGCGTAGCGACATTCACAGACCATCCGCCCGCCTCGAAGTCGCCGACGTCGGCGGCACTGACGCTCACGAGCTCCGCCGACCAGTGACCCATGTCGACGGCGTCCTTGGTCAGGGCGATGAGCTTCGGTCCGCTGCTGCCCGCGGCGCCGGTGGCCACCTGCGCTGCCATCGCATCATCCACGCCGGTGGAGTTGACGTGAATGGTCAGCGTGTTGGCGCTCGTATCGACCGTCGTGGCGGCAACGCCGCCGGCGGCCAGGCCGAGCGCGGCGACTTCCGGAGTGCGATCCATGCGGGAGAAAGTCACCACGATATTGCCCGGTACGATCTGGCCGCGGATCTCGCCGCGCGGATTGGCGACCGAGCTCGCAATCACATACAGCTTGCCTTGCTGCAGCGCGTTCAGCTGCTCCTGCGTCAGCAGTGCGCCGGCCGGCACGTCCCACTCACCGGCGGTGCCGCCGTTCGCCACCAGCGTGATCACGCGCGGCCCGGTTGCGCCCGCAAAGCCGTCGTTGATGGTCACTGCGGTGGCGGTGAGGCCGCTCAGCATCACCGTGCCTCTCATGGCCCCCGTCTCGAGCTTCACGGTGATATGTGCCGTCCCCGAGGCGCTCGAGCTCGGCGTGGGGAGTATCTGCGCCGAGGTCATCGTGACGGTCAAGGCTGCATGGCCAGTGGTCGTGAAGCTGATCGCCGGCGTCGTGGCCGTGTCGTTGACGCTGTCGGTGACCTTGCCGGTCACCATGTGGGTGCCGGCGGTCACGGTCGTGCTGTTCCACATGACCGTATAGGGAGAAGTGGTCGCCGTTCCCACGAGCGTGCCGTCGATCAGAAAATCGACCTTAGAGACCGTGAGACCGTACGCCGTCGATGCCGATGCGGTCGCAGTGAGCGCAATGGTGCCACTCTCCATCGCTCCCGCGGCCGGAGCCGTCAGAGTGACCATCGGCGCCGGGCAGACAGGCTGGTACGCCCCGCCGCAGCCCATGGCGCCTCCCGAACCACCGCCACCCCCACCATACCCTCCGCCACACCCGGTGAGGATCAACGACAGGGCGCCCGCTACCAACTGCATGTTTCGCATGTGAAGCTCTCCCGCACGCGTGTCCGCCTGTAAGTGTCGGCGGAGCACGTGGGGGTTTCCGGCGGAGTGCGAAAATGAATCGGCCGGGAACGCAATCCCGGCTCCCCGCCGGCAGCTGGAATCCGGCGCTTGAGCTTGGGCGCAGCGACTTGTTTCCGCTACGCGGGCTCGTCCGACTCAGGCCGCAGCTCGCGCGGCAGCGCAAAGAACATGCGCTCCTCGCGGCCGACGACCTCGCGCGGTGTCTCGGCGCCCCATCGGGCGAGCTGCTCGAGGACCTGCCGCACCAGCACCTCGGGCGCCGAGGCCCCGGCGGTCACGCCGACGGCGCGCTTGCCCTCGAGCCACTCGGCGCGCAGGTCCTGCGGACCGTCGATCAGGTAGCCGGGGACGCCGGCGCGATCGGCGAGCTCGCGCAGGCGGTTGGAGTTGGAGCTGCTGCGCGAGCCGACGACCAGCAGCACGTCGCAGTGCTCGAGGAGCTTCTTGACCGCGTCCTGGCGGTTCTGGGTGGCGTAGCAGATGTCCTCGTGGCGCGGCGTGGCGAGCCCCGGGAACCGCTGCCGCAGCGTCGCGACGATCTCCGCCGTATCGTCCATCGAGAGCGTGGTCTGGGTGACGAAGGCGAGGTGCTCGGGGTCGCGCACCTCGAGGGCGGCGACGTCGGCGAGCGTCTGCACGAGGTGCATGCGGCCGCCGAAGGATGTGTCGAAGCGGCCCATCGTGCCCTCGACCTCCGGGTGCCCGGCGTGCCCGATCAGGATCACGTCGAGCCCCTCGCGCGCGTAGTGCTGCACCTCCATGTGCACCTTGGTCACCAGCGGACAGGTTGCGTTGAAGACGGTGAGCCGCCGCACGCGGGCCTCCTCCTCCACCGCGCGCGATACGCCGTGCGCCGAGAAGATCACCGTGGCGCCCTCGGGGACCTCGAGGAGCTCCTCCACGAACACCGCCCCGAGCGCGCGCAACCGCTCCACCACGTGGCGGTTGTGCACCACCTCGTGGCGCACGTAGATCGGGGCGCCGAAGAGCTCGATCGCCCGCTCGACGATGTCGATCGCGCGGTCCACGCCGGCGCAAAAGCCCCGCGGATTGGCGAGCAGCACCTGTATCACGCGTCCACCCTCCGCACCGAACGGCTCTCACGCCATGCATCGATCAGCAGCGCGAGTGCGCCCACCGTGATGGCGGAATCGGCCACATTGAACGCCGGAAAGTACGCCTGTCCCCAGTGCACGTGGATGAAGTCGACCACCCTTCCCGATGCCAGCCGGTCGATCATGTTGCCGAGCGCGCCTCCGATGATGAGCGCGAGCCCGCAGGCGAGCAGGCCGTGCGCCACCGCGCGCAGCCGGCGCAGCCACACGATGAGGCCCGCGCTCACACCGAGCGCGAGCAGCACGAACAGCCAGCGCTGCCAACCCGAGGCGTCGGACAGCACGCTGAAGGCGGCGCCGGTGTTGTAGGTGAGGATGATATCGAGCACCGGCAGCACGCGCACCCGCTCGAAGAGCGTGAAGTGCTGCACCATCCAGGCCTTGACGACCTGATCCGCGACGATGATCGCCGCCGCGAGCGGCAAAAAACGCCAACCGCTCAGCCCAAGCGGCAGTGGCTGCGCCGCGCCCGCCGGCATCGGCGTCGCCGTTGCCTTGCCGCCGCCCGTTTCGCTCACACGAATCTCCTCTGCTCGCCGGGGCCCTCGACGTTGGACACGCACCGGGCGCACAGTTGCGGGTGGCGCGCGTCCGAGCCCACATCCGGCCGCCGGTGCCAGCAGCGCACGCACTTCGGATCGGAGCTCGGCCCCACGGTGATCCACACGCCGCCCTCCCCGGCGCCGAAGGCCGCCACCCCTCCCGCCGGGGCACTCGCGGCCTCGTGCACCTGCGCCTCCGAGGTGATCAGGAGGAACCGCAGCTCATCCCCGAGCGCAGCAAAGCGCGGCCGCTCCTCCGGCACGCAGTGCACCTCGACCCGTGCATCGAGGGGGGCGCCGATCGCGCCGGTGTCGCGCAGTCCTTCGAGCTCCCGGGTGACGCCGGCGCGGAGCTTCAGGAGCGCCGCCCAGTCGATCGCGTCCGCCGGCGGCTGCGGCGGAGCATGCCACGTCTCATGGAACACCGACTCGCGGCGCTCCCCCGGCAGATAGCGCCAGACCTCCTCGGTCGTGAAGCTGAGGATCGGCGCGAGCCAGCGCACCATGCATTCGGCGATGTGAAACATCACCGTCTGCGCCGAGCGGCGCGCCGAACCCGCGGCGGGCGTGGTGTACATGCGGTCCTTGATGACGTCGAGATAGAGCCCGCCGAGCTCGACGCTGCAGAAGTTGTGCACCTTCTGATAGATGAGATGAAAGCCATAGCGGCGATAGGCCTCGAGGACTTCCGCCTGAAGAGCGTGGGTGCGCAGCAGCATCCATCGATCGAGCGCCAGCAGCTGCCCGGCGGGCAGCGCGTGGCGCTTGGGATCGAAGCCGTGCAGGTTGCCGAGGAGAAAGCGCAGGGTGTTGCGCATGCGGCGGTAGGAGTCGGCCATGCGCTTCAAGATCTCGTCCGAGACGCTCATTTCGTTCGCGTAGTCGGTCGCCGCCACCCACAGCCGCAGCACGTCGGCCCCGAGGCTGTTCATCACCTTCTGAGGCGCCACGACGTTGCCGAGCGATTTGGACATCTTGCGGCCCTTCTCGTCGACCGTGAACCCGTGGGTGAGCACCGCGCGGTACGGCGCCCGCTCGTACAGCGCCTCCGACATGAGCAGCGCGCTGTGAAACCAGCCACGATGTTGGTCCGAGCCCTCGAGATACAGGTCCACGGGAGCGGCGACTTCGGGCCGCTCGGTGCCCACGCACTCGAAGGACATCCCCGAGTCGGCCCACACGTCCATGACGTCGGTGACCTTCTCGTAATGCTGGGCGTCGGCGCCGAGGAGCTCGCCCGGTGCGAGCGCGAACCAGGCGTCGATGCCGCCCTGCTCGACGCGCGCGGCGGCGGCCTCGATCAGCTCGTCCGTGCGCGGATGCCGCTCGCCGGTCTGCCGGTGGACGAACAGCGGAATCGGCACGCCCCAGGTCCGCTGCCGCGAGATGCACCAGTCGGGCCGGCTCTCGATCATGCCGCTGATGCGCTGCTCGCCCCAGGCGGGGGTCCACTCGACGGCGCGAATGTCGCGCAGCGTGTTGGCGCGCAGCCCCGCGCGCTCCATGCTGATGAACCACTGCGGTGTGGCGCGGAAGATGACCGGGGTCTTGTGGCGCCAGCAGTGCGGGTAGCTGTGGCTGTAGGGCTCGTGGTGCAGCAGCCGGCCCGCCTTCCTGAGGGCTTCGATGATCACGGCGTTGGCCGCATCCACCTTGAGGCCGGCGACGAGCGGCGTGTCGGGGAGGAAGGTCCCGTCGGGACCGACCGGGTTGGTCACGGGAAGCCCATAGCGCTGGCCGACGGCGAAGTCCTCCTGGCCGTGTCCGGGGGCGGTGTGCACGGCGCCGGTACCGGCATCGAGCGTCACGTGCTCGCCGAGCACGACCGGTACCTGACGATCCTGAAAGGGGTGCGCGAGCTTCAGTCCCTCGAGCGCGCGGCCCTCGAATTGCGCGAGCACCGACACCTCCGCGAGGTCCCACCGGGCGCGGCACGCCTCGAGGAGCTCGGCCGCCACGATGAGGGCGCGCGGCTCCCCGTCCCTCCTCGCCCGCACCAGCACGTAGCGGAACTCCGCCCGCAGCGCCACCGCCTGGTTGGCGGCCAGCGTCCAGGGCGTCGTGGTCCAGATGACGACGTCCACCGGCACGGCGCCCAGGGTGGCCGCGGGGAGAGCGATGCGAGCGGCGAGCTCGGCGCGGTCCGTGACGCGAAACGCCACGTCGATCGCGGGCGAGATCTTCTCCTCGTACTCGACCTCGGCTTCGGCGAGCGCCGAGCGGCAGTCGAGACACCAGTACACCGGCTTCACGCCCTTATAAAGGTGTCCGTTGCGGATGATGCGGCCGAAGGCGCGCAGCTGCTGCGCCTCGTAGCGCGGCGACATGGTGAGGTAGGGCCGCTCCCAGTCCCCGAGGACCCCGAGGCGCTTGAAGTCCGCGCGCTGCAGCTCGATCTGCTCCTGTGCATAGGCGCGGCAGGCGGCGCGGAACGCCCGGGCGTCGAGCTTCTGCCCCGGGCGGCCGTGCCCCTTCTCCACCTGCAGCTCGATCGGCAGTCCGTGGCAATCCCAGCCGGGGATGTAGGGCGAGTCGAAGCCGTCGAGCGAGCGCGACTTGACCACGATGTCCTTGAGAATCTTGTTGACGGCGTGGCCGATGTGAATGGCGCCGTTGGCGTATGGCGGCCCGTCGTGCAGCACGAAGCGCGGCCGCCCGCGCGCCACCTCGCGCAGCTTCTCGTAGGTGCGGCGTTCTTCCCACGCGCGCACCATCGCGGGCTCGCGCTGAGCCAGGTCCGCCTTCATCGGGAAATCGGTCTGCGGCAGGTTGAGGGTGTGCTTGTAGTCGGCCATGTCACTCAATCAGGCTTCATCGGGGCGCTCGTCGGGATCGCTCATGTCAGGCCGCGAGGATGCGGCGCGCGTCGTCGGCGTCGCGCCGCATCTGCGCGGTGAGCGCCGCGAGACTCGCAAAGCACGCCTCATCGCGCAACTTCGCGGCGAATTCGACCTCGAGCTCGCGCCCGTAGAGGTCGCCGCTGAAATCGAATACGTGCGCTTCGAGGAGCGGCTCGACACCCCCGACGGTCGGCCGCGTGCCGAGACTCGCGACACCGGGGAGCGCCTCGCCGGCCACGCCCCGGACGCGCACCGCGAAAATGCCCGCGACCGGCGCGCGGCGGCGCTCGAGCGGCAGGTTGGCGGTGGGAAATCCGAGCTTCCGGCCGCGCCGCTCGCCGGCCACCACCCGGCCGCGCATCGACCACGGCCGACCGAGCCAGCGCCGCGCGCGCTCGAAGTCGCTGTCCGCCAGCGCGGCGCGCACCCCGCTGCTGCTGATGCGCTCGCCGTCGAGCATCACGGGGTCCACCACGTCGACCTGGAATCCGAGCCGCACGCCGGCCGCGGCCAGGACGGCCGCGGTCGCTTCGCCCCGGCGCGCGAAGCGAAAGTCGTGGCCGACCACCACCACCCGGGCACGGAGCTTCTCCGCCAGGAGCTGCGCGAAGGCCTCGGCGGGGAGGTTGCGGAGCGCCTCGCCGAAGCGTAGCAGCCACAGATAGCCGAGCGAGGCATCCGAAAGGAGGATCCGCCAGCGCTCGCGGAGCGACGTCAGCCGCGCGGGGGGATGGTCCGGCACCAGGTATTCCCGCGGCAGGGGCTCGAACGTCAGGAGCACCGAGGGCTCAGCGCGCCGCACCGCGTGCTCGGCGAGGCGCGCGAGCAATGCCCGGTGCCCGAGATGGATGCCGTCGTAGCTCCCGATGGTCACCACGCAGCCGCCGCCCGGTAATCCTCTTCCGCCGAGTCCCCGAATGAGCTGCATGGACCCCTTATCTCATACAAGCCATTGATACGGCTAAGCTAAGTTAACCGAACGTCCCGCCCGCGTGACCCAGCGGTGCGCAGTTTATGTGAAGCTGCATGCCTGCACCCGCCATGGGGGTTTCGCGTTGACAAGGAACGCCCCGATGCGCAGACTACCGGCCCTCGCTTGCGACCCGGCCCTCGATACGGAGATTTAGTGGCCAATACGAAGTCGGCCGAAAAAGCTGCCCGCCAGGCAGAGAAGCACCGTGCGCGCAACGTCTCGCTGCGGTCACGCATGCGCACCGCGGTGCGCGGGGTGACGGCGGCCGTCGCCGGCGGCGACAAGGAAGTGGCCCAAAAGAGCTACGGCCTGGCAGTCCCGATCATCGATTCGCTCGTGAGCAAGCAGATCATCCACCGTAACAAGGCTGCGCGGCACAAGAGTCGTCTTGCCGCCCGCATCCGCTCGATGCAGTGAGGACTCGATGAGCGCGAACGATAAGCTCGGTATCCCGGTCCCCGTCATTCCGACCCCCCTTAAACTGCGACCGGCGGCCCGCCGCCAGCACCTGCTCGAGATGATGCGCGCCCGCGTCCCGCGCGATCGTGCTCCTCCAAAAGCGTCATAACCGCTCCGCACAAGGCCTTCGTCCCCTCGCCGGTCGCCCCTGAGATCAGGAAGCGCGGCCCGGTGTAGCGCAGCGCGCGCACGATGGCGCGTGCCCGCCTCTCGGCCTCCTCGGGCGGCAGGAGGTCGCGCTTGTTGAGCACCAGCCAGCGCGGCCGGGCAGAGAGCTCTTTGCTGAACTTCTTCAGCTCGCGGACGATCGCGCGCGCATCGCGCACGGGGTCGGCCTGCGGGTCGAGCGGCGCGATATCCACGAGGTGCAGCATCAGCCGCGTGCGCTGCAGGTGCTTCAGGAACCGGATCCCGAGTCCGGCGCCCTCGGCGGCCCCCTCGATGAGGCCCGGAATGTCGGCCATGACAAAACTGCGGTGCACTCCCACCCGCACCACGCCGAGGTTCGGGTGCAGCGTCGTGAAGGGATAGTCGGCGACCTTCGGCCTCGCGGCGGAGACCGCGCGGATCAGAGTGGACTTGCCGGCATTCGGGAGTCCGAGGAGCCCGACGTCGGCGATGAGCTTGAGCTCGAGTTCGAGGGCGCGCTTCTCTCCCGGGAGGCCCGGTCCGAACTGGCGCGGTGAGCGGTTGGTGCTCGACTTGAAGCGCTGATTTCCCCATCCGCCCTTGCCGCCGCGCGCCACCAGCAGCTCCTCGCCCTCGCGCGTGAGATCGCCGAGCTCCTCGTGCGTGTCGGCATCCCGCACCACCGTGCCGAGCGGCACCGGCACGTAGAGATCCGCGCCGCTGCGGCCCGAGCAGTCGTTGGCTCCGCCCGGCTCGCCGTTGGCGGCCCTGAAGGTCCGCTCGATGCGGAAATCCGCCAGTGTGTTGATCCCCGAGGCGGCGCGCAGGTAGATGCTGCCTCCGTGGCCGCCGTCGCCGCCGTCCGGCCCGCCGAAGGGCACGAACTTCTCGCGGCGGAAACTCGCGCTGCCGCGACCGCCGTTGCCGGCCTGCACCTTGAGTCGCGCCTCGTCGACGAACTTCATGCGGCGACTGTAGCGCATCCGCTGCCGCGGCGAGCCGGCGGAGGGGCGCACCACCGCGCGCTGCGCCGCTGTCGGCGCGGAGCGTGCTGCGCGCCAGTGTTGACGCTGGCGGCCCCACGTCCTACAGTGGTCTCTCGTCGCGATATCAAAATATCGATAATCGATGCGTCACCGGCTTACACGTGATCGCACGGACGCCGCGCCTGGGTTGGTGACTCGACACTCACTACAGGGGGAGTGCAGCCATGTGCCGGCGTCATCGCAGCTTCGGTTCACCGCTTGCTCAGCTCATCTGGCCGTCGGCGACGGCCCTGGCGCTCGGGGCCGCTTGGCCCCACAGCGGGCGCGCGGAGGAGACGGCGCTCGAGGAAGTCACGGTCACCGCGCAGCGTGTGACCGAGAGACTGCTAGATGTGCCGGTGGCGGTTACGGCGATCTCGGCTGCAGACCTCTTCGAGCGCGGGGTTCGCCAGGCGGGCGATATCACCGCCGCGGTACCGAACCTGCTGCTCAACTCACCTTATGGTCCGGAGGCGCAGCCGACCTTCACACTGCGCGGCGTCACGACCCAGGACTTCAGCGAGAACCAGAGCAGCCCGGTCGCCATGTACGTGGACGAGGTCTACAAGAGCGTTGGCGCGGTTCAGGCGCTGCAGATCTACGACCTTGATCGCGTCGAAGTACTGCGCGGCCCGCAGGGGACGTTGTACGGCAAGAATGCCACCGGTGGGGCGATCAGCTTCTATTCCAAGAATCCCAGCCTGACCGGCTACGACGGCTATGCCACGGTCGGCGCAGGTGATTACAGCGCCTTCTCGGCCCAGGCCGCCGTCGGCGGTCCGCTGATCGAGAACGAGTTCGGGTGGCGCGCGGCGCTCCTGTACGAGAAGCGCGCTGGCTGGGTACACAGCGTGGTGCCGGGGGTTGAGCCGCTCAATGGCATCGATGCGCTCGCCGGGCGCCTCACCCTCCTCGCCCAACCGACCGAGAGCCTGACCGCCACCCTCAAGGTCGCCTTCAGCCGCTCCGGTGGTACGCCCTACGGGGCGCATGCGCTGAACAACGACCCGACGGTAACCGGCTTTACCGGCACCATCGGCTGGTTCGACAACGGCGCCAAGTACGCCGTTCACAAGGATATCCGAAATGACAGCACCGCAGTGAAGCTCGTGTGGCAACTGAGCGCGCACGCGACGCTCACGTCGGTCAGTGGCTTTGACTATGGACGCTGGTACGAGAAGAGCGATGACGGCGGGCTGCCGATCACTGCGCGGCTCGATGACCCCAATACCTATTATTCGAGCGTGAATGCGTTCTCCCAGGAGATCCGTGTGGCTTCGCACGATGCGGGTGCGGTCGGCTGGCTCGCGGGGTTGTACTACGGACGCGAGAGCACCCACCCGACCGTGCAGTTCCACTTCTTCGACTACCTGCAGGGCTACCCGCCCGGGAGTTCCGGCGGCGTGTCTTATCCGGGGTTCGGCTTTCAGCTACCCAACGGCAACTTTTTGTGGGGATTCGATGAGTTCAACAGCTTTGATCAGCTCAAGGACAGCCGAGCGGTGTTCGTCAACACCACCTTTGCCGTGGCCCCGACGGTCACCCTGCGGGCCGGCGCCCGCTACACCAAAGACAAGGTAACGATCGCCAACTTCTACGCCCTGGAGGGCGGGTTGCTGACCGCACCGGTCGGCTTCGCGCCCGACGGCGGCACGACACTGTGGACGCAAACGATCGGAGCGCTGCCGGGCACCTACACCAACTTCCAGAGCGGACTGGTGCCGCAGGGGCCGACCACCGGGCTCAGGCAGGACAACAACAATGTGAGCTTCAAGGTCGGCGCGGACTGGAAGCCGACGACCGGGGCACTGATCTACCTGAGTTTCAGCCAGGGCTACCGTGGTGCGGCTTTCAATGGCCAAGCGTTCAACGGTCCGAGCGAGCTGAACTTCGCCAACCCTGAAAAGCTCAGTTCCATCGAGCTTGGATTTAAGGCGGACCTGTGGAATCGGCGCGGGCTATTCAACGCCGCATTGTTTCATTACGACTACCGCAATCAGCAGTTCCTGGATG
>MNCZ01000058.1:8058-19708 GCA_001914695.1 Gammaproteobacteria bacterium 13_2_20CM_66_19 | reverse complement strand
GAGTTCCGCATCGAGGTATGGCGCTCGTTCGCCGCTTACGTGTCGCAGTTCCTCGCCGAGGCGGCGCGCGGGATCATTTAAGGCAAGGCACCGTCGCAATTGGGGCGGCGCGGCCATCGGCGCCTTGGGGAGAATAGCCTCGTGAAGACGCATGTTCGGGTCCTGGTCATCGGCGGCGGCGTGGTCGGGGTGAGCACGCTCTATCACCTGACGAAGAAGGGCTGGGCGGATGTCGCGCTCATCGAGCGCACCGAGCTCACCGCGGGCTCGACCTGGCACGCGGCGGGCCTGCTGCCGCTGTTCAACATGAGCTACACCGTCGGCCAGCTGCACAAGTACTCGGTCGATCTGTACAAGCGGCTGCCGGCGGAGACCGGACAGGACGTGAGCTTTCACGTCACCGGGAACCTGCGCCTCGCGACCTGCCGCGAGCGCATGGACGAGTACCAGAAGTACTGCGGCACGGCCAACACCATCGGCGTGCCCTTCGAGGTCATCGGTCCTGCGCGCGTGAAGGAGCTCTGGCCGCTGATCGAGCTCGGCGGCAGCGCGGACACTCCCGCCGTCATCGGCGCGCTCTATCACCCGCACGACGGTCACATCGCGCCCGCCGATCTCACCATGGCGCTGCGCAAGGGCGCGCGCAACGCGGGCGCGGAGATCTACGAGCACACCGAGGCGCTCGCGTTCGAGCGCGTCGCGAGCGGAGAGTGGCGGGTACGCACCAGCCAGGGCGACATCCGCGCCGAGCACCTGGTTCTGGCCACCGGCAACTACGCGCGCCAGACCGGGCGGCTGCTGGGACTCAACGTCCCGGCCATCCCGGTCGAGCACCAGTACATCGTCTACGACGAGTCTCCGGAGCTCAAGGCCTATCGCCAGGGCGGCGGGCGCGAGCTTGCGGTGATGCGCGAGCCGGACAAGTCCTACTACCTGCGCGAGGAGCGCATGGGCTGGATCCTCGGCCCCTACGAGCGCGGGGCGCCCGCGCGCTTTGCGGACGGCGTTCCGGATTGGTTCGGGCGCAGCCTCTTTCCCGGCGATCTCGATCGCCTCGTGCCGCACGTCGAGGCCGCCACGCGCCGCGTGCCGGCACTCGAGCACTGCGGCATCAAGGACATCGTCAACGGGCCGATCCCGTACGCGCCCGACGGGAGCCCTCTCATCGGACCGGCCTGGGGGCTGCGGAACGTCTGGATCAACGAGGGCCACAGCTTCGGCATCACCGCCGCCGGCGGCGCCGGCTGGCAGCTGGCCGAGTGGATCGTCGAAGGCGAGCCCGGCATCGACATGCTGGGGGTGGATCCGCGGCGCTTCGGCGCCTACACCAGCAAGCGCTACCTCGTGCAGAAGAACGAGGAGACCTACCGCAACGTCTTCACCATCCATTTTCCCGACGAGGAACGCCCCGACGCACGACCGGCGAAGACGAGCGCAGTGTACGGCCGCCTCGACGCCAGCGGTGCAGTCTGGGGACAACGCTACGGCTGGGAGCGCGCCAACTGGTTCGCGCCGCCGGGCGTCGAGCGCCGGGATCGCTGGAGCTTCAGGCGCAGCGACTACTTCGAGCACGTGGGGAACGAGGCGCGCCTGATGCGCGAACGCGCCGGCGTCATCGACCTCACCCCGTTCACCAAGCACGAGGTCACCGGGCCCAAGGCGGAAGCCTGGCTCGATGGGCTGGTGGCCAACAAGGTTCCGTCGAAGACCGGACGGCTGGCGCTGTGTCACGCGCTCACCCGCCGGGGCGGCATTCGCTCCGAGTTCACCATCACGAAGATCGACGAGGGGCACTACTACGTCGTGAGCGCGGGCGCGGCGGAGCGCTATGACAGCGACCACCTCTTCAAGTCGCTCCCCGCCGACGGCTCGGTCGCGCTGCGCAACATCACCAACACCCGCGGCTGCTTCGTGCTCGCCGGACCCAGGTCGCGCGAGGTGCTCGCGCAGCTGACCGACACGCCGCTCGACAACGCCTCCTTCCCCTGGCTCACGGCACGGGTCATCGAGGCGGGACTGGCGGTCGACGTGTACGCGCTGCGCGTGAACTTCGTCGGCGCGTTGGGGTGGGAGCTGCATTTTCCCATCGAATACGCACACCACCTGTTCGATGCGCTGTTCGCGGCCGGCAAGGCCCACGGGATCGGCATGGTCGGGATGCGCGCCATGGAGTCGCTGCGCCTCGAGAAGTCCTATCGCATGTGGGGCAGCGACATGACGCCCGACTACACCCCGTTCGAGGCGAGCCTCGACCGCTTCGTGCGCATGAACAAGGGCTACTTCATCGGCAGGGAAGCGCTCGAGAAGCAGCTCGCGGCGGGCGTGCCGAACCGCTTCGTGACGCTCGAGGTGCACGGCGTGACCGATGCCGATCCGCTCGGCAACGAGCCGCTCTTTGAGCCCGGCGGTCGCATGATCGGGCGCGCCACCTCGGGCTACTACGGCCACTGCCTGCGCAAGTCACTCGCGATCGGCTACGCGCGGGCGGAGTACGCGCAGCCGGGGACGCAGCTCACGATCGAGATTCTCGGCGAGCGCAAGCAGGCGACGGTGCTGCGCGAGTCGCCCTACGACCCCGACAACCTGGATCTGCGCACGTGACGCCGCTCAATCGCGCCGCCGCGCCACCACGAACGCCTCGTCGTTGAACCACAGCCCGCCGTGCTTGCGCAGCACGCGCTGCGTGGCCTCGAGATAGGCTCCGCTCGTGACGACCGCGTCCAGTCGCTCGTCCTCGATCTGATTGACGTAGATGGCGGCGTTCCACGCGGCAAAGAGCGTCGAGGTGCCGATGCGATCGCCGATCTCCGACGGCAGCGTGTGCATCTCGTAGCGAAATATCGCCTCATCGTCCGGCAGAGCGCTCAGATCGTAGTGGCGGTAGTCGCCGGCAAGCTCGCGGCGCAGGGTCGCAAGGAGCTCGTGGCGGCTCACCTGAAACGGCTGCTCACCCGGCCACAGCTGCTGGATGATTTCCAGGCCCGGATCGTGACCGCAAGACTGGATCGCCAGCAGCTTGCCGCCGGGTGCGAGGCTGCGGGCGAGCGGGGCCAGCACTTTCTGCACCTTGAAGTCGGCGCCCATACGCGCCCGCCAGGGTTGGGACGCGAGTACCAGGTCATACTGCCCGACGGTTCCGCGCGGCGTGGGGATCACCGCATCGAGCAGGAACTTGTGATCCTCGCGATAGATGACGAGCACGGAGGGGCGAACGACGAGCGGGTTTCCGGTCCTCGGACTCGGCGTCGTCTGCCAGCCGTTCGCGAGCACCGTACCCAGATCCTCGATCTGCTGCGCGTACTCGTCCGCGGTGGTGCCGGTCAGACGGACTTCCTGCCAGTTCAACGCGCCGGCCGACACCTCATCGCGGCGCTTGAGGTGCGGCGCCTCGGCATACTTGAGATTGGTCACGACGAACACCGTTGCCGGATGCTCGAACAGCCGATCGGGTAACTTCTCGAGCCCGAGCCGCACGTCCTCGAGACTGATCTCCTTGGCGACGACGCACATCGGTACCGTCGGAAACTGGCGATGAGCACTGCGCATCAGCCGCGCGATGACCGTGCCATCGCCCATGCCCGCGTCGAAGAGCCGCACGGCGGGCGGCGTCGGCTGCAGCAGGGCCAGCTCGTCGGCGGCGCGCCGCGCAATCGCCGACTTCTCGTTGCAGGCGGTCACGAAGGCCAGGTACTTCTGGCGGTTGTCGTAGAAGCGAAAAGGAGTCGGGGCCGGCTCGGTGGCCGCACCGGCATTCCTGCCCGGCGCCTTGGGCATGGCGCTTCAGCCCCAGAGCCGCGCGGAGGCGATCCGCGCGCCCTCGACCATGGAGGCGAGCTTGAGGTAGGCGATCTCGGGCTCGACCGGTCCAAAGCCGGCGAAGGTGCCGAAGCCGCAGTCGGTTCCGGCGATCACCCGCTCGCGCCCGACGATGTGCGCGAACCGCTCGATACGCTCGGCGACGAGCTGCGGGTGCTCGATGTAGTTGGTCGTGGTGGCGAGGACTCCCGGGATCAGGATCTTGTCCTCGGGTATCTGCGCTCTCTTGAATACGGTCCACTCGTGCGCGTGGCGCGGATTGGCCGCCTCGAAGAGCAGTGCCTGCGGCTTCGCCCTGAGAACGATCGGTAGCAGCCGCTCCATCGGCACGTCGTGGTGATGCGGCCCCTCGTAGTTGCCCCAGCACACGTGCATGCGCACCCGCTCCCCCGGCACGTTCCGCAGGGCGTGATTCAGCACTTCGATATGGCGGGCCGCGAGCCGCTCGAATTCCTCGAGCGGCTGATTGCGGTACATGGTGTGGCGTCCCATCGCGAGGTCCGGCGCATCGATCTGCAGGAGGATGCCCGCCGCAACAATCGCCTCGTACTCACTTTGCAGCGCGCCGGCGAGCGCCGTCAGGTAATCGTCCTGCGTACGGTAAAAGTCGTTGGGCTGAAAGAGCGCCACCACCCCCGGGGAGGCGGCGTTCATGAAAGCCTCCGCCGGAGCGGCCTCCCGAACCGCGGCGCGGAGGTTGTGCAGGTCCGCCTCGAGGGGACCGGTATCCTTCACGGCGATCGGGCCCACGCAGCGCGGCCGGCGATACTTCGCCGTCGAACCACGCTCGGCGAGCTTGCGCAGCAGCCCTGGGAACTCGACGAGATCCTGACCCGGCTCGCGCGGCGTGTCACCGGCAAACCCGGTGAGGCGCCGCGCCACGTAGGTCGCGTAGCTGATCTTGCTCATCTCGCCGTCGCTCACGACGTCGATCCCGAGCGTCACCTGCCGGCGCACGACTTCGGCCACCGCCGCGGCAATCACCGCCTCCCCCTCCCCCGGCGCGTGTACGGACGCGTTCGCCGAGGCATTCGCCTCGGCCCGCTCGCGCGCGAACAGCACGTCGACCACCGCCTGGCTGCGGGGCAGACTCCCGACATGCGTGGTGAGGATCCGATCGGTGCTGCGGTGCATACCGGACGGGGTACTTCAGCGGTAAGTGTTATTCGAAGTGTGATCCCCTTTCAGCCAGCGCCTCAATTCCGCGTGGGCATCGGCGCGCCGGTCGCGGTTGATTTTGGCGGCGTCGGGATGGTCGCGCGTGAATTCGAGGGTCAGGCCGTTCGGGTCACTCACGTACACGGAGCGGCAGTAGCCGTGTTCCAGGACATACGTAGCGGGCGGCTTGATGCCGGCCGCGGCGATGCGCGCTTCGAGTGCCGCCTGCGTGTCCGCATCGACCGCGAGCGCAATGTGGTGAAACGGCGTCGCCGGCATCTTCGGCCCGAATTCCTCCTGGTCCTTGGGATCTGCAAACTGGAAGAACGCGAGCGCCCCCCCGTCGCCGATCCCGTAGAAGGTATGCACGTAGGTGCGCACCTTGCCGAAGAGCTCATCCGACTCGCACCAGGTCGCGAGCAGCGGCAGCCCGATGACGTCCTCGTAGAACTGGCGGGTCTTCTCCTGATCCCGCGTGACGTAGGCATTGTGATGCAAGCGCGACGGCAGCTTGGCGAGCTGAGCCATGACACTTCTCCTCTCTCAGAAGCGGTAGCCGAACTCTACTCCGTACTGGCGCGGCATGGCTCTCCACAGGAAGCCGCCCGGGGAAAACTCCGCGTTGTAGAGCTTGTTGGTGAGGTTCTTGGACCAGGCGGTCACCGACCACCGGTCGGCCTCGACGCCGGCGCGTAGGCCGAGCAAGTCAATCGGATCGCGCGAGGTCAAATTCTTTGGGTCCCACCAGGTACGGCCGATCATCTGATAGTCGAGGCGCAGCACGCCGTTCAGTCCGCCGCCGAGTGGCTCGTGCACCTGGAAGCCCGCGTTGACGGTGTTCTTCGTCAGCAGCGGCGGCTTGTTGCCGACCACCGTCGGATCCTCCATGTGCGTGACCTTGCCGTCCGTGTAGCCGAAGTTCGTGTACAGGTCGAGCCAGTCCGTCGCTCTGGCGGTCAGCTCGAGCTCGCCACCCTTGTACCGGGCGTCGAGATTGCCGAGGTTCTGAGTCGAGGTCGTGGCGTCGAAGTAGAAGAAGTAGCCGTCGTGCGAGTCGGTGTAGTAGAGCGCCAGGTTCGCGCCCAGCCGCCGGTCGAGGAACTGGCTCTTGAGGCCCACTTCCCAGGTCTCGGCGATCTCGGCGTTGAACAGATCGTGCACGCCGAGATTTCCCGAGGCTTGCGCCACGGCGCCGACACCGGTCTGGTTGAAGCCGCCGCTGCGAAACCCGCGGCTCCAGCCGCCGTAGAGAGTCAGGTTGTCGGTGGGCTTGTAGCGCAGCGTTCCCTTGGGCTGCGCTGCGTCAAAGGTGTGCTTGCGGACCTCGCCGGTCTTCGCCGTCGAATCGGGCAGAAACTGGGTCGGCGTGCGGGTGGTGTTCTGCCGCTGATCCTCGTCGTAGCGGATCGCCGCATCGAGCTCGAGCTGCTTGGTGAACTCGTAGGTCCCATCGCCGAACACAGCCCAGGCGTTGTTGTTCTGCGAGTCCGAAAGGAACGTGATGTTTGTGTTGGTCGCGTACGGATTGGCCGGATCGACTCGCGGCGTCTCATAGACCGCGGGGATACCCGCTCCCCGGTCGAAGAGATTGTCCGTGGAGATGAAGCGCTCAGTATGGACGTAGTACGCCCCCGCGATCCACGAGAAGCCGCCGATCTTGCTGGACGTGAAGCGCAGCTCCTGGCTGTAGGTCGTCACGTCGATGAACTGACTTTGGCTCAAATCGAACGGCCCGCCTTGGGCGGCCGTTGGAGGCGGGCGCGGCCCCAAAAAGCACGGCGGACAGTTATACGCGATGGACGTGGTGATCGGCCGAAAATCGTAGGCGTCGCCGGTGTCGATTTCCTTGGTGCGGTTGTAGTCCGAGACGGCCGTGAGCGTGCCGGGTCCCAGGTTGAAATCGAACTTGAGCGCCACATCCGCCACGTCGCGGTTGTCCGTGCCCAGGTTGCTGTTCTGGATCGCACTGGTGACGTCGTTGGCGTTCGGCGGCGTGGTGAAGCTGGCGAAGGGGTTCGCCTCGAGGTTGCGCGGAATGATGTAGTAGAAGGCGGTCGTCTCGACCCGATCGAAGAGCGCCCGCAGGTCTGCAGACCATTGGTCGCTGGGTTTCCATAGCAGCCGCAGCCGCCCGGAGTAATCCCGATACGGGTCCGCCTTGCGGTCCAGGAACGCGTTCTGCCGATAGCCGTCAGTGTTGTAGTAGTTGAGCGAGGCGCGAACTTTCAGCCTACCCGCTGAGTCAATCGGGCCGCTGACGGCCACCTGGGCCTTCTCGGAGGTCCCGTTGCCCACGCCCACCCGGGCGGCGCCCGAAAAGTGATCGGAGGGGTCCACGGTGTGAATCAGAATCGCGCCGCCGATGGCGTTGCGTCCGTACACGGCCCCCTGAGGCCCCTTCAGCACCTCGATTTCCCGGATGTCGGTCAGCTCCTGGTCGAACTGGTAGGGATTGGTCTCCAGCACCCCGTCGACCAGCACGGCGACCGACGGCTCGCTGTTGCGCGCCTGCGAGATGCCGCGGATGGTGATGAATGAGTTGCCGACATTCTGCACCTCGACCAGGGTCATGTTCGGGACCATCGCGACGAAGTCGCGGGGACTCTCGATTCCCGCCGACTCAATCGCCTGCTCGGTAAACACATTGACCGTGACCGGGACGTTCTGGATCGCCTCGTCGCGCCTGCGCGCGGTCACCACGATCTCCTCCAGCGTCTGGGTCTGCGCCCACACGGGCTCGTATATCACGACCAGCCCGCAGGCGACGGCGAGCACTGAGACCAATCGGCGCATTGAAGTGAGCATGTGTGAGACCCCCCTCTTATCCTTCGACTTATCCTTTGACTCAGAGCTTCGGGCCCGCAGCGTTGTGCGCGCGCTCGCGTTCGGCCTCGGCGCGCACGATTTGCGCTCCCGCGACCATGGCTTGGAGCTTCCCGAGGGCCACTTCGCGGGGCAGATACTTCATGCCGCAGTCGGGGGCGACGATCACATCCGCCGGATCGACGTAAGGCAGGGCGCGACGAATCCGGCTCGCGACCAGCTGCGGCGACTCGACTTCGAGGTTCGCAAGATCGATCACCCCGAGGATGATCTTCTTGCCCGACAGGCCCCGTAGCACCGAGCAATCCAGGTTCGACTGCGCGGTCTCGATCGACACCTGCCGGCAGCTGCATCCGCCCAGCTCGGCAAGGAAGGAGTACCCCGGCGGCCGCACGTGGATGATCGCGGCGTAGCCGAAGCAGATGTGCACGGCCGTGGTGTGCGTGATGCCCTCGAGCGCACGGTTGAGCGCCGCCAGTCCGAAGGCGCGCGCTTCCTCGGGCCGCGCCTGCAGGTACGGCTCGTCCAGCTGCACGATGTCCGCTCCGGCACTGAAGAGGTCGCGGACTTCAGCGTTCACGGCCACGGCATAATCCATCGCCGCCCGCTCGCGACTGCCGCCGTAGTAGTCGATCTGTGCCTGCTGCGCCATGGTGAACGGCCCGGGCACGGTTGCCTTGATCAGGCGCCGCGTGTGGCGGCGCAGGAATTGCGCATCGCCGACCCCGATAGCGTGGCGGCGTCGGATGGGACCCACGACCCGTGGCACCGGATTCGGATGCCCGCTGCGATCGAGCGCCGTGCCGGGATTGTCGAGGTCGATGCCATCGAGCGCGGTGGCGAAACGGTTCGAATAGCTCTCGCGCCGGATCTCGCCGTCGGTGATGATGTCGAGCCCGGCCTCCTCCTGCGCCCTGATGGCGAGCACGGTGGCGTCATCCTGAGCTTCCGCCAGGTAGGGCTCGGGAATGCGCCACAGCTCGCGCGCCCGCACGCGCGGCGGGAAGCGCCCCGCGAGTCGCGCGCGATCGATCAGCCATTCGGGCTGTGGATAGCTTCCGACCAGAGTCGTTGGAAACAGCATGCGCTAGCCTCGCTCGGGCCCCGGCCAGGGCTCCCCACGCGCGAGCGCCGCGCGGATCGCCCCGCCGTGCTCATCGAGCAGCGGCGCGGCACTCACCGCCTCGGCGCGCACCCCGTCGAAGCGCACGGCGGGCCGCACTGCGCGCGCCGCCCCGTGCGGCGCCTCGACCGGGACGATGACTCCGAGATGCTCGACCTGCGGGTCGTGGACGACCTCGTCGATACGGTTGACGGGGGCATGCGGCACGTCGTGGGCCTCGAGGCGATGCATCCACTCATCGAGCGTGCGGCGCGAGAAGTGCGCGTCGAGCTCGATGCGCAGCGCCTCGTACTCCTCGATGCGGCCCGCCCGGGTCGCGAAGCGCGGGTCGCGCGCGAGCTCCGGCGCCTCGAGCGCCTGCACCAGCCCCTGCCAGAACTTCTCGAGCGAGGACAGGTGGATCGCGATCAGCCGCTCATCGGCGGTCCTGAGAATATAGGCCTGTGCGAGCCGCGGGCGGTCCGCCGAGGTCGGGGTCTGGTGGAGCGCGAAAAATGCGGCGAAAGGCTCGACCGCGAAATGCGCCATCGCCTCGAGCATCGACACCTCGACGTGGCAGCCGCGCCCGGTGCGGCCCCGCGCGACGAGCGCCCCGAGGATGCCGTGCGCGGCGTAGAGGCCGGTGATCGCATCGGCGAGTGCCGGACCGAGGAACTGCGGGCGCCGGTAGTCGACCACCACGCTCAAGAAACCGCTCAGGGCCTGCGCCACCGAGTCGTAGCTCGGCCGGTCCGCGTACGGACCGCTCGGACCGAAGCCGCTGATCGAGCAGTAGATCAGGCGCGGATTGAGGGAGTGCAGTCTCGCCACACCGGCGCCCAGACGCTCGGCGGTGCCCGGGCGGAAGTTCTGGATGTAGACATCAGCCTCGCGCACCAGGCCGCTGAACAACTCGCAGTCCTTCGCATCTTTCATGTCGAGCGCGAGGCTGCGCCTGTTGCGGTTATAGGCCTGAAAGTGCGGTGAATACTGCTGGCCCTGGTAGCTGCGGTACGGGTCTCCGTCGGGACTCTCGATCTTGATCACATCGGCGCCGAGATCCGCGAGCATCATCGCGGCGCAGGGACCCGTGATGAACGTGCCCTGCTCGACGACGCGCGTGCCCGCAAGGGCGCTAGTCATCGCCGCCACTCGGGACGAACCCCGGCGGCGCCGGGCCGTCGTAATCGATGGCCTCGGCCGCGGCATGCGACATCACGAAACCGAGCGGCCGGGTCTGCTCCTCGAGCAGATGGGCCACGAGCCCGGCGGTGCGCGCAAGCAGCGGCACGCCCTTGAGCGCCGCCAGCGGGTATCCGGCATCGAGCAGGACCGCGGGGATCGCGCCCGAGACGTTCAGTGCCAGCGGCCGGCCGAGCAGCTGCGGCAGCAGCTGCTCGACCGTGCGGGCAATCGCGACGTGCTGACCGGCGAGGCCGACCTCGGCCGACACCTCGAACAGCCGCCGTGCGCGCGGGTCGTAGCCCTTGTGCAGCGGATGGCCGTAGCCGGGAATCGCCCGCCCGTCGGCGCGATACTGCTGCACGAGCTGAGTGGCCGCAGCCTCGGGGCCGCCCGCCCCGGCGGCGCGGCCGGCGATGTCCGCGAAGAGCCTCCCGGCGGCATCAGAGGAGCCGAGCACGACCGAGCCGCAGCCGAGGAGCCCCGCGGCCACGGCCCCCTGCAGCGCCTCGGGGCCCGCGGCGAGGGTCATGCGCGCCGCCTGCACGCTCGGCACCATCCCGTGCTCGGCGATCGCCACCAGCGTGGCGTCGAGGACGCGGCGCTGCGCGGCGGAGGGCAGCGCTGCGGTGAGCAGCAGCCAGAAGTGCTCGGAGAAACTCAGCGTCCCGATCAGCTCGCGCGCCAGATCGCGCCCGCGTACCAGGATCGTCTCCGCATTCGCGGCACTGATCGCGGAGCTGCGGCGGTCTTGTCGGCCGATCTTCACCGTGCCCTCCCTCTTTTCGCTATCCGAATATGACGTCGTTATGCGAAACGATACTGGACTCGCTCTCGGCCCATCGTCAAGAGCGCCGGCCGCGCCCTTCCGCTTTTTCGGATACCGAAATAGACTTCGCGCATGCCGCGCCGCAGGATCACGCCCGCCCGTCGCGAGGCGATGGGCGGGCTCGCCAAGGGGCTCGCCGTCATCCGCGCCTTCAGTCGCGAGCACGCGGCACGCACGCTCACCGATATCGCCCGCAGCGCCGGCATCCCGGCGGCGACCGCGCGCCGCTGCCTGCTGACCCTCGAGGAGCTCGGCTACGTGACGCGCAATGCGCGCAGCTTCCTGCTGCGCCCGAAAGTCCTGCAGCTCGGCGCCGCCTACCTCGAGTCGATGAATATCGAGCAGCTCACCAAGACGCACCTCGAGGAGCTGGCCCGCAACACCTCGGATTCCGCCGCACTGTGCGTCCTCGACGGCTGCGACACGGTGTACGTCGCGCGCGCCTCGGTGCGCACGCTCCTGCGTCTGGAAGCCCACGTCGGCAGCCGCTTCCCTGCGCATGCGACTTCCACGGGACGGGTGCTGCTCGCGGGCCTGAGCACTGAGCGCCTGCAGCGCTACTTCGACACCGCGAGCCTCGAGCCGCTCACCGAGCGCACGGTCACCAGCGCGACTGAGCTTCGCAGCCTGATCGCCGAGTGCCGGCGCAACGGCTATGCCGTGGTCGAGGACGAGCTCGCCTATGGTGTCGTGGCGCTCGCCGTTCCGGTCCTCGATCAGCAACGGCGGGTGGTGGCCGC
>MNCZ01000058.1:0-7803 GCA_001914695.1 Gammaproteobacteria bacterium 13_2_20CM_66_19 | reverse complement strand
GGTCCGCCGGTCGTGCTCGTGCACGGCTGGACGCTCGATCTCGAAATGTGGGACCCGCAGGTCGACGCGCTCCGCAGCGCCTTCCGCCTGGTGCGTCTCGATCGCAGAGGTCATGGGCAGTCGGGCGGGGTGCCCGCGCCCGGGCACGATGCGCTCGACCTCGCGGCGCTGTGCCGTCATCTCGGGCTCGCCCGTGTGGCGCTGCTCGGCATGTCGCAGGGCGCACGCGGCGTGCTGGGATTCGTCGCGGCAGACCCCGCCCGAGTCTCCTGCCTCGTGCTCGATGGGGTGCCGGACTTCGACGTCGATCCGGGGGCCGAGGACGACGTGCCGATCGCCCACTACCGCGCGCTCGCCCGAGCCGCCGGCATCGACGCTTTCCGGCGCGCCTGGGCGGCCCATCCGCTCATGCGTCTGCGCACGACCGATCCGCACCGGCGGGCGTTGCTCCAGGCGATGATCGACCGTTATCCGGCGCGGGATCTGTTGCAGGCAGCCGTGAACCAAGAGCCGAGCGCCGGAGCTGATCCCTTCGAAACGTTCCGCGTGCCCGCCCTTCTCATCAACGGGGCGTGCGATCTGCCCCGCCGCCTCGAGGCAGCCGCGCGGCTGGGCCGGCGGCTCCCCGCAGCCGAGCATGCCCTGGTTCCCGACGCCGGGCATCTTCCCAATCTCGACAATCCCGGGCACTACGAGGCGCTGTGCCGCGCCTTTCTGACCCGTCACGCCACTGTTGCGACCTCATCGTGAAGGAGCTGGCCATGCCCAAGATCCTCGTCCTCTACTACAGCAGCTACGGGCACATCGAAATCATGGCGCGCGCCCAGGCCGAGGGCGCGGCCCAGGTGCGCGGGGCCGAGGTGACCGTCAAGCGCGTCCCGGAGCTGGCGCCGCCGGACGTTGCGCGCGCCTCGGGGTTCAAGCTCGAGCAGTCCGCACCGCTCGCGGTCCCCGATGAGCTCGAGCAGTACGACGGCATCGTGTTCGGTACGCCGACCCGTTTCGGCAACATGGCCGCACAGATGCGCAACTTCCTCGACCAGACGGGGCCGCAGTGGATGCGCGGCGCGCTCGTCGGCAAGGTCGGCAGCGTCTTCTGCAGCACCGCGAGTCAGCACGGCGGGCAGGAGACCACCCTCACCTCCTTCCACAACACGCTTCTGCACCACGGCATGATCGTTGTCGGCCTGCCGTACACCTTCAAGGACCTCACGACCATGCGCGAGATCAGCGGCGGCACCCCTTACGGTGCGAGCTGCGTGACCGGCGCCGGGAGCGAGCTGCGCATGCCGACGCCGCTCGAGCTCGAGATGTGCCGGTATCAGGGCGAGCACGTCACCCGCATCACGAGCCGCCTCGTGGCAGGCGCCGGGTGACCCGCACGCGGGGAATCGCGCGAAGGTACCTGCCCAGGACCCGCCTGATGGTCCCGTGCTGTCGCAATCAGGCAAGGAAGGCGTAAAATCCGGCATGTGGCACTACCCCGGAGCAAGTTCGCGTTTCTGACCCTGCCGCGGTACTCGATGATCGCGCTGTCGAATGCCGTCGAGCCGCTGCGGATGGCGAACATCATCACGAGCGAGGCGGTGTACGACTGGGCGATCGTGAGCCTCGACGGGCAACCGACGCCGGCAAGCAACGGCCTTCAGCTCTCCCCGACCGTGTCCCTCGACCGGCTGGGCCCGGTCGACATTCTCTTCGTTTGTGGTGGGGTCGACGTCCAGGAAGCTGTCTCGCCCAGGATTGTCGCGGCGCTGCGGCGGCTGGCCGAGCGCCGGGTGCCGCTCGGAGCGCTGTGCACCGGGGGTTACGCGCTGGCGAAGGCGGGACTCCTCGACAAGTACCGGGCGACCATCCATTGGGAGAATCTCTCGGCGCTGCGGGAGGAGTTTCCCCGCATCCGCCTCAGCGATCAGCTCTTTACGATCGATCACGATCGCTTCACCTGCTCCGGTGGAGTGGCGCCGCTCGATCTGATGCTGCATCTCGTGGAATCCAAGCTCGGCGCGCAAGTCTCGCAGCTGATCTCCGAGCAGTTCATCGTGGAGCGGGTGCGCAATGACCGCGACCGGCAGTACGTGCCGCTGCGCGCCCAGATCGGCGTCAGCCACGAGAGCCTGATCAAGGTGGCACAGCTCATGGAAGAGAATATCGAGAGACCCCTGTCCCTCGATGAGATCGCCTCCGCCACCGGGCTGTCGCGGCGCCAGATCGAGCGGCTTTTCAAGCGGCATTTGAACTGCGTGCCAAAGCGGTACTACCTGCAGTTGCGCCTGCGCCGCGCGCGCGAGCTGTTGCTGCAGACCTCCATGCCGATCATCGACATCACCACGGCCTGTGGCTTCCAGTCTCCGCCGCACTTCTCGCGCTGCTACCGCGCGCAGTTCGGCTGCCCGCCGAGCAGCGAGCGCCTGGCCCGCCAGCCCAAGCTCGCGGGGCAGGTCCAGCCGCCCGTGGGCCAATTGCCTTAATGCGCTATCGATGTCGTTGGCGGACATGCAGCGGTCGCGAAGCAGCCATTCCCACCACTACCCTCCCCTTACGATGCGGGCAGAGCCGGCGCGCGCCCCGCTAAGTGCGAACCCGGCATGGAGTTTTCGACCATGGCAGATCAAGCCAACGCCGAATTCAATCTCCGCGATCTGAACGACCAGGAGCTCATCGAGCAGGTGCACGATGACCTCTACAACGGGCTCAGGCCCGAGGTCGAAGAAGCAACGCGCATCTTTCTCGAGCGCGGTTGGAATGCGGAGAAGGTGCTGAACGACGGCCTGGTCGAGGGCATGCGGATCGTCGGCATCGACTTTCGCGACGGGATCCTCTTCGTCCCCGAGGTGCTGCTCGCGGCGAATGCGATGAAGGGCGGCATGGAGATCCTGCGCCCGCTGCTCGCCGAGACCGGCGTGCCGCCGATCGGCAAGATCGTGATCGGCACTGTGAAGGGCGACATACACGACATAGGCAAGAACCTCGTGTCGATGATGCTCGAGGGCGCGGGCTTCGAGGTCATCGACCTCGGTATCAACAATCCGGTCGAGAAATATCTCGCGGCGCTGGAAGAGCACAAGCCCGACATCCTCGGCATGTCGGCGCTGCTCACCACCACCATGCCCTACATGAAGGTCGTGATCGACACGCTGCGCGAGAAGGGCATCCGCGACCGCTACATCGTGTTGGTCGGGGGCGCTCCTCTGAACGAGGAGTTTGGCAAGGCGGTGGGCGCGGATGCCTATTGCCGCGATGCGGCGATTGCGGTGGAGACGGCCAAGAGCCTGCTCGCCAAGCGCCGCGCAGCCGCCGGCGCACCGGCCAAGGCCGCCGCCAGCGCGGCCTGAACGAGGCGCCGCCGATGACCCAGCGTGCCGACACCTTGCTCATCGCCTGCGGGGCACTCGGGCGCGAGATCGCCGCGCTCAAGCGCGCGAACGGCTGGACGATGCTCGCTGTACGCTGCCTCCCCGCGGAGCTGCATAACAGGCCCGAACGCATCGCGCCCGCGGTGCGCGCCGAGATCCGGGCGAACCGGGATGGCTATTCGAAGATCTTCGTCGTCTACGGCGACTGCGGTACCGGTGGGCAGCTCGATGCGGTGCTGCGCGAGGAGGGTGTCGAGCGGCTGCCGGGCGCCCACTGCTACGAGTTCCTTGCGACGCCGCAGGTTTTCGCGCAATTCGCCGACGCCGAGCCCGGCACGTTCTACCTGACCGACTTTCTGCTGCGCCACTACGAGCGGCTCGTGGTCCGCTCGCTCGGCCTCGACCGCCATCCCGAGCTCGCCGCCGAGTACTTCCGCAACTACAGGAAGCTCGTGTATCTCGCGCAGACCGAGCATCCCGAGGCCGTCGAGCGCGCGCGGCAGATCGCGGACTCGCTCGGCTTCACCTTCGAGTATCGCTACACGGGTTACGGGGAGCTGGGCACGCGCCTGCGCACTCTGGTGACGAGCCAGGACACCCTGGCATGGCAAGCCTGAGCATCATCTCCTGGCGCGACATCCCCGCCCAGGTCGTGGTCCGGCGCGGCCGCGAGACCGCCAAGGTGCAACTCTCTCCGCGCTTCCAGGAAGCGGTCGATCGCGCCGCCATGCGCGCCGGCCGCGGCAGCTCGAACGCCTATCTCGCCGACTGGAAGCGCAGCGACCCCCGTCCCTGCGGCGACGACATCCAGGCCGAGGCCGCGGCCGAGGCCGCGCGCATCGAGGCCAGCTTTTCCGACGAGCAGCTCGAGGCGCTGATCCGGGCGAAGGGGCTCGCGGCGCCTCCCGCGGCAGGCTCCGGGCCGGGTCCCGCGGCAGGCCCCTAGGTGTACGCGGTCAGACAGTGGTCGGTGCGGCACGCCCGCGGGCTCAATGCCTTCTACCGGGCTTTCGAGTCCGTGCTCGTGGCACTGCATCCGCTCTTTGAGCGGCTCGGGTATGAGCGGCTCGAGCGGCCGGTGGCCGCCGTCGAGCACACGGTGAAGGGGCTGCTGTTCGACTGCCGGATGTGCGGCCAGTGCATCCTGAGCTCGACCGGCATGTCCTGCCCGATGAACTGCCCGAAGAACCTGCGCAACGGCCCCTGCGGCGGCGTGCGCGCCAACGGGCACTGCGAGGTGCGCCCGGAGATGAAGTGCGTGTGGCTGGAGGCGGTCACGGGCGCTGCTCGAATCCCGGGCGGAATGGACGCGCTGCAGCAGGTGCAGGTTGCCGTCGACCGGCGCCTCGAGGGCAGATCCTCGTGGCTCCGGGCGGTGCGCCAACGCGTCGGAGATCTGTCGTGATCTTCGAGGACGAGCCAGTTCCTGGCTACCCACTTCCCATCCGCCCCGGTCACACTTCCCCGGGCCGCTTCGAGCGCGTGCTGCGCGCCGGGCAGTTCGCGGTGACGACTGAGCTCGACCCCCCCGACTCGGCCGACCCGGAGGAAGTGTATCGGCGCGCGCGTGTCTTTGACGGTTACGTCGACGCCATCAACGCCACCGACGGCAGCGGCGCCAACTGCCACATGTCGAGCCTGGCGGTGTGCGCGCTCCTCACGCGCGTCGGCTACGCGCCGGTCATGCAGATCTCATGCCGCGACAAGAACCGCATCGCCATCCAGGGCGACATTCTCGGCGGCGCGGCGATGGGGGTCTGCAATCTCCTGTGCCTGACGGGCGATGGGGTGCAGGCGGGCGACCACCCGCAGGCGCTGCCGGTGTTCGATCTCGACGCGCTGACGCTGCTCGAGACCGCCCGCACGCTGCGCGACGAGCACCACTTCCTCTCTGGCCGCAAGATCACGCATGCGCCCCGCGTGCTCCTCGGTGCGGCGGAAAATCCCTTCGCGGACCCGATCGAGTGGCGCGCGGAGCGCCTGGCGAAGAAAGTCGCCGCCGGCGCACAGTTTATCCAGACGCAGTTCTGCTTCGACGTGCCGCTGCTGCGCACCTTCATGAATCGCGTCGAAGACCTGGGACTGCTGGACAAGGTGTTCATTCTGGTCGGGGTCGGCCCGCTGCGATCCGCCAAATCGGCCGAGTGGATCCGCACTCACGTTCCGGGCGTGCACATTCCCGATGAGGTCGTGAAGCGCCTCGCGGGCGCGAGCGACGGCGCCCTGGAAGGCCGAAGGCTTTGCATCGATCTCATTCAGGAGATCCGCACCATCCCGGGCGTGCACGGCGTGCACGTCATGGCCTATCGCCAGGAAGAGACCGTGGCAGAAATCATTCAGCGCTCCGGGGTGCTCGGGGGCCGCGTGCCCTGGAATCCGGGGCGCGATCCGCCGGCAAACACCAACAGGATGGCCTCAGGACCGACGCCGTCGGCAGCTCTCGAACCCACGAGGTCGTGATCGGCCTTTCGCCTTGGCATTGACCCTCCAAAGCTCAATTAGTACGCTACACTAACAAATGGCAGTGCGCGGGGCGTCCGGGCTGCGCCCGGGAGCTCCCGGAGGATAGTGAAATGGCGAGCGTGCGACCCATCGTCAAGGATGGCGATTCCTTCCAGCAGCGCGACTACTCGCCGGCCGCCAAGCGGGCCCTGGCACGCAAGCCGGCACTCTTCGTAAACAATGAGTGGGTGCCATCCAGCCACGGCGCGACGCTCATCGTCGAGGACCCGTCCACGGGCCGCGAAGTGGGCCGCATCGCGGATGCCTCCGACGCCGATGTGGACCGCGCCGTCGCGGCGGCCCGTGTGGCATTCGATGATGGACGCTGGTCGGACCTGCCGCCCAAGGTGCGCGAGCGCACCATCAACAAGCTCGCAGACCTGATCGAGGCGCACACCGCGGAGTTCGCCGAGCTCGAAGCCATCGACAACGGTAAGCCGATCGGCTTTGCGACGATGGTCGATATCCCGGGCGCCGTGGATCACCTCCGTTACATGGCGGGATGGGCCTCGAAGCTCGGTGGCGAGGTTATCGACCCCCTGGGATTGCCGCGCGGCAAAGTGTTCAGCTACGTCTCGCGCCAGCCCGTCGGGGTGGCTGCCCAGATCATCCCCTGGAACTTCCCGCTCTTGATGGCGACGCTGAAGATATCGCCGGCGCTCGCCGCCGGCTGCACGCTGGTGCTCAAGCCCGCCGAGCAGACCTCGCTGACGGCGCTGCGCATGGCGGACTTCGTCGCTGCGGCCGGCTTCCCGCCGGGCGTGATCAACATCGTCACCGGCAGCGGTCACACGGCGGGCGATCGGCTGGTGAAGCACCCGGACGTCGACAAGGTCGCGTTCACGGGCTCGACCGAGGTTGGCAAGATCATCAACCGCAATGCGACCGATTCCTTGAAGCGCGTCACTCTGGAACTCGGCGGCAAGTCGCCGATGGTCGTGATGCCCGATGTGAACGTCGAGGAAGTCGCGCCGGCCGCGGCCGGTAGTGTCTTCTTCAACTCCGGGCAGATCTGTATCGCCGGCTCGCGGCTGTTCGCGCACCGCTCGATCTTCGACCGCATGGTGGAGGGTGTATCGGCGGCCACCGCGTTCTGGAAGCCCCGCCCCTCGCTCGATCCGCAGGCGCACATGGGCCCCCTGGTCTCGAAGGAACAGATGGACCGCGTCATGGGATACATCCAGGCGGGCAAGCGCGACGGCGCAACCGTCGTCGTAGGCGGCGACGCTCCTGCGGCCAACGGCTACTACCTCAACCCGACGGTGATGGTCAACGTCAAGCCATCAATGAGCGTCGTGCGTGAGGAGATCTTCGGCCCCGTCCTGGTCGCGCAGCGCTTCGATACGCTCGACGAAGTCGCCAAGGCCGCCAATGAGACGGCTTACGGCCTCGCGGCGAGCATCTGGACCAAGGATGTTTCCGCGATGCTCAAGCTCGCCGCCAGGATCAAGGCGGGGACGGTGTGGGGCAACTGTCACGCCGTGATCGATCCCGCGCTGCCTTTCGGTGGATTCAAGCAGTCGGGCGTCGGCCGGGAGCAGGGCCGCGAGGGCATCGAGGCTTACACCGAGCTGAAGACGGTCATCATCCAGCTGTAGGGTAATTCTCCGCTCAGAAGCTCTTCTTCATCGTCAGCGCCACCTCGGTCGGGCGGCCGGGCGAGCCGATGATGGCTCCCTGACCTGCGCCGGTGAGGTCGAACTTCGAGAAGAAGTAGTACTTGTTGAAGAGATTCGTGACTTCGAGCGTGGCCTGGAGGTCCTTCTTCGCATTGGCCCAGGTCAGGTGGAAGTTGGCTACCGTGTAGCCCTGGTTCTGCCCGTAAATGGCCGACGCCGTGCCCGGCGCGGCCGCGAGATCGGCGCCCACCGAGGGACCGGTGTAGCTGACATCGAAGCGCGGGGTGAGAAATCCCGCGGCACCGAGGGAGGTCTGATACTGGATG
>MNCZ01000095.1 GCA_001914695.1 Gammaproteobacteria bacterium 13_2_20CM_66_19 | reverse complement strand
CCAACACCCAGGCCGCCAGCGTCAGCTTCCGTCTACGCTACAACTACCGCCCGGACAGCGATCTTTACGTCATCTACAACGAGGGGACGCAGTTTGCGAGCATCGCCCCGGCCAATCCTCCGCAAGTCCGTGAGACCCGCTTCGCCGTCAAATACACCTATTCGTTTGCCCCCTGAGCACAGTCCGGCTATATACGGACGGGGTGGAGAATTGCGCGGCCCTTGACAGCCGGGAGTTCGCGAATAGGGTGTCCTGCAATGTCCATCTTCGTCGCGACGTGCCTCATTCCGCGGAGCAGGTCCGCTCTGGCCCTGCTCCTGATGTGCCTGTCATGGACCCTGACGGTGGCGGCCGAAAGCCCGGCGGCCGTCCCACCCCGCGAGAGTCCTGCCTGTCGCGTCGTGCGCCTCGCCGATATTGGCTGGACCGATGTCACCGCGACCACGGCGCTGCTGAGCAGTCTCCTGACGGAGCTCGGCTATGATCCCCACACCACGGTGCTCTCGGTCCCCGTCACGTTCGCATCCCTGCAGCGCGGCGACCTCGACGTCTTCCTCGGAAACTGGATGCCGGCGCAGGAAGCGCAACGCCGGCCCTACATCACCGACGGCTCGGTGGAGGTGATCGGGATCAATCTGTCCGGCGCGAAGTTCACACTCGCCGTGCCCGCGTACGGCTATGACTCGGGCCTGCGGGACTTCGCCGATATCCAGCGCTTCGCCCCGGCGCTGAAGAACACGATCTACGGCATCGAGCCCGGCAGTCCGGGAAACCGCCTGATCCTGCGCATGCTGCAGCAGGACCGCTTCGGCCTGGGGAGCTTCCGGCTGATCGAGTCCAGCGAGCAGGCCATGCTGAGCGAGGTCGAGCGCGCGGTACGCGTCCGCGAACCGATCGTGTTCCTCGCCTGGGACCCGCATCCGATGAACCTGCGCTTCGAGCTGCGCTATCTGACGGGAGGCGATGCAGTCTTCGGTGCCGATTTCGGCGGCGCTACCGTCTATACACTGGTGCGGCACGGCTACGCGGCCTCCTGCCCCAATGTGGCAAGGTTGCTGCGCAACCTCAGGTTCACCACACAGGGTGAGAGCGAAGTGATGAGCGCCATGCTCGAGCGACACGCCCCGCCCGAGGATGCCGCGCGGCAGTGGCTCCAATCTCATCCCGACGTCCGGCAGTCCTGGTTGACTGGCGTGCGCACCTTCGACGCAGCGCTACCGGGCAGCTCGCTCAACGCACTCCGCCGTGACGGCAGAACGGTGTTCGACACCTGGGTTCGGAACCACAAGGTCCCGGTGGGCGCTGCCGCGGCGCTGCTCGTGGAATACGTCAAGGCACATGGGGCCGCGGTTCTCTCGGTCCTGGCGGCCGGCGTGCGCGCGTGTGTGCAGGGGTTGAATTCCCTGCTGAGGAAAATCCCCTCGGCGCTGCTCGTGCTGCTCCTCGCGGCGCTGACCTGGGGCCTGCACCGCTCGATCTCACTCGCCCTCTTCGTCACTCTGGCGCTCCTGTTCATCATGAATCAGGGATACTGGGCCGCGACTCTCGAGACGCTCTCATTGGTGCTCGTAGCCACGAGCACCTGCGTGCTCATCGGCGTGCCGCTCGGGATTGCAGCGGCCCACCGCCCGCGACTGCACGCGGTGCTGCGTCCCGTTCTGGATCTCATGCAAACGCTTCCGACATTCGTCTATCTGATTCCGACGCTCGTGCTCTTCGGACTCGGGGTGGTGCCGGGACTCATCTCCACGGTGATATTCGCTCTGCCGGCGATCGTCCGCATGACGCAGCTCGGAGTGTCCTCCGTTCCCCGGCCGCTGCGCGAGGCCGGACAGGCGTTCGGCGCGACTCCCTGGCAGCTCCTGTGGAAAGTCGAGCTGCCGAGCGCAGCGCCCGAGCTGCTCGCGGGCGTCAATCAATGCATCATGCTCAGCCTCTCGATGGTCGTGATTGCAGCTCTGGTCGGCGCCGGCGGTCTCGGCGTGCCCGTGGTCCGCGCCCTCAGCACCGTGCAGATCGGCATCGGCTTCGAGGCCGGTTTTGTGATCGTGCTGCTCGCTATCATTCTCGATCGTGTATGCCGGCCCAGGAGCCGCTGACAGAGGGATGCTCATGCCAAAGCCCAATTTCCTCATACTCATGGCTGACCAGCTGACTCCGGGCGCACTCCCTGCGTATGGAAATGCGGTGGCCCGAACACCGAACCTCGACTCCCTGGCAGCCGGCGGCATCACGTTTCGATCCGCATACTGCAATAGTCCGCTGTGTGCGCCCTCGCGCTTCTCGTTCATGACCGGGCGTCTGCCCTCGGCCATCGGTGCATACGACAACGCGGCGGAACTCTCGGCGGAGCTGCCGACGTTTGCGCATTACCTCCGACTCGCGGGGTATCGCACCGTGCTGAGCGGGAAGATGCACTTCTGCGGCCCCGATCAGCTGCATGGTTTCGAGGAGCGCCTGACGACCGATATCTACCCGGCCGATTTCGGCTGGACCCCCGACTGGCTCGACTTCGAGCATCGGCCGAGCTGGTATCACTCCATGGACTCGGTGACCCAGGCGGGGCCCTGCGTCCGCACGAACCAGATCGATTTCGACGACGAGGTCGTGTTTCGGGCGAAACGCCAGCTGTTCGACATGGCCCGGGACAACGACTCCCGGCCCTTCTGCATGGTGGTCTCGCTGACTCACCCGCACGACCCGTTTGCGACCACCTCCGAGTACTGGGAGCGTTATCGGGACAGAGACATCGACATGCCACGGGTGCGCATCGCCCCGAGCGACCTCGATCCGCATTCGAAGCGTCTTCAGTACGTCTGCGGGATGCATCTTCAGGACGTGACCGAGACGCACGTTCGCGCCGCACGGCACGCCTACTATGGCGCTCTGTCTTATATGGACGACCACGTCGGCGACCTGCTCGGCGTGCTGCGGGCGACCCGGTACGCGGATCACACCATCGTCATCGTGCTGGCCGACCACGGCGAGATGCTGGGCGAGCGCGGCCTCTGGTACAAGATGAATTTCTTCGAGGCAGCATGCCGCGTGCCGCTCATTTTCCACGCTCCGGCCCTGTTCAAACCAGCCACGATTCGCCAATCCATCTCGCTCATCGATCTGCTGCCTACGCTGGTCGAGATCGCGGGCGACGGTCAGGCACCCGTTTCATACGCGAGTGAGCTCGAGGGACGTAGTCTCCTGCCGCACCTGCACAACAGCGGCGGGCACGACGAGGTGCTCGGCGAGTATCTGGCCGAGGGCGCCATTGCACCGATCGTGATGATCCGCACGGGTTACCACAAGCTCATCCACTGTCCAGTGGATCCCGATCAGCTCTACGACCTGAGGCTGGATCCGGATGAGCGTAGCAACATCGCGGCAACAGCGGCGGATGTCGCCGCCCGAATGCAGCAGCGGGCACGCCGCACCTGGGATCTGGACTCACTGAACAAGCGGGTGCTGGCGAGCCAGCGGCGACGGCGACAGGTCTACGCCGCACTGCGCCTCGGGCGCCAGACAGCCTGGGACTATCAACCGCGGTTCGACGCAACTCAAGAGTACGTCCGAAACGATAAATCGCTCGAGGAGCGGGAGGCGAGCGCCCGATTCCCAAGGATCGGCTGAGAAGAGCGCCGCGCGGGCGCCGGCCACGGGCCCCGGCGGTGCTAAAATCTGTACCCGACCCTGAGTCCCAGCACCCGCGGCCTCGTGATGGTCTCCTGCAGAGTAAACTGCGCGTCGGATGTGAATGCGCTCGTGATCACGTTGGTGATATTCAGCCCGTAGATCTCTGCCGTCCAGGCATCCTTCCCGACGCCGAACGAGGCGTCGTACTCGGTGTACTCGGGATTCTCGAACCTGAGCTGATTGGTGCTTATGTTCGCGCCCGCAGACAGCACCGGGTTGCTGCCGGATTGAGTGAAGGAATGCGCGGTGTGGGTCACACCTGCCTGCGCGAACAGCTTGAACGAGTTCATCACCCACTGATAACGCAGGCGCGCATTGAACTGAAACGGTGGCGCAAAGCTGCTCGGACTGCCCGGCGGACCGTACGGATTCTGCACGCTCAAGATCGGCTTGCCGTACTCGCTCGCCGTTGCCGGGTTCGCGAGAAGGGTGGGATTATTAGCGATCAGGAAAGGCGAATTCGTCTGCTCGCTGCTGGTCCAGGACGCCCCGCCCTGGGCCGTGAGCCCTTCGGTGAGCACGGCGATGAGCGAAGTCTCCACACCGCGAATCCGATAGTCCGGTCCGTTGGCGTTGAAGCCGACATTCCCGAGCACGCCCGGATCGAAGAAGGACACCTGCACGTTCTTCCAATCTTCCTGGTAAATCGCTCCGTTCCACTGCAGGCGCCGGTTGAGGAACTGCGTCTTCCAGCCGAGCTCGCTGTTGGTCAGATTATCGGAGGCGTACGGCAGCGGCGAGCAGTACTGCGGGACACCGCTGGCGTCCGGAATATAGCAGGCGGTGGTTCGGTTGAACGCGCCCGCACGGAAACCCTGTGACCACGTGTAGTACGCGAGCACGTCCGGCAGGATGTGCCACGTCAGATTCGCGCGGCTCTTGAAGCCTTTGTATGTCGTATTGAGGTTCTCATTGTCGAGGTTGGCTGCGTACACCAGGCAGGGCGCAAGCCCACCCTCGTAACATCCGAAAAAGCTGCCGGTGACCGCGCCCTTCTCGTCATTGTTGAAATGGTAATAGCGGGTTCCCGCCGTGAGGGTGAGCACCTTGGGAACGATGTCGAAATCCAACGAGGTGAAGAACGCGCGCTGCCGGTATCCGCGTTTCACGTCATTGAAGAAGCCCACGTTGTCACCGCGCACCGGGGCCGGGTTGTTGACGCTCGAGCCCGGAGCCGGCCCTATGTCCGTCATGCACCCGACCGTGACCGTCGCGGTGCAAGGCGGCAGGGTCTTGTAGAGCCAGTTCAGCTCGTCGTAAATGCGCAGGTTTTCCCAGAACGCGCCGACGATGCCGCGCAGACGCCACGCATCTGGCGTGCTGAGCCGAATCTCGTGGCTCTGGTGCGTGTTGCCCTCCGTCTCGGTCCAGACGGTGCTCGGCGAGAAGCAGGTCGAAGCGAGGCCGTTTGCCGGCTCGGCACCATGGCACTGGTAATAGTCCGCATACAGGCCGCGCGCATAGTTGGTGTAGTCCTGCACCGTGCTCACGTTGCGCACCAAGTACGAGCCCGCGTAGACCGCTCTCAGCGCGCCGATTCGCCCATTGATCGTCAAGGCCGTGTTCTCGAACTTGTCCTTGTTGTAGGAGTTGTTGAACAACGTGACCGACTGCCTGGGTAGCGGTGCGCCGTCCGAGCTCTTCGGCATCTGGTAGAAGACACCTTCAGCATCCATGTTCTGGTAGCTCTGGGTGATGAGGGCGTTCCACTCATCGTTGATGTTCCAGAGAGCGGATATGCGGACGCCCTGGTAGGTCACCGGATTGATCGCATTCTTCGCGAGCGCGTTGTTGTTGATCGCCAGGGCGCCCGGCGGGACCTGACACGGCGTAGTCGTGGGCCCGCAGCCTGACGGATAGTTCGCATAGTGAATGCCGATGTCCGTCGCCGCATTGCGCGTGAAGGTTGCCGGCAAGTTGTTGATATAGCCCCCGCGCTGGTCGTCATAGACCACGCCGCGCACCGCGAGCGTGTCGCGGATGAGAGGCAGATTGACGACTGCCGTGACGGCGGAATTGGGGTCACCGCCCGCGGTCACGCCGTACCCTCCGGTGACGCTGCCCTCCGTCACGTTGAGCTTCGGCTTGTTCGTGATATAGCGGATCACGCCGGCCTGAGCTCCCGCACCGAACAGAGTTCCCTGCGGGCCTTCGAGGACTTCGATGCGCTCGAGGTCCGCTGCGTATACATCCAGGTTGCGGCCGGGCAGCTGACCCGACTGCTCGTCCAGATAGATGGCAACGTTTGGAAACCCGTTGATCGAGCCGCCGGATTGAGTTGCCACGTTTCCGGCGCTGAGACCCCTCATGAAGATCTGGTCCTGGCCCGGCCCCGCGGACGCTGTGGCCACATTGGGCAAGTACCGGATCAAATCGTCCAGGCTCGTGACGTTCAGCTGCTGCAGGGCCTCGCCGGTGAACGCCTGGATCGCGATCGGCACGTCCTGGACGTTCTCGGTGCGCCGCTGCGCAGTGACGACAACTTCCTGGATACCGGCCGCGGAGGAACCGGCCTCAGCCGGGACCGACGGGTCTGCGGCAGCGGCGTAGGCCACCGCACCCGCGTGCGTTCCCAGGATTGCCGCAACGGCATGCGCGCACTTGTGGTTCATCTTCATGGGCGGAGCCCCTCCCTCTTCTACTATCCGCAGCGTTCGCAGCCGCGCCGGCGGCCGCGGGATGTTATCATTTCACGCTGACGCGCTGAGCGCCGGATATGCTGCTTCTCAGTGCGCGCGCGGGGGCAGAGCCAAGTCTCTCTGAGCGAGGTTGCATAGTTTGAGCAGCAATGCGATGGCGACGACCCGTGCCGAGGTCGCGCCGCTGCTTCAGCGCTGGTACGTCCTCATCGTGATGTGCGCGGTGTACGCCATCAATATCGGCGCCCGCTACGTCGTCACAACCGTATTTGAACCCATCCGACTCGAATTGAAGCTAACCGACGCGGGCGCGGCGTTCGTGACCGGCGTGCCGCTCGCCCTGTTCTACGTCGGTTGCGGCCTCCCCATCGCTTGGCTCGCCGACCGCTCCAATCGCCGCAACATCGTGGCCACCTCCCTGATTCTCTGGTCCGGGTTCACGGTGTCCTGCGGTTTGGCCTTGTCCTCCTTGCAGTTCGTGCTGGCTCGCATTGGTGTGGGGGTGGGTGAAGCGGGGGCGACGCCGCCTTCGACCTCGATTGTGTCGGACTGCTTTCCCCCTGAACGACGTCTGATGGCGCTCAGCATATTCGCTCTCGGCGCGCCGATCGGCGCGTACCTCGGCGCGGATACAGCTGGCGCAGTCGCCCAGGCGTATGGGTGGCGCGCCGCGTTCTTCGCGCTCGGCGTGCCGGGCGTGCTGCTGGGCGCGCTCGTGTTCCTCACCATCCGCGAGCCCAGGCGAGGACGACTCGACGCCGTCGCCGCCGTCGGTAAAGCCTCGTTCCCAGAGTCGCTTGCGTTCCTGTGGCGTCAGCGGGCGGCGTTCCACGTCATCATGGGAAGCGGCGTCTGTTCCCTGTGGGGATGGGGTCTGGTCTGGTTCACGCCGACCTTCCTGCTGCGAACCTACGGGCTGAACGTCGCGCAGGCCGGCTCCCTCATGGGTCATATCCATCTCGTGGGCGGCGTCGCGGCAACCGTCGTTGCGGCCTGGTTGATGTCGCGTCCGTTCATGTTGGATCCACGGCGCTCGCTTTGGACACTCGGATGGGTCACCGGTTGCGCCACCATCCTCTCGATCATCGCCTACTGGACGCACTCGCTGTGGCTCGCCCGCGTGATGCTCTGGGCTTACGTCCCTGCTATCTATTTTTTCATTGGCCCCTGCATGGCCCTGGTGCTGAATCTGGCGCCGAGCCACATGCGTTCGACGTTCACGGCCTGGTCGGTCCTCGTCGGGAACGTATTTAATCTCATCGTCGCGGTGCAGGGCGTCGGAATCCTGAGTGACTGGTTCGGCGGTGCGCACGGGTCCGACGCCGCATCGCTCCGCTGGGCATTGCTGGTGCTCGCTCCCACGGGGTTCTGGGCGACCTGGCATTTTTTCCTGGCGGCCAGGACGGTTGTCCCGGACATGAAGCGCGCCGTTGGCTACGGCAGCTCGTGAGCTCCCGGAGGTACCGTGCCAATGAAGGCAGACCCGCCGAGAACCTGTCTTTTCGGCCTGCTCGTCGTCCTGGCGGGCGCTGCGCCGTGCGCGCGCGCGGATGACCTCGAGGTGCTCAACGACGCTGCGCACTTTGCCGAGGGACCCATCTGGTATCACGGCAAGCTCTACTACGTCGAATACGATCGCAATTCCGTGACTACCTGGGATGGCGCCAGGAACGCCGTGTTCTGGTCCAAGCAGGGCTGCGGCCCGTCCGCGGTGATTCCCACGGCGCGCGGCGAATTCCTGACGACCTGCTATGACAGCGGCTCGATCGGCCGCATCTCGGCCGACGGCAAAGATCTCCCCCCTTACACGCACGACAAGGACGGGAATCCCTTCGTTGGCCCGAACGATTTTGCGCCTGACCGTCACGGAGGCATGTACTTCACGTGCTCCGGTACCGCGCCCGGCCCCGCGATCGACGGCAAGATCTTCTACATCGCAGCGGACGACACGATCAGCCAGAAGGCCACCGACATCCATAGCGCCAACGGCATCGTGGTCTCGAATGACGGGAAGACTCTTTATGCGATCGAAACCGAGGATCACCGGCTGATTCAGTTCAAGATCGGACCGGGCGGGTCGCTGTCGGAGCGCCGGGTCTTTCTGGATCTCGATGAGCTCACGCACATCGGCGGGCACATCTACCCGGATGGGGTGAAGATCGATTCGAAGGGCCATCTCTATATCGGCCAGAATCCCCGCGACGTCCAGGCCCCGTTGGCCGGCACGATCTTCGTGGTCGATGACACGGGGAAGCTCCTTCGGACGCTCAAGCTGCCCTCGCCCGGCGTTCCGAATCTGGCGCTCAGCCCGGACGAAAAGACCGTGTACGTGATGGCACTCGATCAACTCGACAAGCCGCCTTACCACGGCAAGGTGTACGCGATTCCGAACCGCTGATGCGCCAGACGCGCTGAGCCCGCGCCCGCGCGCTCAGCCCGCCAGCCAGCCGCCATCGATGACGAGATTCGAGCCCGTGATGAAGCTCGCCCGGTCGCTCGCGAGAAACACCGCGGCATTGGCGACATCCTGCGGTCGGCCGAAGCGCGGCCAGGGCGTGCGCTGGCGCTGATATTCGAGCCGCGCCGGATCCTTCGCCAGACCCGGTGCACCCGTGACGATCTTGCCCGGAGAGATGCAGTTGCACACGATGAGATGCTTCGCATAATCGACGGCAATCTGTCGTGTGATGTAGATCGCCCCGGCTTTGCTCACGCCGTACGGCAGATCGCCCGGCGAGGTCACGATACCTTGCTGGGATCCCAGGTTGATCAGGCGACCCCTGACCTCCTGCCGCGGCTCCTGAGTGATCATCTGCTGTACCGCGCGCTTGCAGCCGTTGAACATGCCCGTCAGATTGACGCGCATGACCTCCTCCCATTGCGCGAGTTCGGTCTGCAGCAACGCCGTGCCGGAGTAAGTCGCGGCATTGTTCACCATGAGGTCGAGCCGGCCGTGGCGCGCGACCGTGGCGCCGATCAGCGAGTCGACCTCGTCCCAGCGCCCGACATCGGTCTTCCGAAACGACGCCGCGCCGCCCGCCCGGGTGATGATCTCGAGCGTCGAGTCGCCGCCTTCCAGGGGCTCTTCGGTGATATCCGCAATGACGACACTCGCACCTTCGCCGGCAAAGCCGATGGCAATCGCGCGGCCGATTCCCGAGCTGGCTCCGGTGACGACAGCAATCTTTCCCGCGAGTAGACTGGACATGGGCTTCGATTCCTATAAGACCTCGGGACTCGAGCACCTTCCTCTAAGGATATTCCGGTGTCCGACGTCATCCAACCCGATCTCGACCTGGCCGCTTCGCTCTTTGAAGCGCTGAGCAGCGCGACACGGCGCGGCCGCGGGATCGTCCGCGACAGCTACGGCGCCGGCGAGCAGGCGGCGCATGACTTGGTCCGCTCGGCGGCCGCCGGCGTCGGGCTCGAAATCTCGGTGGACGCAATCGGCAACCTGTTCACGACGCTGCCGGGACGGGACCGCAGCGCGCCGCGTATCATCATGGGCTCGCATCTCGACAGCGTTCCCCAGGGCGGCAACTACGACGGCGCAGCGGGAGTCGTCGCCGGGTTGTGCGTCCTGTCCGCGATGCGCCGTGCAAGGGTCGTCCCGAAGTGCGATCTCTCGGTGATGGCGATCCGCGCGGAGGAGTCCGCGTGGTTCGATATTGCGTATCTCGGAAGCGGCGGCGCCTTTGGCCTGCTCGATCCCGCCTGCCTTTCGATCGCGAGGTCGGACAACGGCCTCACCCTCGAGGCGACGCTGAAACAGCGGGGTTTCGATCCGCAGCCGATCCGGGAACGGCGGCGGCTCCTGGATCCTTCGCGGATCCGGGCCTACCTCGAGCTGCACATCGAGCAGGGTCCGACGCTGGTCGCGCGAGGATTGCCCGCCGCCGTGGTGAGCGGCATCCGCGGCTGCAAGCGCTTCCGCAATGCGCGCTGCACTGGAGAGTATGCCCATTCGGGCGCCGTTGCCCGCCCCTACCGCCGGGATGCCGTCGCCGCGACGGTGGCGTTTCTTCATCATATGGAGGCTGTCTGGGTGCGGCAGGAGGAGGAAGGAGCGGATCTGGTTCTCACCGCGGGCGAGCTGTATACCGATCCGACCATGCATGGACCGAGCAAGATCGCCGGTGAAACGCGCTTTGTGCTCGACCTGCGGAGCCTGTCGGAAGCGACCATGGATTCCGTCGCGGCCGAGGCACGCGCTGCGGCCGCGCGGATCAGTTCCGCCTACCGCGTCCACATCGATCTCGGCGCGACCAGCGATTCTCCCCCGGCAGTGATGGATCCCAGACTGCGCTCTCGGCTCATGAGCCTGCTCGATCGTCCCTTCGAAATGGCCAGCGGCGCCGGTCACGATGCGGCCATCTTCGCGAAGGTCGGCATCCCCAGCGCCATGATTTTCGTGCGCAACGAGCACGGCAGTCACAATCCGGACGAGGCCATGACGCTCGAGGACTTCGCGGTCGGATCGCGGTCGCTGCTGGAGTTGCTCACAGACTTTCCCCTCTGATCCCCCTTTCGAAGGAGCCTGGCATGACATTGCTGGTGACGGGCGCGACGGGTTTTGTCATGGCCGTGCTCGGCCGTCATTGGCTGGAAGCCGATCCCGAAGCGCGTCTCGTGGTGCTGGACTCGTCTCCCCTCGACGCCGCGGCCCAGCGCTACTTCGCCCCCGTCGTGAAACGACTTTCCGTCGTGATCGCCGATGTGACACAAGCCGAGACCTGGCAGCCCGCTCTGGCGCGCCACGGCATCACGCACATCGTCCACGGTGCGACGATCACGCCCCTATCGCGCGGCACCGTGGCCGAGGTCAAGCTTGAACCCGAGGCCGGAAATCCCGCGCGGATCCTCGACGTCAATGTGATGGGGACGGTAGCCATGCTCGAGTGGGCACGCACATTGCCTAACCTCAAACGGTTCATCTACGTGAGCTCGGGTGCCGTCTACAAACATCACGGACCGGATCGTCCCGGCGAGCCTCTGCCCGAAGACGGCTACGTGATGCCACGCCGGCTCTATGGCATCTCGAAGCTCGCCTCCGAGCTGATCACCGAGCGGTACGGGGAGCTGTTTGGCCTCTCGACCGCATCGGTGCGTCCGTCTTCGGTCTACGGACCCATGGACCGCGTGACGGCCAGCCGGAATTTCCGTCACGTGCCGAACCGCATCGCCCATATGGCCCTGGATGGGGTCAAGCGTGTGCGCGTCAACACGCTCGATGCCGTCGGCGACTACATTCACGTCGAGGACGTTGCGCACGCCATCATCGCCCTGCTCCGGGCGCCGCACCTGCGGTACAGTGCTTACAACGTGGCCGCCGGCGCCACCGCGTCGATCGGCGACCTGGTCGCCTGG
>MNCZ01000021.1 GCA_001914695.1 Gammaproteobacteria bacterium 13_2_20CM_66_19 | reverse complement strand
CAGCCACGCACACCCCGAGTACTTCAACCGTACGCTCGAGTGGCTGATCGAGCTCTCGCGCCGGCACGAGGAAGTGCAGTTCGGCCTGGTGTGCCTCAAGTTCGCCAACGTTCACCTGCTCGCGTCCCGCCTCCCGCGCCATCGCGTCGCGCAGATGTTCGATGCGCTGGCGCAGCGCCTGCGGGAGCTCATCCGCACCACCGACCTCTTCATGCGCGATGACGATGCGTGCTGCTGGGTGCTGCTGCCGCAGACCCCGCCTGCGGGCGTCACGATCCTCCTCGAGCGCATCGTGGCGCTCGGCGCCGCAGCGACGCCGGAGGATGGACTGCGCATCGAGATCACGACCGCCTCCTTCACCTCCGCCGACGCCGGCGCGGGCAGCACCAACGCACAGCTCATCATGGGTACCCTGCGGAGCCGTGTCGGCTGATGGACGCGATGCTCACACTCACCGGCGCATGGCTCACGCTCCTGCAGCTGCTGGAAGCGGTCTGGCGATCCGACTGGATCGTCGTCGCCCTCAAGTTCTTTCCGTTCGTGCTGATGTTCGAGCTGCCGATCCAGGCACTGGTGATGCTCGGCGGGGTGCGCCGTTACATCGAGGGGCGGCGAACCGCGCGCTACCCGCTCGCCTACCATCCGAGTGTCTCCTGCGTCATCACCTGCTACTCCGAGGGCGCGGACGTGCAGAAGACCGTCCGCTCGCTCACCGAGCAGCTCTACGCCGGCCCGATCGAGATGCTCGCAGTGGTGGATGGCGCCGTGCAGAACCGTGCCACGTTGGCGGCGCTGCGGGCGCTGGGACCTTACGTCAATGCGAGGAAGCTCCGCCGCCTCGAGATCGTCCCCAAGCTGCAGCGCGGCGGGCGTGTCTCGAGCCTGAACCAGGGGCTCGCGCTCGCTTGCGGCGAGATCGTCATGGCCCTCGACGGCGACACCTCCTTCGACAACGACATGGTGCGGCACGCCGTACGGCACTTCGCCGATCAGAACGTCGTCGCGGTCGCGGGGAACCTGCGCGCCCGCAACGCCCGCAGCAGCTTCGTGACGCGCCTCCAGGCCCTCGAGTACGCGCTCTCGATACACCTGAGCCGCGCGGGGTTGGATGCCTTCAATCTCGTCAACAACATCTCCGGCGCGTTCGGCGTCTTCCGCCGCGACTTCCTGCGGCGCATCGGCGGCTGGGACAGCGGCACGGCCGAGGATCTCGATCTCACGCTCCGCATCAAGAAGTATTTCGCGCGCCACCCCGACTTACGCATCCGCTTCGAGCCGCGGGCCATGGGACACACCGACGTGCCCGAGACGTTCCGGGGTTTCCTCAAACAGCGGTTGCGCTGGGACGGGGACCTCTCTTATCTCTACCTTCGCAAGTACGGGCATCATCTCCGGCCCGGCCTCCTGGGCCTGCGTAATTTCCTCGCGCTGGTCTGGACCGGGCTGCTGTTTCAGCTGGCGCTGCCGTTCGTGCTGCTCACCTACACGATCTACATGCTGTTCGTCTATCCGGCCGCCGTGACGCTCGGCGTGCTCGCGTTCGTATACCTCTTCTATACCCTGCTGGCCGCATTGATGTACGCGGAGTACTGGCTGCTCTACTCCGAGCGCCGGCGGCAGGACCTGAAGCTCGCCTGGCTGCTGCTCGCCTTCCCGGGGTTCACGTTCCTCACCCGCTGCTGGAACGCGATTGCCACGCTCTACGAGCTGCTCGGTAACTCGCATCTCGAGTCCTCGATGGCGCCCTCCTGGGTGCTCCGGCGGACGAAGTTCTGAGCGCATGCCTACGCTCGCATCCATCCTGCGCGCATTCTTCGTGCGCACACTCCTCCCGGCCCTTCTCGTCGGCCCGACGGTGGCGCTCGCCCTGCCCCCGCTCGAGCAGCTCGAGACGCGCGTCGAGCTCTCCCCATCCGCGCAGCTCGCCGAGCGAGCCTATGAATCCACGCGCGCTGCCTTGAGCGCGGGCCGCATCGGTCTCGGCGTGAGCGCCTTCGGCAATGTCGGCTACTCGCACAACCACGACATCATCGATCCGACGCATTCGTGGAGCTACAGCCAGGGAGTGGCCGGCGGCGGCTTGTCGATGCCGGTGCTCGGCAGCCGACTGCAGCTCGAGGACTCGTTGACCGAGCTGAGGATGCAGCTGCTGCAGCTCGACGCCCGCCGACAGCTCGAGCGCCGCGAGCTGACCGTGCGTCTGCGCAAAGCGTACGGCGACTACTGGCAGGCGCAGCGCCTCGAGGCGCTCGCGCAGGGGTATCTGCAGGACGAGCCCGCCTTCGAGCACGTCGCGGCGCTGCGCACGCGAGAGCGTCTGCTGCTCGAGGGGGACCGTCTCGAGCTCCTCACCGGGTTCTCCCTCGCCCGCCGCGACGAGTCCTCGGGCAACGCCGAGCGGGAAGTCGCGCTCTCCCTGATGCGCGAGATCACCGGTCAGGATCTCGATGGCGGCGTGGCCGTGCGGCCGCTCGTGCCGCTCGGGTGCGTGCGCGGTGCCGAGGCGAGCGAGAACTGGACCGAATCGGACCCGGAGCTCGCCGGGCTGCAGCAAGCCATTGCGCTCCGGCAAAGCAGCCCGCGCGACAGCGTGCTCTATCCCGTGCAGTCGAGCGTTCAATTGGGCTACACCGCGCGCGATGACATGCCCACCGGGCAACACGGCGGATCGGCGGTCTTGAGCTGGTCGTTCCAGGTTCCGGTCGAGTACCTGTCACAGCGCCGGTTGCTGGCCCGCGCGGCGGCCGCGCAGCTCTCCCACGCCCGCCTCGAGTACGAGGTCCGCCGACAGGAGCTGCAACAGCAACGGCGCGAGCTCATCGCCCACGCGTCGGTGCTGCGGCGGAATTCGGAGTTTGCCTCGGCGCGGCTCGCCTCTGCGGACGCCGCGGTTCACGAGCGCGACCTCCGGGCCGTGAAGCTCGAAGGCGACGTGGCCGAGCAGCTCCAGCGGGCGCGTCTGCAGCGCTACAACGCCGCCAAGTCGCTGGTGGAGGCCGACAAGGCGCTGGTCTACTGGTACGCCGATTGGGCCCGCTTCGAGACGACTCCCTGCCAGTCGACGGCCGGCACCGCCCCGCCGCAGCCGGGTGCGAGGCGACCGGGTGGACGGGCGCTGTACCTGTGGCACTCGGCCGAGTGGCTCAGCGACGGCGCCACCGAGCTCGGGGAGAGCAAGTTCCGCGCCATCCACGCTGCCGGCATCGAGCGACTCTTGATATCGCTCGATGCCGCTCAGATGCGCCGCGTGAGCGCCGACCCGTCGCCGCTCACGCGCGCCGTGCGCAACACCCGCGAGCACGGCTTCAAGGTCGAGCTGCTGCTCGGCGACCCCGACTGGATCCGCCCGGAGCGCCGCGCGGAGCTGCGGCGCTTGATCGAGGCCCTGAAGTCGGTGCCCTTCGACGGCCTGCATCTCGATCTCGAGGCCGCGCAGATCGACCCGTCGGCCGAGAAGCGCCCAGCGCTGCTCGGGTGGCTTGCTGAAACACTCGCATCCGCAAGCGCCGCCAGCCCCTGGCCCGTGGCCTTGAGCGTCCATCCGCGGGATCTCGACGTGCCGGTCGGGGACTCGAGCTTCGCCGAGGTCCTCCACCGGCTGCGCATCTCTCCCACCCTCATGGTCTACGTGGCCAACCCCGATCGCGCGGTCGAGATCGCCGAGCCGCTGCTCGGGCGCCATCCGGAGCTGTCCTTCAGTGTTGCCTTGAGCCTCGAGCAATCGCTCGGCCGTGACGAGAGCCTCTGGTCCTACACCGAATCCGAGCGCCGCCGGCGCATCGAGCGCATTGAAGCCCAGCTCGCGGCCGCTAACTTCTCCGGCCTCACCCTCGAGCTCGAGGACGCCTGGCGGGATGCTCCGGGCCTCGCGCGGCTCGCCGCGGGAGAGTGACCATGCAGGTGCGGTTCAGATCCAGGGAGCGCCCGCCCGACCAGCTGGACGGAGTGAAGATCCTCTACAACAAGACCAAGGGCAAGGGACACAAGATCGCCTGGTACCTGATCCTGTTTGCGGTGCTGTCGCCGATCCTGCTGCTCCTCACCGGCGTTGTGGGATCCTGGCTCACGCTCACCGCGAACGGCACCGTGGCTCTCGAGCAGTACGAGGTCCGCGCACCGCGGTCGGGCCGCATCAGCCAGCTCGGCGTCATCCCCGGCGAAACGGTCGCTGCGGGGAAGACGGTCGTCGTCCTCGACAGCCTCGAGCTCGATGCGGCCGCGGCGCGCAACGCCGTCGAGCGGCAGGTGGCGGCGGGAGCGCGGCGGCAGCATCAGGCGGTGAGCGAGGAGCTGCTTCTCCGTGAGCGGGTGCTTCGCTATCAGCAGACGCGGCGGGATGCGATTGCGGCACTCGTTCAGCAGGGAGCGGCGACGGTCGCCGAGCTGAATGCAGCCGAGTCGCTGGTCGCCGAGGCGGAAGCAGGAGTGCTGCAGACCCGGGCGGCCGCCCAGCGCGCCGGAATCGACACCGCCGAGATCGACCACGATCTCATCGAGCGCCAGCAACGCTCCATGACCCTCTCCGCTCCCTATGGCGGCCGGGTGCTCGAGCTGCCCGCCAAACCCGGACAATACGTCACACCGGGCGAGCCGCTGGTGATCCTCGCGCGCACCGACAACCCGCGGGTGATCGCCTACACTTCGCCCACGTTCGGCATCCGCCTCAAGGTCGGGATGCAGGCGACCATCCACTTCCCCGACGGCACGCGCACGCTGGCGACCGTGTCCGAGCCGCCGCGCCTGACCCAGCGCATGCCCGCGGACCTCGTGGATCAGTTCGGGCTCCGACCGATGACCGTCGTGCTGAACCTCCAGCCCGCGGATCGCTTGGGCGAGAACCAGAAGGTTCACGGCCTGCCGGTCTCGGTGCGCTTCCACTACGACTGGGAGTCCTCCGGACTCGGAAAGCCCATCGGGGCGCTGCTCGGTGGGTTGAGCCGATAGACCCTTCGGCGCAAGCGCGGCGCTAGCCTCGCTTTGGGCCCGCTCGCCCGTGGCCGACGAAAACCCGCTTCGGAATCATGCAATGCACTCCCTTGCGGATATCGACCACCTGCGTGACCCGACAGTCCCCGACGATGGAGGTGAGGGCGTACGCCTCCTCGCGACTCATCGGCACGAGCTCCTGGCTGGCCAGCCAGTTGACGGTTTGCTCAACGGCGATCTTCATCGCCTGATTCAGGTCCTCGTCGTAGCCCATGAAGATCCAGTCGGTCCTCGTTTCCGCCCAAGGCCAATCGGTTTTCACCTGCTTGTGCACGATCGGCTGGATCTCGATCTCCTTGTAGGCGCATTCGAGCGCCGTCAGATTCACCTCGCCGTTTCCCTGCCGGCAGTGCGAATCGCCGGTCCAGATCAGGCCGCCCTTGAGAAACACCGGCAGATACAAAGTGGATCCGGCCTGCAACTCGTTGAGATCCATGTTCGAGCCGTTCTTCCAGGGCCGCAGCGTGCTGGTGCGCCCCCTGGCGTCGCGAATGGGCGGCCCGGCCTTTGCATCCGGCTCGCTCGGATCGACCCCGACGGCAAACGTTCCGGGAAAGGGCTTCAGGTCGATCATGATTCCCGGCTTGAACTCGGTCTGCATCTTCACCAGATCGAGCTTGTAGTAGCGCACGAAGCCTTCGGGAAATTCCGGCGCCAGCAGGCCCACGCTCGGAAAATCCCTGCCGGGCAGGTTGAAATTAAATGCGTCGGGCTTGGGAACAATCTTGAGTATGCGAACCTCGAGCGTATCGCCCGGCTCCGCTTCCGACACGTAGATGGGGCCGGTGATCGAATGCGGCCCGCCGCCGTCGTTCTCCTTGCGCAACTTCACGATCCCACCCATGTCCAGCCCGGGTTTTATCTGTCCGAGCGAGTGTGAGATGGTCTCGATGGAGACCGTGTCACCGGAATGGATGACCAGCTTCGGCTTTTCGTTCGGGTCATACCAGCCCCATTGCACATTCTCCGGCGTCGCCGGCAGAAAGTAATGGCGCGACGCGCGCGATACATGCGAGTCAGATTCAGACCCGGTTGCCGCTCGCCCGTAGAGCGCAAATGCAAAGGCGAGGACCAACGCGAGGGCTGCCAAATCGCTGCTTGACGTTCTCATGTTTCGCTCCCAGGGGCTTGGTCGAGCGCTTGCGCGTACGAGGATAAGGCATCGCTAGCCCCAGCGGCGCGCGTTCTTCGGAAAGCCCGGACGCTGCACCCGCACGACGCAGAAGCGCTGACCCGTGGGCGCTTGCATCACCACCCAGCGCTCGAGGCGCCTCACCACGGCGGCGCCGAGCTTCTCGAGCCGCGCTACTTCGGCCGGGATGTCGTCACTCTCGATGTCGATGTGGACGCGACTCTCGTGGTCCACGCGCTGAAGCTCGACTATCGGCTCGTCATCCCGGGTCTCGAGCATCCGGTAGTTGCCGCGGCTCGCCGGGTGCTCGAGGTCCACGGGGCGACCCAGCGCCTCGCCCCAGAAGCGCGCGGCGGCGTCGATGTCCGGGGTGTCGCAGTCGATCAGCACGGCGCAGAGACGGGAGCGGTGCATGGGGATTTCCTTTCGTCGCGGCGGGCGACGGGTTAGATTCTCACGATGAGTGCGCGGGGAGCAAAGTGGACGCGCCGCGAGCTGCTCGGCGCCTCGGCCTCGTGGGCGCTCGCCCTGTCGCTGAAGCCCGCGGGGATGGCGTCCGCGGAGAGCACGGCGCAGAACGCGCGTCCCGGCGCCCGAGCGCGCCCCAACATCGTCCTGTTCGTGCCCGATGAGCTCCGCGCCGACGCGCTCGCGTGCTACGGGAATCCCGTGGTGAGGACCCCGCACTTCGATCGCCTCGCGAAGATGGGCACCCGGTTCGAGAGCTGTCACGTCCAGTTCCCGGTCTGCGGCGCCTCGCGCTGCAGCCTGGCGACAGGGTGGCCGACCAGCGTCCGGGGACATCGGAGCCTCTATTATTTCCTGAAGCCCAACGAGCCGAACCTGTTCAGATACCTCCGCCAGGCCGGTTACGATGTGTTCCTCTTCGGCAAGAACGACGTGCTGGCGCCGGAGACACTCGCCGACAGCGTCACCGAGTGGCGAAATCCCCGCAACCCCGCCGCCGAGTTCGCGGCCATCGACAAGCCGCAGTTTCCCAACACCATGCTGCTCCCGCCGGGTGGCGATCGGCGCGGCACGGTCGACTACGCCGTCATACAACTCGCCATCCAGGTGCTCGAGCGGCGCCAAACCGAGCGACCGTTCTGTCTCTTCCTCGCGCTCTTCGAGCCTCATCCGCCCTACACCATCTCGGCCGATTTCTACGACCTGTACCACCCTTCCGACATCCCCTCGCCCGCGCCTCCCGGACTCCCCCGGCGCCCCCGCTTCCACGCGGCGCTGCGGGAGTTGAGCGGGCTCACGCAGCTGACCGATGCCGAATTCCGCAAAGTGCGGGCGGTGTATTACGGGCAGGTGAGCTATTCCGACTGGCTCCTCGGAGAGCTGGTCGAAGCCCTGGACCGGACCGGACACTGGCGCGATACGGCCCTGATGGTGTGCTCGGATCACGGCGACTACGCGGGCGATTACGGCCTGGTCGAGAAGTGGCCCTCGGGCCTGGAGGACTGCCTGACCCACGTGCCCCTCATCGCCCGCATTCCCGGTGGCACACCGGGACACGTGTCACCGGAGCTGGTCGAGCTCTTCGATGTCATGCCGACCTGTCTCGATCTCGCCGGCACGAAGGCGACGCATACTCATTTCGCGCGCAGCCTCATGCCACAGCTCCACGGCTCGGCGGGCGATCCACAGCGCGCCGCCTTCACGGAAGGCGGCTACAACACCTACGAGCCCCAGGCTTTCGAGCCGATCATCGAGGGGCTCTACGGCCCGAAGACACGGCTGCAGAACGAGCAGCCCGAAACCATCACCCGCTGCGCCTCAGTGCGCACCCGCCGCTACAAGTACATCGCTCGCCCCAACGATCAGAGCGAGCTCTACGATTGCGAGCGGGACCCGAGACAAGAGAACAATCTCTTCGGCGACAGTTCCGCGCGCGCGGTGCAGGAAGAGCACGAGAGGCGTCTCACGAACTGGTACATCGATACCACGGGTGTTCCGCCCCCGGAGCGGGATCCGCGCGGTGCCCCGGTCCTCGACCGCCCTCCCGAGCTCAAGCGCGTCGCGCCGCTGGGGAGCCTCCTCGATCACTAGGGGCGGAGCGGTTTCACGGAGCGGGCGGCCGCTTCGCTCGCGCAGGCGTCGCGGGGAGTGTGGTGGGCGAGGATGCGCATCTTGCCCGCTTCGTACTCCTCGGCGGACAGCACCCCGACGTCCCTCAGGCGGCCGTGCTCGCGCATCTCGTCGCGGAGGTGCTCGGCGCGGGTGCGCCGGCGCGCCGCCAGCGCGAGGCGGATGTGCGCGACGAGCCTGGCGAGGAAGGGCCGCAGCGCGCGGAAGGTTCCCATACCCCCCGTGAATTCGAGCACTCGCACCGCGCCGTGCGCACTGTAAAGACGCACCGTCTCGGTCGTCCGGTAGGCCGCGATGACTGTCGCGAGCACCCACATGCCGGTGACCGCGGCGCACGCTCGAAGCCAGCCGTGTTGCCACCAGGGCGTCGCCGAGGAGCGGATCCAGGCGGCCATCACCGCCGCGACAGCGAGCAACACGAGGGAGGCGTTGATCCAGCGGCGGGCGACGTGCCTCGCCACGCGGGGCGGCGCGGCGACGAACCTGAGATCGAGGACGTAGCCCAGCTCGCCGGACGGCGAGCGCGAGCGGACGGAGAGATAGTAGTAGTCGATGATCTCGAGCTGCAGCACGCACCGGCGCAGGCGGCTCGTGACCTCGACCTGCGCGTGGGTCTTGCGTGCGCTGCCCAGGGCGGGCACTTCGCGTTCGTCCGACTCGAGCAGGATGTGTTCAGAGGTCTGCATTCGACCGCGGCCCGCGTGGCTCCTCGGCGATGTTAAGCGCGCTTCGGGAGAGCATTCTGCGACCTGCGTCCCGCGGCAGTGCGGCAAGGATGTAACTGGTTGATTACTATGTCGCGTCAGGACTCATTAGTTAACAGAAAGACGACCATGAGCGACGGTGTCACTCGGGGAGCCGCGCTCCAGGTCACCGGCTCTGCCGCCGGCGGCAGCCTACTGGAACTTTATCGTCGTCGCGCCCGCCGTGACGGTAATCGAAGAGAGGCTGGCGTTACCCGAGGCGTCCACCGCGTAGCAGTCCGTCTCCGTACCCGCTGCCATGCCGTCCGCGGCACCTGACGTGCTCACGTTGGAGATAACCGAGGTGAAGCAGAGCAGCAGCGTGCTGGAATCGTTGGCGGCGACGGAGTAGGTCACCGCCTCCTGGGCATCCATGAGTGTCTTGGTCTGATCGTGGTAGTACGTGAGGTTGTCGAACTCGCCGGAGCCTCCCACCGTCACCGTCGCCGGCAAGGGGAAGGAGCTCGTGACGACCGCATAGGGCGTCCCGCCCATGTTGACCTTGCCCAAGGGGACGAAGGGATTCAGAAAGAAGTAGCTGCTCGACGTGTTGCTGGCGAATGGCGCTCCGTTCTTGTCGAGCGCGATGGTGTCTGTCGTGCTATGCGCGTTGGCCATCCCCTCGAACGTGGTGGTGCCGGCGTTCGCCGTACTGCTGTCATGCAGTGTCCAGCTGTTGCCGGCACTGTCGGTCGCGTGCAGCGTCGCCGAATGGTTGGCCTGAACGTAGGCCTCCAGAGCCGCGTCCCCCGGCGCGGAGGAGAGGTTCATGCCGCCGCCACCCCCGGCCGCGGTATAGCCACCCCCACCACACCCTGGCAGGGCCGCCATCGTCAGCCCGATCGCTGTCGGCAGCGCGTACCTTTTCATAGTTCTTCTCCCGGCACCTGGAGGTGGTAGGGCCTGCTACAGGGCTGCAGTCGCCACACTATCATCCTGTCGCGAGCCGTACAGTAGTCCCACCTTCGGCTCACTGGATGGACGCCTCCGAGGGTCGTCGCCTACGCTGCGGCGCATGCGCCAACCCTTCAAGTTTCGCGAGCAGTGGTTGGACGTGTCGCGCGAGGAGCTCGAAGCCTTCCTGCGCGATTATCCGCGGCAGCTGGACGCACGGCCACCGCTCGGGCGCAAGGCCAATTATCGCGAATGGCTGGATCCGGCGCTCGGAGCCTGGCCGGACAACGCGATTGCCAAAGCGTGGAAACGCGGCGCCTCCAGTGGCTGGCAGATTCGACAGCCGATTCCCACTCAGGAACGCTAGGACCTGTCCTCGTGACCGGCGAGCGCATGCTGCCGCTCGACGACGAGATCGCCGCCGCCGGCGCCTTCCGCCGGGAACTCCTCCTCGAGCTCCTCTGCCTCGCGCGCGGCGACGGGATTGAAGCCGCCTGACTGCCTGCGCCAGAGCTCCGCATACAAGCCTCCCCTCCGCAGAAGCTCGGAGTGCGAGCCGTCGGCGACGATCACGCCCCGCTGCAGCACGATGAGACGATCCATATCCATGACGGTGCTCAGTCGATGCGCGATCGCGATCACGCTCTTGCCGACCATGGCTTCGCGCATGGCCTGCTGGATGAGGTGCTCGCTGTGGCTGTCGAGGGCGCTCGTGGCTTCATCGAGCAGCAGGATGGGCGCGTCGCGAAGGATCGCCCGGGCGATGGCGATTCTCTGCCGTTGGCCGCCGGAGAGCTTGATGCCACGCTCGCCGACCAGTGTGTGATAGCCGTGCTCGAGCTCCGCTATGAACTCGTGCGCGTGCGCCCGGTGCGCAGCCCTGATGACCTCCTCGTCCGGCGCCCCAGGCCGGCCGTAGCGGATGTTCTCGAGGAGGCTCCGGTGGAAGAGGCTCGTGTCCTGAGGAATGAGGGCGAGCGCACCGCGCAGGCTCGCCTGCGTCACGTCGCGGATATCCTGCCCGTCGATGCGGATCGCGCCGGCCGTCACGTCGTGCATCCGCATCAACAGCCCCATGAGAGTGGTCTTGCCCGCGCCGCTCGGGCCGACGAGGCCCAGCCGCTGACCCGGAGGAATGAAGAGCTCGAAGTCCTGGACGACGTTCCGAGGTCCGCGCTTGCCGGCGTCATAGGCAAAGGCAACGCGCTCGAAGTGGATCGCGCCCTGTTTCACGACCAGGGTCGAGGCGCTCGGCCGGTCCTGAATCGTCGCCGGCACGATGAGGGTGCCGATACTCTCCTGCGCCGCGCCGAGCTGCTCATAGAACTCCGGTATCCGCTGGCCGAGGTTGTACGCGGTCTGAAGGAGCGACCCGGTGAGCGCCGTGATCATGACGAAATCGCCGGCGCCGATGACCCGGTGCACCCAGGCATAGAGCGCGCCTCCCACGAAGGCGAGCCACATCAGGATATCCATCACGTACTGCACGCAGCGCAGCCGCACGACCGAGCGATAGAGCGCCATGCGCCGGTCGCGCTCCTCGCCCGTGTAGCGAGCGAGCCCACGATCCTCGAGAGGCTGGTTGGCGAAGAGGAACACGTTGCGGATGTTCGTGATGACATCGACGATGCGGCCGGTCACGGCCGCGCGGGCCTCGTTGTTGGCCGCGGAGCGCTCGGCGCACTCCCGGCCGAGGCAGAGGCTGGTCACGAAGTAGACGACGATGCTCACCGCGGCAGCGGCGCAGAACATCGGGTTCGCCACATAGAAAAGAGCCGCGACGAAGACGAAGAACATGCCGCTCGGGATGAAGTCGAACACCATCATGTCGAACAGCAGCAGCACCTGGTCCGGGAGCAGCACCGTCCGGTGCGCGATCTTTCCCGAGAGCGTGCTCTCGAAGTACGCGGGCGAGAGACGCTGCGCGTAGCCGAAGACCTCCTCCTTGATGCGCATGAGCATCGGCGAGCGCGTGTGGTACGAGCAGAACCACATCCCGCCATCGAGCGCGAAGCGCCCGACTACGAGGGCGACGAAGAGAAGCAGGGGTCCGAAGAGCATCGGGCCCGCCTCGGCGGCCGGATCGTGCATCGCGAGCACGGTGTCGGTGAGGCGCTTGGTGGCGTAGGCGATCGAGGCGAACACGGCGCGCCCGAGGACCGGCAACGTGAGCAGGCCCATACAGCCCCAGAAGAACTGCCGGAAGAAATGGAAGGAGAAGGGCAGAAGACGGTTGGGCAGAGCCGGGGCGCTGGTCTTCTCCCCGGGAACTCGCTCAGGTCTCAGAAAGTACATAGCCGTCCGATGGCGGACGCCTCATGGGCAGCGGCCCCGTGCTCCGGTCAATCTCCGCGTGGATAGGGGGGAATGAACCCTCGACGAGCGCATTATGCAGACCTGCCGCCCGGCTGTCTCCCCAAATAAGTACCTTGCTCACCTCCGAATGAACTTCGCGCGATCCCCCGCCGGCGGGCTGCCTCGCGCGGCGCGGATCAATAGACTCAAATCGCAGTGACGCGCACGAAGGCCACTCCATGCAGTTCTTTCTCATTGATCTCGGCACGGCGATCGCGGCGCTTCTCGGCTATCTCGCACTTGTCGCGATGAAGCGACGTCATACCTGGATAGAGAGCACAGCCCCGGCGCGGCGCCGGGCTCAGGACTCGATCGCCAGGGCTTCAGCGCGCGATTACTGACATTCGGTCGGCGCGTACTTTGGGGGTCGGCCCAGTCAGATCTCGACCCTGCCTTCATGACCAATGCAACGACCGCACCTGACGCGATCGCTCAGCGGGCCCGTCACTGTCTGCAGGACTCCCCAGACTGCCGGGTACCCGGCCTTCAATATCGCGATGCGCTCGATGCTCAGGCCGTAGCCCGCGGAAGAACAGCGGGAGTTCGCACTGCAGCAGTGGCGACGAACGGCCAGTCAGATGCTCAGGGAGATCAGGCCAGGACGTGAAATAGCTAGTGGAAAGCTAGTGGAAAGGGAGGGGCCCGAACCCCCAAACCCCGGGATTATGAGGCCGTTTTCGTGCTCAGCCCGGCCCCGGAGTGCCAAAGCTGCCTCGAGTGCCGCGATTCGGCGTACACTGCCAGGGCGTGCTCAGTGGCTGCGGACACAGCCTCGCACTGCTTTCCCGGGCTCGCGCATCTTGAGCGCTGCTTACGACTTCGCGAGTACCTTCAGGTGCCCACGACCTTGAGGCACGTGCAGACCCAATCGGACCGGGCCGACGCGACACGCAGAGTCATGACTTTCGCTTCCACAGAGAACGGAGCGCAGATGCGTAAGAACTATCACCAGGTACGCAAGCAAAGAGAGCTCGCCAGAAAGGTGCGGCAGCAGGAGAAGCAGCAACGTCGCAGCGCGCGTCTGAGCGCCGCGGCGGCGACTCCAGCTGTCGCGGCCCCGGAGGGTGATTCGGTTGCGATGCCCGAACCGACCCTGCGCGGCGCATCATGAAGCTCGCCCTGCTCAGTCCGGCCGCCGAACGCCAGGAGCGCCGCGACCGCTTGCGGCGTGACCGCGCCGCGGCGCTCGCTTTGCGCGAGGTCTTTCCCGCGGTTCAGCAGCTGCGGCTGGAGCTGCTGTTTCAGGGTTCTACCTCGACCACCCCGGCACCGCAATCACACATACTGCATGCGCCGGCGCGGGCCTTCTTCGAGTTCCCCTGCCCCTACGCGGACTGCGATGGTCAGTTCGATCTCAGCGCCGCCGTTAAGGCCGCGCTCGCAGACCCGGCGCATCGTGCGACAGGAGCGCTGGGGTGCTCGGGCCAGCGCGCCGTGCGCGTTGGCGCAAGGCAGCCCTGTCAGCTGCGCCTCAACTACACCGTGACCGCAACCTGTCAGCCCGATACGTGAATTCCGCTGTCGTCGCCTGCGCACCTGCAGCCGCCGCGGGCGCGCCGGTGCACAGGCGCCGGTGGAGTGCGGATCGCAGCTTTAAAGTACAGCAGCGTCGCCGAAAAACCTGTACGCTGCGCGCAAGGTCGTGATCTTTCGGCTTGTCAGCGTTGGCCGCAACGCGCCCACCGGCGCCCCCCCCAGCCACCCTCTCACCCTCGCAGGCTTCACGAACCAGGAAGCAGGTCTGACCTGCCGGTTTATCCCCAGTTATTCGTGAGTACTCTTCAGTGACCAAACTATATGTAGGAAATCTGCCATTCACGGCGACGGACGAGGCCGTGCGCGCCCTGTTTGCCAAGCACGGTACCGTCGAGAAAGTGACGCTGATCGTCGACCGTGACACGGGTCGCCCGCGTGGTTTCGGCTTCGTTGAGATGTCGAATGCCGACGCCTCGCGAGCCATGCAGGCGCTGAACGCCACCGACTTCGACGGTCGCGCCCTCAAAGTCAGCGAGGCTCAGGAGCGCGAGCGCTCCGGTGGCGGTGGCCGCGGCGGCCCACGCCGCTACTGACGCGCCACGCGCGGCGCCCGCGTCCACCGCAACGACACTTGGGTGCAGGCACCTGAGGAAATCATGGGCTTGCGCAAGTCGGGGGTGTTTCGCACGGCCGAGGAAGTTCTCGTGATCACGTGCGATGTGTGTGAACGCGACATCGGCTACGAGGACGGCCGCCGGCCGCGCGAGCACTTCCGCATCAGCCGGCACCCTAACCCCGGCGCGATCGATGACCAGACACCCGCCGTGCTCGTATGCTCCCGCGAGTGCCTGCGGGCATATGCCGCTAACACGCCCGGCCCGGACCGGACAAAGTCCTTGCCGGATGGTCGCGGACCGCGCGTCAAGCCCGCGCGCTAGTCATGGCGCGGTTTCCTTCGGCAGTCTCGGGTCGAGCGTGTATGGCATCGGCGGCCAACCGAGTGCCTGCCGGGCGAGCGGCTCGATGAGCGAATACGAGTTCACCATCTCTCTGCGCATACGTCACCCGAGCATCGATCCGGCCACGATCACGCGCATTCTCGGCATGGAGCCGCAGCACACCTGGCACTCCGGCACGCCGCGCCGTGGCCCTGCCGGCGAGGCGCTCGAGGGCGTCTATCGTGAAAGCTATTGGATGGGACGGTTGATGGAGGAGCCGCAGCTCTCCTCCGCACAGATGTCGGTGGAGAGTGAGCTGCTGCGGACACTGGCACACCTGCGCCGCTCCCAGGACTTCCTCGAGCAGCTGCACGGCGCAGGAGGCGTTGCGGAGCTGTACGTTACACTGTTCGCACGCGAAGACTTTCGGCTGGAGCTGTCGGCACAATCGCTGGCGTTGCTCGGCCGTCTCGGGTTGGCGGTCGCGCTCGACGTCCACCCGCAACCGTCGCACGGGCTCTCCCAGCGGCAAGCGAGCTGACACCAAGCGATCCGACACAGAGCTCTCCCATCATGACAGAAACGAAGACTTCAGCGCCTCACTCCACGACCGAGCTCATCAGGACCCACGCGGAACGTCTTGCACTCGAAGAACGTGAACGCGCGCAAAGAAGGCGACGCGATCTGGCGGAACAACGGTCGGAGCTGAATCCGCCCGACGTTCGCATTCGAGCGTGGGAAAAGCTGCACGCATTACGCCTGCCGAACGATCCAAGGCATCCGATCCTGGGTGTCATCGCGATCAACACCGGGCTCACGCTCGCGCAGGTCCGCGAGGAGCAGCGCGCGCGTATGCCACAGCGAACAGCGCGGACTCAAGGCCAGGAGCCAAGCGACACTGGCTGATTGAGCGATTGGTGCGGAGGACTGATTCTCACGACCCGGCCTCGGCAACAGCCGCCCGTCCGCGGTCACACGCTACCCGGATTTAACCTATTTCATTGGCAAGGCGCCGATGTTGATTTCGGTGCGGTCGCGCGTGGCCACGTCGACCTCGGTGCGACCGGAGTTGGTGAGTGTCCAGGGCAGGGGCAGATTGTCCGTCTGCACGGTGAGCACGTGGTGCCCCGCCGAAACCGCCGGGAAGTCAAAGCGCCCCTTGGGGTCGCTGCGCACCGAGAAACGGCCATCGAGGATCACCGTGACGTTCGCAGCGCCGGATTCACCGGCGTCGTAGCGCCCGTTCTCGTTCGCGTCCAGGTACACGACACCGCTCAGGCGGCCGGATCCCGAGCCTGGCACACCCCCCAACGGCACGAAGTGCGCGCCGTGCGCCACCTGGTAACGCACCGTCAGAAACACCCCACGCTCACCGGCTGCCGCAATGACGGCCGCCGCAGTCGGCGGCGCCAGTGGCGAGGTCACCACCAGCGGCGTCCACGAGCCGACCCGGTTCTGGTAGTAGCTCGCGAGCACCGACCACGCGCGGACCACCTGCCAGGTGAGGGAAACATCTGCGGACCGCGACGGCGCCGCCCGACCCTGCACCGCGGTTGCCCACTGGACGCTGCCATCCAGGGCGAGGCGCGCGGTGAGATCTCCGCCCCCATACACTGCCAGGCGCACGATGGTGCTGTCCTGCTCCACGTTCATGATAGCGGTGCTGCGGATCCGCTCGACGGCGGCGGTGGTGCTCAGGCGAGTGCCGGTGCGCATGTCCCAGGTCTGCTGCAGCGTAAAGGTGGCGTCCCGGGTTTCTCGATCGGTCGCGTAGTCGAGTTGTCCGCGGCCGATGCCCGAGGAGTTGGCGTTGTCGAGGTACGCTTCCGCCGACCAGGCGCTGGTGCTGTCGTTGCGGCGGAAGTAGACGACGCCGCCCAGCCCTAAGTCGCGGGATAGCTGGTAGCGCGCATCGCCGTTCACGAAAGTCGTGTTGGAGCCATTCCCCGATACCGACCTGACCTGGTCCACTCCGAAGTCCGCCAGCCAGCGCCGGCTCCGGTAGTCCACGCGGTAGTAGCCGCCCTGGACGTCGCTACTGATCAGCTGATTGCCCCAGGCGAGATTGGGGTCGATGCGGAACGCGCCGAAGCTCTGCGTCATGGCGCCCTGGGTGTGCGACGCGTCGACCCACACGCCCAGCGAGTTGCCGTTGCCATCCACGGTGCCGTCGATGACATTGATCTGTGCGCGCGAGGCGCCATCCCGCCAGGCAGCCGTGAGGAAGCCGGTGGTGGAGGAGATGTGCGCGGTGGCCGCCGTCGCGAACGTGGCGCCCAGCGGCTGGTAGTACAGTGAGACGTCGCGGGCGGCTGCGAATTCTCCACCCAGCGCCCATGGCGACGCCGGCGCCCATTGCGCACCGAGCGTGGCCGTGGATCCGCCCAGGGTTTGAAAGGTCGGGACCTTGATACCGTCGTAGATGCCCGGCTTGCCGGCGCCGGCCACGAGTTGCAGCGTCGACGGGCCGCGCCATTCGGTCTCGACGCCCTCCATCGGCCCCTGCGCCAGCAGAAAGCGCGGTTGCAGGCGCGCGAGGTTGATGAGCGGCGCATTGATGTCGCCGAGTGCATTGTCCGCCTGCCAGCCCTCGTCGAAGGGCATGCCGCGCTCGTGGAGCGAGAATGAGGCGGCGCCGTAGTCGTGGCCGACTCCGGGGCGGCGCGCGCCGCCGGTGCGCGCTGCGGCATCCGCCGACCAGGCGCCGTACGAGACAGTGTCCCATTGCGCGCCCGCGAGCAGGCCGTTTTCGTGGGTGCGCGGCGGAGAGTGAGGACCTTCCTGATCAAGGACGCTCCCCACACTATCCGTGCGTATCGAGCGCGCAAGTCCACTGGTCTCGCTGGTGCCGTAGTCCCCGGTGGAAATGTCCGGACTCAAGGTGCCGCCGGCGATGTAGCGATCCTGGTAGGCGCTCGCCTGGGCCGGCGACCCCTGCGGGGCGGTCTGGGCCTGTGACGGTGCGCTCAGCGCTGCGATCACCGAAAGGCCACATAGCCACGCCACCCGGGGCCAGGCGCGGCGCGCCTCGGGGGTCATTCGAAGCGCTCGTCGAGCTCGGTGCGCTGATTACCCCACTCGAGTGTTCCCTGCACGCTGACGGGGAAAGTGAGCGTCGGGTGGTCGTTGTCGGGAGTGGACGGTGTCAGGAAGACTTCGCGGACGTCGCCGGGCAGGATCGGCAAATCGGAGG
>MNCZ01000102.1 GCA_001914695.1 Gammaproteobacteria bacterium 13_2_20CM_66_19 | reverse complement strand
GGGACGCGCGAGCAGGCGAGCACGGCGAAGGTCAGCACCGTGGCGATGTTGGCGACGAGGAGCGAGGCGAGAGTGAGCGGCAGGGAGGCGCGCCCTGGCGGCTCACCGCCGCGGTCGAAGAACAGCGCGTAGTTCGAGCCGACCGCAACGATCAGGAGCATCCCGACGAGGTGCAGGATGGTGAGTCGCCCGCCGAGCGCGACCAGGACTCCCGCGACCGCGAGCACGGCGAGCGCGAGCGGCGCCACCACTCGCGCGACCCGCCCCGGCGAGCGCAGGGCGAGCACGAGCAGCAGCACGATGGCACCGAGCCCGGCGAGCGCCAGCCGTGCCGCCTCCGTGAGATAGCTCGAGTAGAGCCGGTCGGCCTCGGCCTTGAGGTCGAGCAGCACTGTGTGCACGCGAGGCTCCCCGGCGAGTGCCGCGCGCACCTGCGCGACCGCGCCCGGCTTGAGATCGCCGGAGCCGAGGGCCGCGAGCGGCAGCAGCGCCGACCAGCCGTCGGCGCTTCGCACGAGCAGCGCATCCACCGCGGCCGCGAAGGAGGTGCCCTCGAGGTCGGCGCGGGTCAGCGGTGGGGCGCTGCGCGCGCGCTCGACGTCGAGCACGAACGGCTCGAGCCTCGAGGCGCTCACCGGCGCGCCTGAGAGCGCCTCGCGGAGGCGCGCGCCGATCTCCGTGGGCGGAGGAAGACTCGCCTGCCGCGCCCGCTGCACGGCGAGCGGCGGCAGGTAGCGCGCCGCAGAGTCGAAGCCCCCGATCGCACCCTGCTCAACGAGCGTCTCAAGCGGGGCTGCAAGCCGCTCGGCGGCGGCGAGCGCCGACTCGCGATCCCGCGCCGACGCCACGATCACGTAGCGCATGTCCGGTGCGCCGGCCTCGATGCGCAGCTCTTCATCGAGCGCCTGGGTTGCAGCTGGAATCGGGCTCAATGCGGACAGCTCGCGATGCGACAGCGTGCCGCGATGGGCGTAGAGCGCCGCGGCGGCGAGCAACGCCACGGGCACGAGCGCGATCCGCGTACGGCGCAGGTGCGGCAGCGCGCCCGCGAGCCGCACCCCGAGCCCGCTCAGGTCGCGGATCGCCAACGCGCGCGGCAGCCAAGCCGGCAACACGAAGCGCGTCACGAGGGCAGCGGCCACGAGACCCGTGACCGAGTACAGCCCGAGCTGCGCGAGGCCCGGGAACGCCGAGGGCAGGAGCGCCGCCAAGCCGCAGATCGAAGTCAGCATCCCTAAGCGGATCGTCGGCCACACCGAATGTTGCCAGTCCGCCGCCTGCTGGACGAAGAAATAGATGGAGTAGTCGACCGCTTCCCCGATCAGTGTGATGCCAAAGCCGAGGGTGATGCCGTGGACGGCGGGAAAGCCGAGCGCCACGGCGGCGACCCCGGCGAGCGCACCCGAGGCGACCGGCACGAGCGTCAGCGCGAGAGCCGGAAGCGAGCGGTACACCGTGAGCAGCAGCACCGCGACGAGCAGGGCGGCCAGCGCCGAGAGGCGCATGACTTGGCCCTTGATCAGGGCGCGGGAGGCCACCGCAAACACCGGGGGTCCGGTCATGAGGAGCGTGACGCTGGGACGGGCGGCGGCCGGGATCGCGCCGAGGCTCGAGGCGAACGCCCGCCGGACCGTGTCGCAGGCCGCCTGTTGCGCGTCGGTGTCGGAGCCTGCGGCGCGGACCTGCGCCATGAGCAGTGCATGTCGGCCATCGGGCGAGCTCCACACGCCCTCGGCGGCGCGGGGAAGCCGCCCGGCTCCGAGTGTATCGAGGATGCCGAGCATCTCGCCGGTTGGGTCCCGCGTGAGCAGTGGCTTCAAGAGTGTCCCCGCGGGTGAAGCCAGGAGGTCCAGCGAGTCGGTGATCGCCGCGCGCAGGCCTGCTGCGCTGAAGCGCTCGGGTGTCACGCTCTCGCTCAGCTGGTATCGATGCGCGAAGAGGAACTCCCGGTCCCGCTCGAGGCCCGCGGCGTCGCCGTTGTTGACGGCGACGAACGCAGGGTCGGCTCGCAGCCGGCGTGCGAGCTCCGCCGACACCTGGGAGCGCTCGGCGCCGCTCCCTCCCTCGATGGCGAGGAGCAGGAGACGCGCCGCGGGACCCGAGCGCAGCTGCTCGATGAGGAGCTGTTGGGTTGCGGTGGGACTGCGCGGCAGAAAGGCCGACAGGTCCGCGGTGTAGCTCGCGTGCGCGACGATCGCCGCCGCGATGATCGCCAGCACCGCCCAGATCGGGGTCGCCGCGCCACCCGGGCGCGTCATGGGCTGACTTCGGGGCCGATGCGCAGCAGCGATCGATCGCCGTCGCCGTGGCGGATATCGACTGAGCGGATCGCATCGCGCTCGCCTTCGATGCGGATTTCCCGGACGGCCCCCGCGAGCCTCGCGTCGGTGGGCACGAGGAGGAGCGACCAGTGCGCGAGACTCCCCTCGAACCCGACGCGGAAGAGACGCTCCAGCGCCTCCCGATCTCCGGCAAGCGTCGCGCGGATGCTCTCGATGAAGGGCGCCACCTGCGGATAGTCGCGCAGCGGCATGAGGTAGGTGCGATGCCCGCGATGCGCCGTCAGCACGCCGTGCTCGAGGACCAGCGTCTCGGCCCGGGGGTTCAGAGTGCGCTTCTCGAGACGGTCGGGTGCGTCGTAGAGCAGCTCCCCCGATGACTCGAGCGGGCGATCGAGAATGGCGAGCCGCTGCACCTCGGTGAAGGTGACGTGACCATGGCGGCGGGCGGCGAGCAGCTTCAGCAGCCGCTCGTACTCCACCGGCTGCGGCGAGGTTGCCTCATCGGCCGTCCCCGCGGCCGCGAAGGCGACGGCGAAGGCGAGCGCGGCCGCGACGCCGGCGGGCCGGGCTCCCCGCCTCACGCGCCCGCTCCAGGCGCGCTCGCGGAGGCGCCGGCCGAGGCACCGGCGGTGGCGTCGGCCCCGTGCCAGAAGTCGTAGAAGTTGAACCAGTTGTACGGATCGCTGTGGCAGTACTCCTCGAGCACCGCCACGTAACGCACGATCCCCGCACGCACCGCCGCCTCGCGGCCGCCCGGGGCGGGCCGCGAGAAGTCGGCGATCTGCCGGAACACCACGTGGTAACGGTTGCCACCGCGGTAGAGCCCGGTCATGAAGATCACCGGGCGCTTGAGCGCCGCGGCGGCGCGCATGGGGCCCGAGGGAAAAAGCGCAGGGCGTCCGAGGAAGCTCACCACCTGCGCCGGCGCATCCCCGAGCGTGCGGTCGGCCAGTATGCCGACGAACTTGCCCTGCTCCAGGCAGTCGTTGATACGCAGCATCGCCTCGAGGTGTCCGAGCGCGATGATCTCGGGTGCGCAGCCGGGACTGGCGGCCCGGAGGAGGGTGGCGACGCGGTTGGCGTTGTGCTCGTACATCGCCATCGCCACCGAGAGGCCCGGGCGGCGCCGGCCCAGGGCGCTCATGAGCTCGAAGCTTCCGAGGTGCGCGCCGACGAGAAACGCCCCGCGACCGCGCGCGAAAGTCTCCTCCATGAGCGGCTCGCCCTCGATCGAGATGTCGAACAGCTCGTAGCGAGCGCGCATGAAGTAAAGACGATCGAGAATGGTCGAGGCGAAGGCGGACACCTGGCGAAAGCGCTCACGGGCGGTGGGCTCGTGTCCGAGCACGCGGCGCAGATACTGGCGGGAGCTCCGGCGCGCGCCGGGGGCGAAGGCGAAGAAATACGCGGCGATGAGGTAGAGCATGCACCGCGCCAGCGGGCGCCCCATGTGGAGCGCGACGAAAATCATTATCCTGAGCAGCGTCGCGCTGCCGCGCTCGCGTGCGAGCGCCCATTGCGCGGCGCTCGCGCGCGGCGCGGGCGAGGTTTCATGCCTGCCGGTCATGGTGCGACTCGTGCGCCCGGGTGCGCCGGCACAAGTAACCCGTGGGCAACCGCCTTGCCGCCGCTCGAGATGCGGAACGTGATCGAGCCGTTCGGCAGCGCGTCGTGCTCGAGAGTCAGCGTTTCTCCCGGGCCCACCGGCTTCACGAACTTCGCCGCGGCGATGCGCCAGCGCGCGCCGGCCTGTGCGCGCTCCTGCTCCACCGCGCGCACCATCTCATCGAGCAGCAACACCCCGGGCAGGATGGGCGCCCCGGGAAAATGTCCGGCGAGCGCCGGATGCTCGGCGGCAATCGTGACCGTGGTGACGGCGCCCATGGGGGCCCTTGGCTCTCAGGCGGACTTCAAGTGCGCCGCGGCGAGGGATCTCAGGGCCTCCTGCGGCAGCTTGCCGGTGCTGTTGCGCGGCAGCTGAGCCACGAAGACCAGGGGGCGCGGCAGGAACACCGGATCGATCCGCCGGCGCAGCTCCTCCACCACCTGCGCCGTATCGAGCTGCGGGGCCACGACGCAGGCGGCCACGCGCGCCACGCCGCGAGCGGCGGCGCGCGGATCATCGACGTGAAAGAACGCGCCGTCGACGACACCGGGGATGGAATTGAGCTGGTGATCGAGGTAGGCGAGGGAGCTGCGCTTGCCGGCGATGTTGACGAGGTCCGCCACGCGCCCGTGCAGGAGGAACCGCCCGGCGCCCGTCACCTCGAGCACGTCCCACAGGCGGGTCGGCTGCTCGATGTGACCGCCCTGCGCCCACGTCTCCTCACCCCTGGCGGACAGCTTGATGCCGGGCCACAGTCGCCACTCGGGTCCCTCGGTCGGGCGGCGCAGCGCGATCTGCCCGGTCTCGGTCGAGCCGTAGACCTCGAGCAGCCTCGTCGCGCAGCGCCGCTCGATGTCGGCGGCGAGCGGCGCGGCGAGCGGCGCGGTGGAGCACACGATCAGGTCCGTCGCGGGCACCGCGATGCCGGACTCGAGCAGCGCCCGCAGGTGAACGGGAGTCGAGACGAGAATCCGCGGGCGCGGCACGGCGGCCAGCACGGCGGCGATGTCGGCCGGATAGAACGGACGCTCGGCGCACAGCGCGTACCCGGTCGCCAGAGCCATCAGCACGCTCGACTCGAGACCGTACATGTGCTGCGGCGGGACCGTGGCGACGATGGCGCGGGAGGTTCCGTCCGCGATCCCGAGTCGCCGGGCTTCTTCGCCCACGCAGGCGATGAGCGGTCCGAAGCTCTTGCGATGCGGAACCGGCGTGCCGGTCGAGCCGGAGGTGAATACGCAGGCGGCGGGCTGCGCAGCGCCGATCGCCGGCACCGACATCGACGCAGCCGGCACGGCAGGCGTACCGGGCGGGCTCGCGTCCGACGCGGCGGCGGTCCGCGGGTACGGCACGCGCGGCAGCTCGATGTCGCAGTCGTCCGCGTCCGTGAGACACACGACGTCCGGAGCATAGGCGCGCAGCTGGCGGATGACCTGAGCGGTGTGCGTCGAGGGGAGGAGGCTCAGCCTCCCGGACACGAGCGTTGCGGCGAAACCCACCGTGAAGTGGTAGCGGTCGGCGCAGGCGTTGAGCACGTGGCGGCCCGCGCCGAGCCGCTCCGCCACGCGCGCGACGTCGGCGAGGAACTCGCCGGCGCGAATCGGCGCCCCGGCGCGATAGGCGAGAACAGCGCCGGCGGACGGGTGCGCAATCAGCGGCAGCGTGGGCGAGATATCTACTTCGTCCTGTGGGCGGTGATGTAATCGGCGAGCTGGCGGAGCGACCCGAAGATGCGCTCGTTCTCCTCGCCGTCGGCGCGCAGCTGCACGCCGTAGCGTTTGGACACCGCGAGCGCGATCTCCAGGATGTCGATCGAGTCCAGGCCCAGGCCCTCGCCGTAGAGCGGCTGCGCCGGATCGATGTCCGCGGGCGCCACGTCCAGGTTCAGCGCCTCGACGATCAGGCCGGCGACCTCGTCCATGAATGCGGCGGCGCTCACCGGGGCAGCCGGCTGCCGGAGGGGCGACACTTTCTCGGACATTTTATCCTTAGGGGAGCTCGCCAAAACGGCCGGCCGGCATTATACAAGGCGCCGCGCGATGAGGAGCGGCAGGCGCAGTACGAAGCCCGCCAACAGCCGCAGGTACATCGATGTCAGCAGCACATTGTCGCGCCAGTAATTAAAGTGTGACACACCGCCTTCCGCGGCGCTGAAGTAGCGCACCGGGGCGGGCAGCTTCAGCGCAGGAACGCCGCGCCAGGAGAGGCGCACCGCGGCCTCCGGGTCGAAATCGAAGCGCCGCATCCAGCGGGTCGAGCGCATGGCCTCGAGGAGCGGTGCGATCGGATAGACACGAAAGCCGCACAGCGCGTCGGGGATGCCGGCCCAGAGCGTCTCGAGGTTGGTGCACCAGTTGGCGATCCGCCGGCCACGGAGGCGAACGCGCGGCGCGCTGGCGTCGAACCGCGGCTCGCCGAGTATCATCGCCTCGGGCGCGGCCATCGAGGCGGCCATGAAGGCGCCGATCAGCTGCGCGGGGTGCTGGCCGTCGGCGTCCATGACGAGCGCGTGGGTGAAGCCGGCGCGCCCGGCGGCGGTGAGGCCATCGAAGAGCGCCGCTCCCTTGCCGCCGTTCCCGGTACGCAACAACACGCGGAGCTTCGGATCAGTGCGCGCCATGACGGCGAGCGCATCGCCCGAGCCGTCGTTGCTGCCGTCGACGACCACCCATACCGGATCCCACTCGGCCCGCGCCGCCCGCACCGTGTCGACGCCCTTCGATCCCGGGTTGTAGCTCGGGATGAGGACCAGGTGTGTGCGGGAGGACGTCAATCCTCGCTCTCCACGACGCGCGAGGAGTGGCCGATGATCCACGCGATGCCGAAACCCCCCGACCAGTAGCTCTCGCGTCTGACCAGCGGGCTCGCCGCGAAGCTGGCGCCGGCGAGCGCGTCGTGCCGCAGGTACGCTCCCAGCCAGTAGCGTGGATAACGGCGCGTGAGCGCGGCGAGGAGCTGCGTGCCGGCGTAGCCGCCGCGCGCCTCGAAGGCGGGGCGACCGGCGCTCGCGTACGGCGGCGCGACGCCGTAGAAGTACTCGTCATAGCGGCGGGTCGCGAACAGCGGGCCGGCGAGGAGGCCGAGTTTCCAGCCGTCGTCCCCGCGCCGCTGGCCGATGTCGAGGTTGAGATTCGGCGCGAGAAAAACCCCGACCACGCGCGGGGAGGCCTCGACCGTGAAGGCCGCGCGCGCCGGCAGCCGCAGATCGAGCTTGAGAAGCCGGTCGCCGCTCTTCCACAGGTGCACATCGAGCGCCGGTCCCACCTCCACCGTCGGGCGCAGGTCCGGCATCCCGTGCCTCGAGGAGTCGTTGCGCACCGGGGTCGTGCCGTTGACGCTCAGGTTGAGCTGGATGCGCTCAGCGTCGAAGAGCCTGCCGCGCAGCCCGTTGTGATCGGAGCGCAGGAACTTGCCGCGGTACACGAGATACGGCACCGGCACCGGGTAAACGTGCATCGTGTCGGCGCCGCGGTAATCGTGGAAGATCAGCGCGCCGCCTCCGAGGCCGAGCTCCCACAGCGGCCGAGGTGCGGCTCGCGTGGCAGGCGTGGCCCCCGCGGCGAGCGCCGCAGCCGCGAGCAGCGCGAGCGGCGCGGTCCCCGGGGTACGCATGCCGTGCGCGCGTGCCTCAGGCGGCCGCGTCGAGCGGACACATGCCGGTCGCTTCGATCTCGACCAGCAGGTCCTGCCGACAGATGTCCGCCTGGAGGTAAATGACCCGGGCGGATTCGCCGAGTGCGGCCGCGAGCTCCGCCTCGATGACGGGCAGGTCCGCGGGTCGCCGCACGTACACCTTCAGCGCGAGCGCGCCCAACCGGAAGTGTGCGCCGCGCGCCGCGCGATTCGCCTCCGCGAGCAGCGCTTCGATGTTGGTGAGGGTCTCGCGCGTCTGGGCCGCGGTGTCGCCGACGTGGAGCGAGCGGTGGCCGACGATGCTCGCCGTGCCGGAGATGAAGAGCGCGAGTCCGTCCGGCGCCCGCCAGAGCGTCGCCCGCGAGAACACCGGGCTGTGGACCCCGTACTGCCGCGGGTAGTGGTAGGCGCTCAGCTGGCGGGGATTCTCGACGAAGCAGGGTGCGCTGCGGCTGGCGAGGAAGTACACGACCAGCGGACTGTTGCTCGCCGCGCCGAGAGCGGATGCGGCCGGGACGTTGCCGGCGAGCGAGCGGCCGCTCTCGCGCAGCGCGTGCTGGCGCGCGCTGTTGAATTGCCGGTAGCGCTCGGTGCCGTCGGCATCGCGATTGATGTCCGGCAGATAATTCCAGACGCGCAGCAGGTGAGGGTAGTTCTCCGCATCGACCGCAGCGCAGATCTCCCGGTAGGCTTGGGACGTGGCTTCGTGCAGCGCGCCGTGCCCCGCGGCATGCCCGGCCCGGCTGCACCGGGCTCTGTCAGGTCCCGCCGCCGCTGCGGCGAGCTGCGCTTCGCTCACCGCAATGCAGCCGAACAGCATGTCGGCGGTGCGGCGAAAGCGCACGCGCTGGCGCTGGCCGGAGGTCGCGGGGCGGTTGCAGCGCCAGACTTCGAAGACGTGCCCGGTGCCGGGGAGCACCGGCGTGCTGACCTCGGCGACGGGGATCTCCGCGACCGTCGCCCCCACGCGGTCGCGCGTGCCACTGAAGGTGGCGACACCCAGCACGTCGCCCCACTCGGCCGCCTGGTACTCGGCCGGTGAGACGTAGTCCAGATGCAAGCCCGCTGGCGCGCGCATCGGCCACACCTCTTCGGGCTCAGTCCTTCGGCTGCGGCTCGTCGGACTTACCTCTCACGCTCTCCTTGGTCTTCTGGGCAGTCTCCTTGACCGCCTTGCCGACCCTCCGTGCGCCGTGTGCCACCGCGTGGCCCGCCTTCTTCGAGTCTTCCTTGATCGCCTCGCGTGCGGGCCTGGTCTTCTCGGCGACCGCATGACCTACGGTCCGCGCGCTGTGCGCGATTCTATGGCCGACCGTTTTGGCATCTTCCTTGATGGCGGTCTTGGTGTCGGAGGTCCGGTCGCTCTGGGTGTGCGCAGCGGCCGCCAGGGCGAGAGCGATGCTGGCGGCCGCGGCCGCCGGGGCGAAGCTTGCTTTCATGACGAAGTATCGTACGACACTCGCGCGCCGTTTTGCACCGCGCGCTGCCAACACGAGCGGACCTGAGCGCTTAGGACACCGCCGCGGTGCCAATCGTCACCTCCTTCGGGCAAACTGCGCCGAATGCGTCTCGACCGGCTGCCGATCTCGGTACTGCGGACCCGTTATGTGCCGGGTGGCTGGGACCTGCTCGCTTTCGTGCTGGTGTTCGCCTTCTTCGTCTACGCCGCGCAGGCGGCGCGCGGGCTCGCCGGCTCACTCGCGCATCTCGAGGCGGTGCCGATCTCGCTCGCGCCGTCCGCGCTCGTCGGCTACTCGGCGCGGACCGCGCTGCGCATGCTGATCGCGATGAGCGCCTCGCTCGTCTTCACGTTCACCTACGCGACGCTCGCAGCCAAGAGCCGCCGCGCGGAAGTGTTGCTGGTGCCGCTGCTCGATTTCCTGCAGTCGGTGCCGATCCTGAGCTTCTCGATCACCCTCCTGTTCTTCCTGCAGCTCACGCCCGGGCGCGTGGCCGGCGCGGAAATGGCCGCCATCTTCCTGATCTTCACCAGCCAGGCCTGGAACATGGCGTTCAGCTTCTATCACTCGTTGCGCAGCATCCCGGACGAGCTCATCGAGGCGGCGCGCAACTTCCGCCTCAGCCCCTGGATGCGCTTCTGGCGGCTGGAAGTGCCGTTCGCCATGCCGGCGCTCATCTGGAACATGATGCTGTCGATGTCGGGTGGCTGGTTCTTTCTGACGGTGTCGGAGGCCATCAATGTAGGCCACACGACGGTCACACTGCCGGGGGTCGGCTCCTACATCGCGCTCGCCATCGAGCAGAAGGACCTCGCCGCCATCGGCTGGGCGATCGGGGCGATGTTCGTCGTGATCCTGGTGTTCGACCAGCTGCTGTTCCGTCCGCTGACCGCGAGCGCCGATTGGTTCCGTCTCGATCAGGAGGTCGGACTCACCCCGAGCCACTCCTGGGCGCTGACCATGATGCGGCGCTCGCACTTTCTCGGCCTTCTCGCGCGCGCGTTCGCGGCGCTGCTGCGCGCGGGGATGAGGCCGGGCGCGACGGCGCCGGCAGCGCTCGAGCGGCGCGCGAGCGTCTGGGACGCGGGTTGGGTCGACTATGCCTGGTACGCGCTGCTCGCTCTCATGGGGCTCGTGGCGCTCTCGAAGACCGCGGGCTTCGTGCTCGGGGAAGTGCGGCCGGCCGAGATCGGGCAAGTCGTCATCCTCGGGCTCATCACGTTGCTGCGCGTCGCGGTGCTGATCGCCCTCGCCAGCCTCATCTGGGTTCCCATCGGAGTATGGATCGGGTTACGCCCGCGCGTGGCGAGCATCGCTCAGCCCATCGCGCAGTTCCTGGCCGCCTTTCCTGCGAACCTGCTGTTTCCGATCGTGATCTCCGCTATCGTGCTCCACAAGCTCGATCCGGATATCTGGCTGAGCCCGCTGATCATCCTCGGCACCCAGTGGTACATCCTCTTCAACGTCATCGTCGGCGCATCGGCCCTGGCCCCGGACCTGCGCTATGCGGCCGAGAACCTTGGCGTGCACGGCTGGTTGTGGTGGCGGCGGGTGGCGCTGCCTTCCGTGTTTCCGTTCTTCGTCACCGGGGCAATCACCGCCTCGGGCGGCTCGTGGAACGCCAGCATCGTGGCCGAGGTCGTAAGCTGGGGTCAGCAGAAGCTCACCGCGCACGGACTCGGCGCCTACATCGCGGAAGCCACGATTCAAGGAGACTTCCAGCGCAGCGTCCTCGGCACGGTCGTGCTGAGCCTGTTCGTCGTGACGCTGAATCGCGTGTTCTGGCGCCCCCTGTACGCGCGCGCCGAGCGGAAGTTCCGCATCGCCTGAAAGAGCCACGTCCGAGGAGACGCCCGTGAATGCCACCGCCGCCGCCCTGAACCTGGCTCCGCTCCTCGACGTGCGGGGCGTGAGCAAGTCCTTCCGCAAGGCGGACGGCGACGCACTCGTGGTGCTCGAGGACGTCAATCTGACGCTCCGCCCGGGAGAGATCGTCGGCTTCCTCGGCCGCTCGGGTTGCGGCAAGTCGACGCTGCTGCGGCTCATCGCCGGGCTCGATGACCCGTCCCGGGGCGTGATCAATTATCTCGGCCGGCCGGTGGGCGGCGCGGCCGCGGGCATGGCCATGGTATTCCAGAGCTTTGCGCTCTTTCCCTGGCTCACCGTGCTCGAGAACGTGCAGCTCGGCCTCGAGGCGCTCGGCATGCCGGAGCCCGAGATGCGCCGCAGGGCTCTCCAGGCCATCGACCTCATCGGACTCGACGGGTTCGAGTCGGCCTATCCGCGCGAGCTCTCGGGCGGCATGCGCCAGCGCGTGGGCTTTGCGCGCGCGCTCGTCGTACACCCCAACATCCTGCTCATGGACGAGCCGTTCTCGGCGCTCGACGTGCTCACGGCCGAGACGCTGCGCAACGACTTCCTCAACCTCTGGGGCGAGGGGCAGCTGCCGATCAAGGCGGTGATCCTGGTGACGCACAACATCGAGGAAGCGGTGGAGATGTGCGACCGGCTGCTGATCTTCTCCACTCTCCCGGCGCGCGTCATGGGCGAGATCGCGGTCGATCTGCCGCAGCCCCGCCATCCGGACGACCCGCGCTTCCGCGCGCTCGTCGACCGGGTATACGTGGAGATGACCGCGAAGCCGCGCGGCGAGCGCGTGGGGCCGAAGTCCGAGCGTTTCCCGGGCACCGGCATTGGCACCACCCTCACGCACGTATCGTCCAACGTGCTGGCCGGACTCATGGAAGCGGTGGCGGGCCCCCCCTACAACGGCAAGGCGGACCTGCCGGCGATCGCGCAGGAGCTGCGCATGGAGGTCGACGACCTGTTCCCCGCTGCGGAGGCGTTGCAGCTGCTGCGCTTCGCCGAGGTCGAGGGCGGCGACATCCGCCTCACCGAGGCGGGTCTGCAGTTCACGCGCGAGGACACCGACGATCGCAAGAAGCTCTTTGCCCGCCACCTGATCACCTACGTGCCGCTCGCGGCGCACGTGCGGCGGGTGCTGGACGAGCGCGCCAGCCACACAGCCCCCAAGAGCCGCTTCTTCGACGAGCTCGAGGACTACATGGCGGAGGAGGGGGCCGAGCAGACGCTGCGCACCATCATCAGCTGGGGACGGTACGGCGAGGTCTTCGCCTACGACGACCACCGCCAGTGCTTCACCCTGGAGAACCCGACGTAGCGGGCGGGCTGCCATGGCTGGAGGTCCTCCCCCCGTAGACCATTCCGCTGCGCTCGCGCGAGCGGACCGAACGCGGCGTTTACCACCCCACGAAATTGCGCTTGCCGTGACTGGCAAGTGTCCGGCGGACGGACAAGACGCGCAATTTCGCGGGGACCCCGGGCTAGACATCAGTTGAACGGTAGCGCAGCGCTCCTCCAGCCTCCACCGAGCGCCTTCAAGAGTGCCACGCTCGCGGCGAGCGAGCGGTTGGTGATGTCGCGCCAGGCCCGCTCGGCGCCGAGCCAAGCGTTCTGGGCGGAGACCACGTTGAGATAGTCCACGGTCCCGGCCTTGTACTGATTCTCGGCGATCGCCAGAGTCTCGGCTGCCGCATCGGCGGCGGCGCGCTCGGCGACCGATTCCCGGGCGAGCACCTGGAGCGTCGCGAGATTGTCCTCGACCTCCTGGAACGCGCTGAGCACCGTCTGGCGGTAGGTCGCGACGGTCTGATCGTAGGAGGCGATCGCGGCGCGTACCTGGTAACGGCGTGCGCCGAAATCGACGAGGGTGCCCGCGAGATCGGGTCCCAGCGACCAGAAGCGATTCGGCACCCCTAAGAGCCCCGAGAAGCCGCTGCTCGCGTAACCCGTGGAGCCGCCGAGCGAGAGGGTGGGGAACCACGCCGCGCGCGCGATCCCGATCTGCGCGTTGGCGGCGGCGGCGCGGCGCTCCGCCGCGGCGATGTCCGGCCGGCGCTCGAGCAGCTGCGAGGGGAGCGTCAGCGGAATCGCCGGGATCGCGGGCGCTTGATCCTTGCGGGGGATCGACAGCGCCGCAGGCGGCTTGCCGACGAGCACCGCGATGGCGTGCTCGAGCGTTGCCCGGGTGATCCCGAGGTCGAGGTATTGCGCGCGCGCGTTCTCGAGCTGTGTCTGCGCCTGCGTGACGTCCGAGCGCTGCACCACGCCCGCCTGGTAACGGTTGCGCGTGACCTCGAGCGCCTTCTCGTAAGCGGCCATGGAGCGCTCGAGCAGGCCGAGATCCAGGTCCGTGACGCGCAGCTGAAAGTAGCTCTGCGCGAGGGTCGCTTGCTCTGAGAGCAGCATCGCGGCCAGATCGCCGGCGCTCGCCTGCGCCGACTCGCGATTGGATTCGACGGTGCGGCGGACGCGACCCCACACATCGAGCTCCCAGACGGTGGCGAGGCTCACGCGGTCCTGGGTGCGCACGGCGCTGCCGGCGGCCGCGGCGCTCCCCGAGGTGCTGGCGCCGCCGCCGGCGGTGGTCGTATTCTTGCTGCGGGTCGAGGAGACATCGGCGGTAATGGTCGGAAAGTAGCCCGAGCGAGCCGTGCCGAGGAGCGCGGCCGCCTGCTCGTACCGGGCCGCCGCGAGCAGCACGTTCTGATTGGAGACCTGCACCTGCCGCTCGAGAGCGTCGAGGTCCGCATCGCCGTACAGCTCCCACCACTCGCCGCGCGACGTCAGCTCCTGCGGCTCGGCCGGCTTCCAGTCCTTGCTCTCCTTGTAGGCCGGCGGCACCTCCAGGCTCGGGCGATGGTAGGTGGGCCCGATCGGCAGGTACCCGCAGCCGCCGGCGGCGCCGAGAGCGAGCAGTGCCGGGATGCAGCGAAGCGCGCGCCTCATGCGACTCCCTCCAGCGGGTTCGGGAAGCGGTGCAGGCGCGACTTGGCCCACAGCCGGAAGCGGTCGAGATACAGGTACATCACCGGCGTCGTGTAGAGAGTCAACACCTGGCTGAGGAGGAGGCCGCCCAGCACGGCGATGCCGAGCGGGCGGCGCAGCTCCGCGCCCTCGCCGAAGCCGATCGCGAGCGGCAGCGCTCCGAACATCGCCGCCATGGTGGTCATGAGTATGGGCCGCAGCCGCAGGAGACACGCCTCGTAGATCGCCTCCCGCGAGCCGCAATCGCGCTCGCGCTCGATCTGCAGTGCGAAGTCGATCATCATGATGGCGTTCTTCTTCACGATGCCGATCAGCAGGATGACGCCGATGAGCGCGATGATGCTGAAGTCGGTGCCGGTGGCGAGCAGCGCCAGCAGCGCCCCGACGCCCGCCGAGGGGAGCGTGGAGAGGATGGTCAGAGGATGCACGAGGCTCTCGTAGAGGATGCCCAGCACCAGGTACACGGCGACCAGCGCCGAGAGGATCAGTAGCCCCTGGTTGGCGAGGGCGTCCTGGAACGCCTTGGCGGTTCCCCGAAAGCTGCCGCGCACGGTGATCGGCGCCCCGAGCCGGGCAAAGCCCGCATCGATCGCCGCCGTCGCCTGCGACAGCGATACCCCGAGCGGCAGGTTGAAGGAGACAGTGGATGCAGCCGAGAGTCCCTGATGATTGACGGCGAGAGGGGTGGAAGTCGCCTCGTAGCGTGAGAAGTCGCTCAAGGGTACGCGCCGGCCCGCGGAGCTCATGGCGGGGTTGCCCACCGAGGCGCCGGCCGTCGCGGCGATCGCGACGCCGTTCGCGGCGGCGTTCGCGGCGGCGGTGCTCGTCACGTAGACGCTGCGCAGGATCTCCGGGCTCTGCCAGAACTCGGGTGCCGCCTCCATCACCACGTGGTACTGGTTCAGCGGATGGTAGATGGTCGACACCTG
>MNCZ01000134.1 GCA_001914695.1 Gammaproteobacteria bacterium 13_2_20CM_66_19 | reverse complement strand
CGCTTCGGCGCGAAGGGCTCTTCGATCGGCGAGCATGACGTGGCCGATCTTAGAAAGCAGGTGGCGCAATAGGTCATCCCGCCACCATCTGTCTGCGCATATTGGCCGCATATCCGCATCAACTCGCGGGAGAGAACAATCGATGCGTGTTCGACAGGACCCCGTCATGCCTGATTCCAAGAGGGTTGCCGCGGGCTCCAAAGTGATGCGCCTGGCACTCAGCGTTGGCGCCGCTACCCTGATGCTCACGGCCTGCGGCAACAAGGGCCCCGCCGCCCCGCCACGCGTAGACGTCTCCACCGTTGCCGTGACGCCGCAAGCCGCCACGGTCTTCGCGGACTACGTCGCACAGACCGAGGCAGTCAACACCGTCGAAATACGACCCCGCGTCGGTGGAGTGCTCGAGAAGCAGGTCCCCATTGAAGGCGAGCGGGTGAAAGTCGGCGCGCTGCTGTTCGTCATCGACCAACAGCCCTACATCGCCGCGCTGGCCCAGGCGAAAGCGGCGCTCGCCCAGAGCGAGGCGGCCCTGGTCCAATCGCAGCGCGATCTGGGGCGCGCCAAGTCGCTATCGGAAATCGATGCCGTGAGCCAGCAGGAGCTGGACGCGGCCGTGGCCAAGAACGACGCCAACCTGGCTTCGGTCAACGCCGGCCGGGCCCTGGTCAGGACCGCACAGCTGAACCTGGGCTACACCACTATCACGAGCCCCATCAACGGCGTGATGGGCCGCGCGCAGTTGCGCCTGGGGGGCCTGGTGACGGCGAACAGCACGGTGCTCACGACGCTCTATCAGACCGACCGCATGTACGTGAATTTCAGCATCAGCGAGCAACGGCTGCTGACCCTGCAGCGCCAGCTGGGCAGAGCGCCGAACCAGGACAGCCCCACGCCGCCGCCATTCCGCATCTTTCTCGCCGATGGCTCCGAGTACCCACAGCGGCCCCGGCTGAGCTTCATCGATCCGGCAGTGGATCAGCGCACCGGCACCCTGGCGATCCGCCTGGAAGTGGACAATCCCGAGCATCTGTTACACGCCGGGCAGTTCGCGCGGGTACAGGTGCCGGCGGCGCAGCTGGCGGACGCCATCGTGCTACCGCAGCGCACCATCCAGGAGCTGCAAGGCAAGTATTACGTCTGGATCGTCGACGCCGAGGGCAAGGCGCAGCAGCGCGACGTGCAGATGGGGCCGCGCATCGGCAACGGCTGGCAGGTCCAGCAGGGACTCAAGGCCGGCGATGTGGTCGTGGTGGACGGCGTGCAGCACCTCAAGCCGGGGGCAGCGGTGCGCGCCACGCCGCTGGTGAACGCCCTCGAGGCAGCTGACAAAGCAGCCGCGGGCCGCACGTGATCGACTTCTGCATCGATCATCCGATTTTCTCGACGGTCCTCGCCATCATTATCACGCTCGCCGGCGGCGTCGCGCTGTCCGGCCTGCCGGTCGCCCGCTTCCCCCAGATCACGCCGCCGACCATCGTCGTCTCGGGCGTTTTCCCGGGCGCCGACGCCGCCACCATCGAGCAGTCGATCGCTGCGCCGATCGAGGAACAGGTCAACGGCGTGCCGCACATGATTTACATGGACTCGAAGAGCGCGAACACCGGCAGCTATGCGCTGACCGTAACCTTCGACGTCGGTACCGACCAGGACATCGCCGCGGTGGACGTGCAGAACCAGGTTGCCATCGCCCAGCGCCAGCTGCCGCAGCAGGTGTTGCAGCAAGGCGTCACGGTGGCCAAGCGCCAGCCGCAGATCCTGCTGGCAGTGGCGATCGGTTCGGACGATCCGCGCTACGACTACCTGTTTCTTTCCAATTTCGCCACGCTGCACGTCTACGACGCTCTCGCGCGGGTGCACGGAGTCGGCCAGGTGGTGGTGTTCGGCGCGCGTGACTACGGCATGCGCATCTGGCTCGATCCCGCAAAAATGGCGCGCCTCGGCGTCACGACCCAGGACGTGAGCACCATCCTCAACGAACAGAACGTGGTGGCGCCCGCCGGCACCGTCGGGGCGGAACCCGCCCCCCCGGGGCAGCAGATGCAGTACGTCGCCTCGGTGCAGGGACGTCTGTCGAGTCCTGAGCAATACGGCAACATCGTGGTGCGCACCGGGGCCGACGGGGCCATCGTCCACCTGAAAGACATCGCCCGCGTCGAGCTCGCCGCCACCGACTACTCGCGTTCCACCAGGCTTAACGGCGTGCCGACCGCCATCATCGGCGTCTACCAGTTGCCGGATGCCAACGCGCTGGAGGTCGCCAGGAGCGTGCGCAAGGTAATGGTTTCTCTGGCGCCGACCTTCCCCAAAGGCATCCACTATCTGATCCCCTTCGACACCACCCTGTTCGTGTCGGAATCAGTGCGCGAAGTGGTGAAGACCCTGCTCGAGGCGGGCGTGCTGGTGCTGCTGGTGGTGTTCATTTTCCTCGAGAGCTGGCGCGCCACCCTGATCCCGATGCTGGCGATTCCGGTGTCCCTGATCGGCGCGTTCAGTGCCTTTATCGCGCTCGGCTTCTCCCTCAATACGCTGACCCTGTTCGCCCTGGTGCTGGCCATCGGCCTGGTGGTGGACGACGCCATCGTCGTGGTCGAAGCCGTCAGCGAGATCATGGACAGCCGTAAGCTGTCAGCGCGGGAGGCCACCAAGGCGGCGATGAAAGAGGTGTCCGGCCCGGTGGTGGCGATCGCCCTGGTGCTGATCTCGGTGTTCGTACCGGTGGCCTTCCTCGGCGGCCTCACCGGCCAGTTCTACCGGCAGTTCGCACTGACGCTCGCGGTGTCGGTGGCGATCTCGGCGTTGGTCGCCCTCACCTTCACGCCGGCCCTGTGCGCGCTGCTGCTGAAGCCGACGGCGGAATTGCATTTCGGCGGGATCCTGGGCCGCTTCTTCGGCTCCTTCGACCGCGGCTTCAAGGGCTTCACCGCGCGCTACATCGGCACCGTCGGCAGCGCGATCCGCCGCAGTGTACGCTCGATGGCCATCTTCCTGATCCTCACCGGAGCCGCAGTGTGGTTGCTCCAGGGCCGACCCAGCGGCTTCATGCCCGACGAGGACCAGGGCTACCTGATCGGACTGGTTACCCTCCCCGTGGGCGCTTCGTTGCAACGCACCGAAGCCGTGGCCGGAGAATTCAGCGCGATGGTGCGCAAGCAGCCGGAGGTTGAGTCGACGTTCGCTATCACGGGCCTCAATCTGCTCACCGGCACCAACTCCTCCTACGCCGCGACCATCTTCATCATCCTCAAGCCCTGGGGAGAGCGCGCCGGCGCGGCGCATGGGGCGCTCGCGCTTGCGGCGCGCGTCAACAAGCTGGCCAGCGCCGTCAAGGAAGCCAACGTACTGGCGCTGAATCCGCCGCCGGTTCCGGGCATCGGCGCGGCCGGCGGCTTCGAATTCATCCTGGAGGACCGCAGCGGCGGCGATATCCAGAAATTCGCCGGTGTGGTCCAGGATTTCCTGGGGCAGGCCAACAAGCGGACCGAGCTCACCCGCGTCTTCACGCAATTCAACGTGCGTACGCCCCAGATTGAGTACGTGCTCGACCGCGAGCGCGCCAAGACGCTCGGCGTGTCGCTCTCGAGCATCTTCGGGACCCTGCAGACTTTTTTCGGCGGCAACTACATCAACGACTTCAACCTGTTCGGACGCACCTACAAGGTCACGGCCCAGGCCGAGGCCGCCGCCCGCGCCTCACCGGAATCCGTCAACGGCCTGTATGTGCGCAGCGACCGGGGCGACATGGTGCCGCTGTCGACCCTGGTGTCGATCAAGGAAATCCAGGGGCCGGAGTATATCGAGCGCTACAACGTGTTCCGGGCGGTGACAATCAATGGGTCCCCTGCGCCCGGCTTCAGCTCCGGACAAGCCACGCTGGCGATGGAGGATCTGGCCGCCAACCTGCCGGATGGGTACGGCTACGAGTGGACCGGCACGACCTACCAGGAAAAGCTCTCCGGTGGGCAGGCCGGGGCGATTTTCGGCATGGCCATCGTGTTCGTCTTCCTGGTGCTCGCGGCACTGTACGAAAGCTGGGCGGTGCCGTTCGCAGTGCTGCTGGGCATCCCGTTCGCCGTGCTGGGTGCTTATATCGGCCTGACGCTGCGTGGCATGGCGAGCGACATCTACGCGCAGATTGGCCTGGTGATGCTGATCGGTCTCGCGGCAAAGAACGCCATCCTGATCGTCGAATTCGCCAAGCTCGCGTACGAGCGCGGCAGGCCGCTGGTGGACGCGGCGATCGAGGGGGCGCGCCTGCGCCTGCGGCCGATCTTGATGACCTCCTTCGCATTCATTTTCGGTTCCGTGCCGCTGGCAATCGCCACCGGCGCCGGCTCCGGCGCGCGCCTCGTACTGGGCACCGCGGTGGTATTCGGCATGAGCGTGGCCACCCTGATCGGCATCTTCATCATTCCAGTGTTCTACGTGTTGGTGCAGAGCCTGCAGGAGCGCCTGGTCGGTAAGCGCGCGGCGTCGCCAGTGCAGTCATGAGGCGCAACCTGCGCAGCATCGTTGCCGCCATCCCCGCCCTGCTGGTGATGGCATGCGCGCTCGGACCCGATTACCACCGGCCCGAGACGAAGGTCCCGGCCGCCTTCCGCTTCGAGCCGACCGCCACGACCGAGTCCTTCGCCGATCAGGGATGGTGGCAGGTTTACCAGGATCCAACCCTGCAGTCGCTGATCCGCGAGGCCCTCGACAACAACCTCGACGTGCGCATTGCCGCGGCACGCATCGAGCAGGCGCGCGCCGTTCTCGGCTCGACGCGTCTGCAGCAGCTGCCGCAGATCGCGGCTTCGGCCGACGCGCAGCGCGCGCGCACTTCGGTGGACCAGCGCGTCCCCGGCGTGCCGGCGATCAGCAACGTGTTTTCGGCGGATGGGAGCCTCTCCTATGAACTCGATTTCTGGGGTAAGTACCGGCGCGCTACCGAGTCCGCGCGCGCGGGGTTGCTCGCGTCCGCCTATGCCAAGCAGGATGTGATGGCCGGGCTGGTCTCCGGCGTCGCCACCGCCTACTTCACGCTGCTGACGCTGGACGAGCAGCTCGCCATCACCCAGCACACGGTGGGGACGCGCCAGAAATTTGTCGACCTGACGCAGGCGCAACATGAGCGCGGCACGGTATCGGGCCTGGACGTCGCGACCGCCCAGGCGCAGTTGGCCATTGCGCAGGCCACTATCCCCGATCTGCAGCGCCAGATCGGCATCGCGGAGGACCAGCTGAGCGTGCTGCTGGGGCGCAACCCGGACCAGATCCTGCGCACCGAGAGTAGCCAGCTCACGCGCGTGCTCGAACCCGCCATTTCGCCCGTACCGCCAGCCGGCCTGCCCTCGAGCCTCCTGGAGCGCCGCCCGGACCTGCGGGCGGCGGAGCAGAATCTGGTGGCGGCCAACGCCAACGTCGGGGTAGCCAAGGCGAACCTGTTCCCGAGCATCACCCTTACCGCAGCCGGGGGCAGTGAGAGCTCCGCCCTGTCGGACCTATTCAGGGGCTCCACCAGGACCTGGTCGGTCGGCGCCGGCCTGCTGCAACCCCTGCTGAGCCCGCAGCGCAATCTCTACCAACTCGAGCTGGCCGACGCTCAGAAGAGGCAGGCTCTGTTGCAATACCAACAGAGCATCCAGACCGCCTTCCGGGAAGTGTCCGACGCGCTCATTGCACGTCAGAAATACGCTGAATTTCAGGTGGCGCAGCAGGCTCAGGTGGATGCGCAGCGCAGGGCCAACACCATCGCATTGGCCCGCTACCGCGTCGGCTCTGCATCCTACTTCGATGTGATCAACGCCGACCGCGACCTGTTCACCGCGGAGCTGTCGCTCTCCGCGGCGCACTTGAATACGCTGCTGTCGCTGGTGCAGCTTTATCGGGCCGTGGGCGGCGGGTGGCAGACCGAACAATCCGGCAAAAGCGCGCCGGATCCGACGCCCGATACCACGGGGCTGACCCCGGATTCCCCATCGGCGAGTGCACGCGCACCCTAAGTACTCATGGCTAAGCAGTGCCGTCATCTGGATTTCGTGCGGACCGATCGGCCGCGTAGTCGCGGTTGCGAGGAGTGCCTCAAGCTCGGCGATACCTGGGTCCATCTGCGACTCTGCAGGACCTGCGGGCATGTCGGTTGCTGCGACGACTCGAAGAATCGGCACGCGACTAGGCACTTCCAAGCCACGCAGCATCCCATCATGACGTCGATCGAGCCCGGCGAGAATTGGAGCTGGTGCTACATCGACGAGCTGGCGATGGAGCTGCCGCCGTGATTCGACTCGATCTGTAGGAGCGACGGTGGCGACCACTCTGCTGGAACAGCGGCGCGCGCAGATGTTCCCCAAGCTCACCGCCGCACAGCTCGCGCGCCTGGAGCGCCAGGGCATGCGCATGCAGACGCGCGCGGGCGAAATTCTCCTGGAACTGGGCGACTCACCGCGCGGCGTCTTCGTGGTGGCGGCGGGAAGTCTCGAAGTGCTGGCGCCGCCGTCAGTTACTCAAGACACTTCGGGCGACGAGTTGCTCTTCCTACTGGGCCCGGGGGACTTTACCGGCGAGATGAGCACCTTGCGCGGCACCCCCGCCATGGTACGCATTCGCGTGCGCGAGGCCGGCGTCGTTCTATTAATCGAGGCGGAGCAGCTGCGACGCATCGTGCAGAACGATGCCGAGCTCAGCGAGCTCTTCATGCGCGCTTTCATCCTGCGCCGCATGAGCGTCATCGAGTCGGGCCACAGCGAGGTGCTGCTTCTGGGTTCGAATCACTCCGCCGACACCTTGCGCTTACGGGAATTCCTGACGCGTAACGCCCGCCCCTACGTGAATATCGATATCGAGCACGATGCCGACGCCCAGGCGTTGCTCGACCGTTTTCACGTCCGGAGCGAAGACGTTCCCGTGGTAGTCTGCCGCGGCGGCGAACTTCTGAAGAACCCGAGCAATGCCGAAGTCGCCAAGTGCCTCGGCATCAATGCGCCCGCCGCCGACGATCGGGTGCACGATCTGCTCATCATCGGCGCGGGTCCTGCGGGTCTTGCCGCCGCCGTGTATGCAGCCTCCGAGGGCCTGGACGTGCGCCTCGTGGAGACCTTCGCTCCCGGCGGCCAGGCCGGAACGAGCTCCCGGATCGAAAACTATCTGGGATTTCCGACCGGCATTTCGGGCGCAGCGCTCGCCGGTCGGGCGTTCTCTCAGGCACAGAAGTTCGGGGTGCAGCTGAGCGTGGCTTGGGTCGCGGCTAGGCTCGATTGTGAACGTTGGCCGTATACGGTCAACATCGCCGATGGCCCGTCGATGCGCGGCAGAGCCATCCTCATCGCCAGCGGCGCGCAGTACCGCATGCCCGATATTGCCAACCTTTCGCGTTTTCTTGGCCGCGGCATCTACTATGCCGCCACTCATCTGGAGGCCAAGCTCTGCGCCGACGAGGATACCGTGGTCGTCGGGGGTGGTAATTCTGCGGGCCAGGCGGCGGTCTTCCTCGCCAGCTCTTGTCGTCACGTGCACATGCTGGTCCGTTCCGACGGGCTGGCCGAGAGCATGTCGCGATATCTCATTCGCCGCATCGAGGAGACCCCGAACATCAGCCTGCATACGCACACGCAGCTGACGGCGCTCGACGGCTCCGATCGACTGGAGCGCGTCTCCTGGACGCACCGTAATGGAGAACTCGAAGCGTCTGATCTCAGACACGTATTCATGATGACGGGCGCGCAGCCGAATACGGGCTGGTTGCAGGGCTGCGTGGTGCTGGATAATCATGGCTTCGTGAAGACTGGGCCCGACCTTGGCAAGGAACAGTTGGCGGATGCACGCTGGAGCCCGCCCCGTCCGCCGTACTTGCTGGAGAGCAGCGTGCCGGGGGTATTCGCCGCGGGCGATGTGCGCGCCGGCAGCGTCAAGCGCATTGCATCGGCCGTGGGCGAGGGGTCGATCTGCGTTCAGTTCGTGCATCGGGTGCTGCGCGAGTTCGCCGACGCGGGGAACCAGTCCGCGATCGTCGCAGCTAGAGAGGGCGCGCGCCATGACCGAGGTAGCTAAATCCGAACAGTCTCTCGAGTCGCGTCTTGACGAGGCACTCGAAATGACCTTCCCGGCGAGCGATCCGATTGCAGTTCATGCGTCGGACCCGCGCCCCACTCGTCCTCCGCAACCTCACGAGGAGACTCCTTAGTTAACGCGACGGGATCGGGAGTTGCGCCACATCCTGGTGTGTACCGCTCCTCGACCCATAAAACGGCGCGATACTACCTATGTAGCGTTTCGGGGCGCATACTTTGTCCGCGCACTGTTGGTCTTCGTAGCTTTGACTCCTTCCCTCAGAAATTGCCGTTGCGGAGAAACATCGTGACGAACCACTATCACGCTGCCGTTTGGATCGATCACCATGAAGCGCGGGTGTTTCATTTCAACGCGACGGATGTTGACGAGATCGTCGTGCATCCGGAGCATCCCACTCGACACATTCATCACAAAGCCAACTCGATCGGGAGCGGGCACACCTCCGAAGATCACGCCTTCTTTCAGGACGTGATCAGTGCAATCGGTACCGCCAGCGCAATACTGGTCACCGGTCCGGCCAATGCGAAGACCGAATTGATCAAGCACATCCACCGCCACAACCCCCAGCTCATCGAGCGGATCGCGGCGGTTGAGACCGTCGACCATCCCACCGATGGTGCATTCGTCGCCCACGCGCGCCGGTATTTCCGGGCTGCCGACCGAATGAGTGCACAGAGACCTTGAGGTTGGACCGGTTGATTTCATGCTCAAAGCGAACCTTGGCGGACCGAGGCGGAGTGACTCGCATTCTCTGTGAAGAAGCAATCCGCGAGAGATCTGGCGGGTAATCGAGCGCGGGTTGGGTTCCGACAGCTGCCAAAACGGGACCAGTCTCAACCCCCCGTCGCAGCCACCTCGGGAAAAGGTGGGATGGAGCGTGCGACGCGGCCCCGCGGCCTGCGCAATACGTGTCAAAAAGCGCACACGCTGACAATCCGTGTCGTCAGCCGTGACCCATAGTTTGTGACCTGGCCGCCGCGCCCGGGCGGCCTGGCACGTTCGTGCACGCACGAAGGGCATTGCTCAACTTGCGAGTACGGGAAGTCTCCAGAGCTGATCCGAGCGCCTGGTCTCGGCGCCACAGATGACTCACGAGAGAGCTTCAATGCCCTTCCGTTCAGACGGTGCGGGGCTGTGTTTGCTCGTCCAGCCCAGCGGCAAGAAATGGTGGCGCTTCCGCTATAAGTGGGAAGGCTAAGCGGACCACGGGGGTCTCTGACAGAGTCAGGGTTCCGCCGCGGACCTCCACACAGTTGGCGCGCTCAGTTGGCGCGGACCGCAAGACAGGACCGCAGGTACAAACCGGCCGCGACCTTCGCCTCGCGCGCCGCATTGAGATTTCCCTCGCAGGCGCTGACCACCGCGCCCTTCATCAGGATTTGCCAGGTGCTGGCGAAGAGACCCGGATTCCTGATCCCCGCTTCCGCGGCCAGCTCCTTGAGAAATTCGCGGATGTTGGCGAGGTGTTGCGCCGCGGCGCGCCGCGAAGGGTGGCCGGGCGGATATTCCAGCAGAACCTTCATGAACGGGCAGCCGTCAAATCCGTCGGATCGAAACCAATCGGAGAACAGGTCGAACGCCGCGAGCAGCCTCTTGCCGGGCGAGCGCGCCCGCCGGCAAACCTCCGACTTCAGCCACTCGACCGTCCACAGTCTCTCCCGCTGCTCGAGGAAGGCAGCAACGAGCTCCTGCTTCGAGCGGAAATGATGATAGAGGGACATCTTGGCGACGCCCGAGCGCTTGACAATCGTGTCGATTCCCACGTCGCGCGTGCCGCGCTGACTGAAGAGCTCGTATGCGGCCGCGAGCACACGCGCGCGCGCGCCGACCCGGGAAGCGGATGCTCCCGAAACGGAATGTCTCACTGCGGTCATGATTCGGCCCCCTCGCGGCTGACCGGAAAGCGTACCCGGTGACGGCCTCCCCGAGCGCTGCCCGGAGAGACTCGTTGACAGCATATCGCCACGCGCGCTATACAGAATAGTCTGTATAGACTAGACCTCACCAAGCGCTCGAGCAAGGAGCTCGGCGCGCGGTTCAACGCCTCGTATCGCACCCATGACACCGAGCCTGGAAACGGAGGCATGCTGATTCTCAATCCGCTCGAAGCCTCCGAGCGGCCCGTGCTGGTCGGCTACGCCGTAGCCGTTCTGACGGTGGCTGCCGCATTGGCGGCTCTGCTCCTGATGCAGACCCGCTGGCAGGCCGCCGCTCCGGTTTCCCTGCTCCTCGCGGCGGTCATCGTCACGACCTGGCTCGCCGGAACGAAACCGGGGGCGCTCGCGACGGCGCTGGCCATCCTGGCCTTCACTTATTATTACGTCGGGCTGACCGGTTTGTCGGGCAACGCGCCGATACAAGCCATACGGCTGCTCTCCTTCACCACCCTCGCCTGTTACGTCGTGTGGATCACGGCAACCGAACGGGGCGCCGCCGAGTCCTTGCGGCGCGCACACGAGGGCTTGCAGCGGACCAACGAGGCGCTCCGCCTGGAAAACATGGAGCGCCGCCGGACCGAAGAGCAATTGCGCCTGAGCGAGGCGAAATTTCGCGCCCTGACGGAGAGCGCGTCTGCGGCGATCTTCATTCGCCACGGAGACAGGATTTCCTACGCTAACCCTGCGGCCTCGGCCATCACCGGCTACAGCTTCGAAGAGCTCAGAGCCATGAGCTTCTCCGACACCGGCCATCCCGATTTCCAGAACCTGCTCCGAGCGCGCGCGCTCGCACGGCAGAAGGGGGAGCTGGTTCCGGTGCGCTACGAGCTGAAGATCGTGACCAAGGCCGGCGAGGAGCGCTGGCTCGGCTTCACGGAAGGGGTATTCGAGTTCGAGGGCACGCCCGCCGTGGTAAGCATCGCCTTCGACATCACGGAACGCCAGCGAGCCGAAGAGGCGTTGCGCAAGAGCGAGCGACTCTTGCGCGAGGCCGAGGAGCTCGGTCACACCGGCAGCTGGGAGCACGATCTGGTCAGCGGCCGGATCGTCAGCACCCCGGAGAACCATCGTCTGTTTTTCGGCGACGACGACAGCAAGGGCGCGCGCCTCGAGGACTACGTCGATGCCGTGCATCCCGATGATCGCGCGTACCTGACCGCACGGCGTGAGAAGCTGCTCGCCGAGGGTGGCCCGCGCGACATCGAGTTCCGGGTGATCTGGCCCGACGGCAGCGTCCATGTTCTCTTCGGATTGGCCACGATCGTGCGCGATCGCTCGGGCCAGCCCGTGCGCGCTTACGGGACGAACATCGACATCACCGAGCGCAAGCGCGCGGAAGAGGCGGTGCGAGACAGTCGTCAGCTCCTGGACCTGGTGCTTGCAACTCTCCCCGTGGGTGTAGCGGTAACCGATCGGGCGGGCGACATCGTTCTGGCCAACGAAGCGTCGAAGCGCATCTGGGGCAAGGCCATGATCGTCTCAGGCCGCGAACGCTGGTCCCAGAGCATTGGCTTCTGGCATGACACGGGCGAACGGATCGCCCCGACGGAGTGGGCCTCGGTACGGGCGCTGTCCGGCGGACAGACGAGCCTGAACGAGCTGATGGACATCGACACCTACAACGGCGAGCGCAAGACCATCCAGAACTCCACCGCGCCGATTCGCAACGTTGAGGGACAGATCGTCGGGGCCGTAATCGTCAACCAGGACGTCACCGAGCGTACCCGCGCCGAGGAAGCCCTGCACGAGTCCGCGAATCGCCTGCAACACCTTTCCCGCCGCCTCCTCGCCGTTCAGGAGGAAGAGCGCCGCCACCTCTCCCGTGAGCTGCACGACGAATTCGGCCAGCTCCTGGCCAGCATAACGCTGCACCTGCACGCAGCCCGGCGCGTCGCCGGCGAAGCGGCCCACGCGGCTCTCGACGAGTGCATGGCTCTGCTGCATCACGCCGGCGAGCAGGTGCGCACCCTCGCGCTCGAGCTTCGCCCGAGGATGCTCGAGACCGCGGGTCTCGATGCGACCCTGAGATGGCTTGCCGAACAGCACCAGCAGCGCACGGGCATCACTACGGAGGTGGTGGGTGAGTTAAACGATGTGCCCAGCGAGCGGTCGATCGCCTGCTTCCGCGTGGCTCAGGAAGCCCTGACCAACGTCGCCCGCCACGCTCGCGCGCAACGCGTGTGGATTGAGCTGGACCAGAGCGACGGCAGGCTGGGCCTTACGATCCGCGATGATGGTGTGGGCTTCGACGTTGCGAGAGCCTTCGAGCAGGCCGGTAGCCGCGGTAATCTCGGCCTGTCGGGCATGCGTGAGCGCGTGGAGATACTCGGCGGCAATCTGGAGGTTGATTCGGGGGCCGGGCGCGGCACCCGGATCCGGATTTCGCTGCCCAACCCTCCCCTGGTCTCCGACTCGGCGGAGCGCGCGGCGTGAGCGCGCCGGCCAGAGTCCGCATCATGCTCGCGGACGATCACAAGCTCTTTCGCGCCGGTATTTTTGCCCTGGTGCAGACGCTGCGCGGAATCGAAATCGTCGCGGAGGCGGCCGACGGCCGCGAGGCGCTGCGCCTGGTCGCCGCCCATCGCCCCGATGTGGTCCTCATGGACGTCATGATGCCGAACCTGAACGGTCTCGATGCGGCTGCGCGGATCGCGCGCGCCTTCCCGCGCACGCGCGTCGTGATCGTATCCATGAACGCGGACGAGGATTCGGTGCTCAAGTCGCTGCGCGCCGGTGCGGCGGGCTACGTTGTCAAGACTGCGGATCCGGCGGAGCTCGAGCTGGCGATCCGCGCCGCGGCGCGCGGCGAGAGATTCCTGAGCTCGGCGGTATCGCAGCACGTGGTGGCGGCGTGTCTCAAACGGGTCGACCGTGAGCAGACCTCGCTCGAGCGATTGACGCCCCGCCAGCGCGACGTCCTGCAACTGATCGCGGAAGGCCATACGACCAAGGAAATCGCGGCAAGGCTCGACATCAGCGCCAAGACGGCCGAAAGCTACCGTGGCGAGTTGATGAAGGCGCTCGAAATCCACGACGTCGCGAGTCTCACCCGCTACGCCATCCGGGCCGGTCTCGTGTCCGTCGACAGCTGAGGGCCCCCGGGCGCTCCACCCCCGCGTTTTGCCGGCCGCATCCCCCGGGTTTCCCCGGGGTGCACGGGCGCGCTTTGCGCATGGAAGATATCGTCGCGACCGCGACAAACCGGGGCGTGTCTCCCCAGGGCTGGAGGAAGTTGGCAAGGGACAGCGGAGGGGCCGCCAATGAACCCGAGCGGGATGGGAAGAGGCCACGGAGTGCCGCACGGGTCGCTCACGTCGTCACGGGCCCGGGAGGTGAGTTCCTCGCGTGGTCGGACACGCTGTCGGCAATGATCGGCCGCGAGACGTCGGCGATGCCGCGCACGACGCGATCCTGGCTCGAGTTGGCGCACCCGGAGGACCGCAGGCGCTTGCGGCGCGTGGCGATCGAGACGGCCAGGACCGGCAAGGGTGCGGAGCTCGAATATCGCCTGCAACGCGGGCCGCGCGATTGGCTCCGCCTCCGTCACGTCATGGAGCCGCTCGTCTCGGAGCAAGACGCGGGCGGAGCCAGGCGGTGGCTGAACACGCTGCAGGACGTCACGGAAGCGAAGCAGGCCGCGCCAGCGCTGTCAGCGAGCGCCGAGCAGTACCGCGCGACTTTCGAGCAGGCGGCGGTAGGTATCGTCCACAGCTCTCTCGAAGGCGAGCTGCAGCTGGTCAATCGAGCCTTCTGCCTGATGACCGGTTATCCGCGCGCTGAGCTCGCGCGGCTCCACATCCGCGATCTCACCCACCCCGCCGATCTCGAATCCTCTATAGAGGGTCGCAGGAAGCTCATCCAGGGAGACGGCGCGCCCTACGAGAGAGAGGTGCGACTGCGGCGCAAGGACGGCTCGTACCTGTGGGCGTTCGTCGCGACCTCGATCGTGCGCGCAACCGACGGCCGTCCCACGCATTTCGTAACCGTCCTCAGCGACATCTCCGAGCGCAAGCGCGTCGAGGAGGAGTTGAATCGCTTCCGCGCCGCCATGGACGTCACCGTCGACTCGATCTTCCTCAGCGATCCGAGGACCATGCGCCTGCTGTACGTCAACGATACGGCCTGCCGTCGGCTCGGGTACACCCGTGAGCAGTTGCTGCAGAAGCCTCCCTTCGAGCTGCTCGGCAAGACGCGCGAGCAGCTCGGCCGGGAAGACGAGGAGGTCATCGCGGCGGCCGAGCGCGGAACGCGGACCGAGACGCGCTACCTCCGGCGCGACGGCAGCGGAGGATGGACCGAGCTGTACCGCAGGGCGCTCTCCACCGAGAGCGGCGTGCTGATCGTCACGATCGCGCGTGACATCACCGAGCGCAGGGCACAGCAGGAGAAGATCGAGCGCCTGAACAGGGTCTACGCGATGTTGAGCGGCATCAATGCCGCCATCGTGCGCATCCGCGACCGTGACGAGCTCTTCCGCGAGTGTTGCCGCATCGCGCATGAGGCGGGCGGCTTCGACGCTGTCTCTATCCACCTCATCGATCCGCAGAAGTTGATCGCGGAGCCCCTTGCCTGGCACGGCCGCCAGGAAATGATGGAGTGGCTGCGGCAGGGGCGGTTCTCGGTTGGGGTCGAGAAGTCGGCTGCTCAGAGCCTGCCCGTCGAGTTGATCAAGACCCGCAGACCGGCGACCACCAACGACGCGTTGCACGACCCGCGCGTGCAGTTCAATGACGCACTGGCCAGGTTCGGGATCAATTCGGTCGCCTTTCTGCCTCTGATCGTCTCCGACAGGGTCACCGGGGTCATGACCATGTACTCCCCGCTCAAGGGCCATTTCGACGAGGCGGAAATCAGGCTCCTTTCCGGGCTGGCGGCCGACATCTCGTTCGCGGTGGAGCATCTGGAGAAGAGCGCGCGCGCCACTTACCTTGCGCTCTACGACGAGCTCACCGGTCTTGCCAACCGGCAGGTGCTGGCCGAGCGTCTCGGGCAGTTCATTCACCTGGCCCGGCACGCCCAGGCCAGGCTAGCACTGGCCCTCCTCGACATCGAGCGCCTGCGCTCGGTCAATAATTCCCTCGGGCGGCGCGCGGGGGATGCGCTGCTGCGGCAGGTCGGCGAACGGCTGGCGCGGGCGGCCGGCGCGACTGCGACCGCCCGCGTCGCGTCTAACCACTTCGCGGTCGTCCTGCCGGCGGTCAGGGACAGGCCGGACGCGGGCCGAAAAATGGCTGCTCTCACGCGCGCCTGCTTTGCCGAGCCCTACACCGTGGACGGAACCGAGCTCAAAGTCAGAGCCAGGACCGGACTGGTGGTGTTTCCGACCGATGGCGCCGACACCGAAACGCTCCTCGTCAACGCCGAAACGGCGCTGCGCAAGGCGAAGCAAACCGGCGAGCGGCAGGTCTTCTACACGCCCGACCTGAGCGAGCGCACCGCGGCGTGGCTGCCCCTGGAAACGAAGTTGCTGGGGGCGCTGGAGAAAGACGAATTTGTCCTGTATTACCAACCCAAGGTCGACACCTCGACCCGCAGAATCGTCGGCCTGGAGGCCTTGCTGCGCTGGAAGAGCGCCGACTTCGGGGTGGTGCCGCCGGCGAAGTTCATCCCGCTGATGGAAGAAACCGGCATGATCCTTGACGTAGGTGCGTGGGCGTTGCAGCGCGCCGCACTCGATCACCGCAGCTGGATCGAGCAGGGCCTCACGCCGCTGCGCGTCGCAGTCAACGTTTCCCCGGTTCAGCTGCGGCAGCACGATTTCGTTCAGGCCGTCGCACAGGCGATCCAGAAAGGTGTCACTCCCTCGGGAATCGATCTGGAGCTCACCGAGAGCCTCGTCATGGACGACGTCGAGGAAAACATCCGCAAACTCAACCATGTGCGCGACCTCGGCCTGCGGGTTGCCATCGACGACTTCGGCACCGGTTACTCCTCCCTCGGGTATCTCGCGAAGCTGCCGGTTCAGGCACTCAAGATCGACCGGTCCTTCATCATCTCTCTCCTGACCGATTCGACAGCGAGGACGCTGGTTCAGACGATCAATTCTCTCGCGCACACGCTGGGCCTCGAGGTGATCGCCGAAGGCGTCGAGGAAGAGGAGCAGGCAAAGGCCCTGCTCCTGATGCACTGCGACCAGATTCAGGGCTACCTCATCAGCCGACCTGTGCCCTTCGACGAAATCACCCGTCTGCTTCGCGTGAGCCGGCTGGGAAACGGTACCGTCAGGTAGTATTCCGCCATCTCTCTCGCCTGCTGGCGCGGGGCACGTGTCGCAGAGCGGGCGAACCACACGCTGACTGGTGCTCATTTCATTACGATTGAAACAAGACGCAGATTGCCCGAAATCAGCTCGAAGACCGCGCTGGCGGCGTGCTAGCGCACGCCACCATCAGTTGTGATGCCGGTCGTTCTCTCGAGGTCTCGTTGTCGAGTCAGACGCCGAGGGCTGCTCTCCGGACGTATGAGTGCTGCAACCAAGTTCGACGGTGATGACCTGCGCAGGGTAGATCCCAAGTTCCAGGGTGCGCGCTCTCCTCAATGTCTCGCTGCGGTCGATGTTCCCTGATCATCGGCGATCGGCTCGCGATCATTTCAGTTGCATCAATGTTCGCGGTTCTCGACACACGAGAGCTACAAGCGTCGCGGAGACTTCTCCTCGTGCATTCTTCGACGATGCAGGAGACAGTCATGAAGACTTATCGATGGCTCACTCTCAGCGCGGCGATCGTCATAACGGTGCTCGAGGCCTGGTTATTCACCGGCGCGAGCGCCTCGCAAATTGATTCGGCGCCGTCGGACGACGCTGTGGGCAGGGGGCAGACCCTGTACTCGAGCTATTGCGGGGCCTGCCATCAGCCGAATGGCGAGGGCATGGCCGGCGTTTTCCCGCCGCTCAAAGGAAGCGCCGTGGTCAACCGAGCCGATGCGACCAAGCACATCGATATCGTGCTCGGTGGGCTACAAGGCGCGCGAGTCTCAGGCGTCAGCTACACGAATCCGATGCCTGCATTTGGGGCCACGCTGAGCGATGCCGACATCGCAGCGATCATCGACTATGAGCGCGCTGCCTGGGGTAATCACGGCAGCCTGGTTGCCCCTGCTCAGGTCGCCAGCGAACGTGCGCGCTTGAAGTAACCGAGAGAGTTCATGCTCGCCATTGTCTGCATTGCACTCAGCCAAAAGGACCTGAAGACGCTCAAAGAGGCCGTCGGCCGCCTTGCCCGGCAGCGACGGCTGCGTCGAGGTCAACGATCACTCCCGCGATATATATCGAAGAAGACTGCGATGCGCGCAGCCTCTCGGCGTGGTCCTAGGATCTCGCTTGAGCGGTTTGTATCATCGGCTGCGTCCTCGATCGAGGGGGGAGCAGCCGCGCCGAATTCAAGATGAACGCGAGCTCCGATGCCACATGGATGAACGCCGCCAGCAAAGGGTTGAGGAGCCCGAACGCGGCAAGTCCGATGCCGACCGCGTCCACCGCGATTGTGCCTACAAAATTAGCCCGGATGATTCCGCGCGCGCGGCGCGCGATGCCTAACGCGTTGGCAAATTTCAGCAAATCGTTCCCGAGCAGTACCACGTCTGCGCTTTCGCGCGCGACATCGGTGCCGGAACCCATCGCCACGCCGACTTGGGCCTCGATCAAGGCCGGTGCGTCATTAATTCCATCCCCGACCATCGCCACGATGCGTCCGTGAGCGACCAGCTCCTTGATCCGCCTTCGCTTGTCTTCGGGCAGCAGACCGGCTGCGACCTCGGAGATGGCAAGGTCTCGGGCGATCACTTCCGCCACAGCCTGTGCGTCCCCGGTCAAGAGAACCGTCTCAATGCCCAGCGAGCGGATTGCCTCGATCGCGGAAGCCGTTTCCGGCCGCAGCGTGTCGGCGATTACGATCGCACCGAGTAACTGGCCGCCCCGTGCCACGAAGACCGCGGAGGCCTCCGGTTGACGCCCACGCAGGTCATCGGGGACGGAAATCCCGTAGTCACGTAGTAGGGCTTGATTGCCGACCAGCACGAGCTCACCGCTCAGCACGGCATTGATGCCGCGCCCGGGCGTGTAGCCGAATCGCTCGGGCTCCGTGGGCGTGCGCCCGAGGGCTCTGGCGTGCGCGACGATCGTCTTGCCCAAGGGATGCTCTGAGCGAAGCTCCGCGGAGGCCGCCGTGTCCAGCAGGCGAGCGGCTTCGGCGCCTCCCACGGGAATGATCCCTCGCACCTGGGGCTGGCCGTAGGTAAGGGTGCCTGTCTTGTCCAGCGCGACCGTGTTCACCTGACTGAGCTGCTCGAGAAACAACCCGCCTTTGATGATGGCGCCATCGCGCGCCGCACGGCCGATGGCGCCAAGGATCGCGAGGGGCGTGCCGGCCGCGATCCCGCAGGCCCCCGCGACAATGACCACCGAAATGGTCGAGCGGATGTCTCGCGTCAGCAGATAAGTCAACGCCGCCGCGCCGAGCGCAAAGTAAACGAGATACCCTGCCATGCGGTCCGCAAGGCGCTGCACCGGAGCGCGCGAGCGTTCGGCTTGCTCCACCGCCTCGATGATCTTGCCGTAGCTGGTATCCCGGCCAATACGCTCGGTGCGAATTTCGAGCGCGCCGGACTGGTTGATGGAGCCTGCGAATACGGGCGCACCGGCCGTCTTCTCGAGCGGCATCGATTCGCCGGTAATGCGGGCCTGGTCGACAAATGAGTGGCCCGCGATGACCGTGCCATCCACGGGGATGCGACCGCCAGGGTTCACCAGCACGGCATCGCCAACGGCCAGTGCTTCGGTATCGACCTCGGCAACGCCTCCACCGCGGCGGACCGACACCGCGCGCGGCAAGAAGTCCAACAGGTCACGGATCGCGCGACGCCCGCGCGATACGGTCATCCCCTCAAGCACCTCTGCGATCAACACGAACAGCGTGATCACGAGCGCGGTGAAAAATTCCGAAATGGCAGCTGCCGCGATGATGGCGATGGCCATGGACAGTTCCATGGTCATGCGCTTCGCGAGGAGGTTCTCCACGGCCTCCTTGAAGATCGGCCAGCCACCGCCGATCAAGCCCAGCAAACCGATTGGGCTGATCCGAAGGGATGGTTCCCACAGATGCCACCAGACACAGGCTGCCGCTGTCGCCACGAGTGCGATGCGGAGCATCTCTCGCCACTTAAGTGCATGGTCGTGATCAGCAACCTGATCGTCGTCGGGCTTGCGAACGCTGTCCCCATGGGGCGCCCGGACGGCAGCAAGCTGCGGGGCTTGCTCAGCCGAGTGCGGTTGAGTGCTCATCGGTCGCTCCCGCGACTGCCTGCGCGGCCACTGCTCCCTGAAGAGGGCCGGCTCTACCTAGAACGTCTGTGATACGCCGATGAAGTACCCGCGCCGCTGACCGTACTGCGATGCACCCACGCCCACTCCTGTACCGTTACGGATCTGGTACTTCTGATCGAACGCGTTGATCACGTCCACGCGCGCCGTGAGGCCCTTGAGGCCCTGCGCGTCGAAGGCGTGGCTCGCGCCGAGATTGACCTGACGGTAGTACGGGAGGTGGGCGCCGTTCGGAATGCTGGTGCCGTTAGGCAGGTCAAGGCTCGCACGTAGTCCTGAGCCGGCCAGTAAGTCGCCGCTCAGGCGCGTACCGTGCCACAGCCAGGCAGCGCCGCCGGAGGCGGTTATCTGCTGCTCGTGGTCGAGATGGATGTAGTGGTCGGCGACGTAGGCCAGGTCGTCGGGCGAGAAATTGAACTGGCTCGACTCGAAGTGCTTGCCGATGGCTCGCTGGAACGCGAGATTGCCGTAGGCCTGGAAGTGGCTGACGTTGTATTGCCCGGTGAATTCGACGCCGTACACCTGGCCGTAGCGGTAATTGAACGGCGTCAGGATGATCGGCGCGCCGAACTGGCCCTCATCGATCAGGTGGATAGCCTGCTTGTAATAGCCGTCCACACCGACCGTCAGAGCCTTGGAAAGATTCTGCTCGAGGCCGACGTCATAGTAGTTCGAGCGCTCGGCCTTCACCGGGTCGTCCTGTTTGACGGTCGGCTCGAAGGTGGTATTGACGAACTTCTGCACGGTGGTGCTGCCGACCAGCTCAAACGGTGGAGGTGAGAAGAAGCGCGAGTAGCCGGCGTGCAAGGTGGTGTTCTCCGCCGCCTGCCACACGAAGTTGACGCGCGGGCTGAGCTGGCTGCCGTTGGTGAACGCCGTGAAATGATCGAAGCGCGCGCCGTAGTTCATCACCAGCACCGAGTTGATGTGCCACTCATCCTGCAGATAGGCGCTTTCGATGTATTGCGCATTGCGGGTCTCGTCGATGACCGCGACGGGCACATCATTGATCGGTACGCCGCCGCTGGTCTGAAGCACCAGCGAGCTGGTGTTGCTGGTGAGACGGTCGGTCTGTGCATACACCCCGACACGCAGCGTGTGGGACTCGTTCAGCTGGTACGCGCCGTCGCTCTGCAGGGCATAGGCGACGTCGCGCTTGTAGGCCTGCTCCGCGATGCCGTTGAAGAGCAGATCCCCGAGCGGATCCGGTGTGAAATTCAGGCTCGAGTAGCGGGTGATGAGCGAGGTCTGCACGCTCAGGGGTCCGGCCGAGTGCTGCAGGCTCACCGCAGCAAACTGCGTGACTTCACGCTGATTTTCGTTGAGGTTGTTGCTGAGGAAGTCCGTCTGCCCATTCACGGTGAGGCCCGCACCGATGTCGGCGGCGTGCACGCCGGCGAGATTCGGAATCTCGAAGCGGTCATCGGAGGATCCGGCTACCACCGATAGACGATTGGTCTCATCGAAAAGGTGCTCGAAATAGCCGAATCCGTGGTACTGCTTGGTATGGTCGTGGAGCGGCGTCGTACGGCCGTCCGGGGACTCGATTCCTAAGTCGTTACGGATCAGGTCGCCGGTGACGAAGTAGGTGTTCGAGCCGCTGGTGCCGCCGTAGTTGAAGCTCGGCTCGATGGAGCCGTGGCTGCCACCGTACAGCGATAGATCGCCCCCGGGCTGCAGCGCGCCACCCTTGGTGGTGAGATCGATGATGCCGGCGCTGCGCAGGCCGTATTCCGCTGGCAGACTCCCGGTGATCAGTTTCATCGACGCGATCATGCGCGGCGGCAGTGTCTGGCCGAAGACGCTGATGCCATCCGGCAGGATCACGCCGTTCAGGCGGAACTGCAGGCCGTTGTGGTCGCCACGGATGTGCAGCTGCCCGAAGGAGTCCTGGGCGGCGTCCGGCACCTGCAGCATGACCTGGTTCAGCTGCACATTGTCCCCGCCCGGGGCCGACTGGATGTCTTTGGAATTGAAGGTGTAGGTGGAGGCTCCCGTCTGGGTATCAATACGCGAGCGCTCCTCGTTCAGATGTTGCGCGGTGACGACGATGGTGGGCAGATTGGCGCCGGGCTGATCGGCGACCTGCGCGAACGTGGCCATCGCGGCACAGGCGAGAATCGCTGTGGCGAGTGCTCGCCCAGCAACTGAATGAATAGTAAGCATCCGCTGAACTCCTCGAATCCGTGACCGCCGGCAGAAGCCGGTTGCGGCGTGCAAGCACGCCGTCCTTCCAGAGCTGGAAAGTCCAACAGTCCTGCAGCCGGGTCGGCTGTAAGGCGCCGCGAGCGCTGCAGACCGTCAGATCACGAGAGGTTGAGAGGAGGACCTCGAGGAAGGTGATTGCCCACCGGCGGGCGCGCGGGCAAAACGATTTCCGCACGCACAGCCGCCACGCGCACCACGAGCACCGGTTTGCCAACGGCTTTCGACTGCGCCGGTGAGCCGGCGCTGCCGCCGAAGTGCACGCACAGGTCGCAATGCGCATGCTCGTGCGAACGCTCGCCGAGCGCGTGCGCCGAATAGACGGCCGTACAGGCGATCAGCGTGCAGGCCGCTAGCAGGGCGACCAGGCGATTGCGATTGCGGGTGATACTCAAGTCAGGCTAACCCCTTGACGGAGCAGTGAGAGTAGCCGACCCCGACGGGGCGGGCAACCCCGGCCACTCGATAACGAGATCTGGTCGGCCCCTACTCCGACAGGCCGTAGGAGGCGCGAAAGCGGATGGCGCGTTGGAAGGTCTCTTTCGACCCCCGCGGGAGCCCGACTGGCGGACCGGTTGCTGCCGATATCCGGGAGCGCACTGCGTTCGCGGCGGGAACGACACGCGCCCTCTTCCGGCCGGCTGACTTGCGTAAATGCGATCAGGATCGCTTCACCGCACCCAGTGCCGGGACGCGATCCGAGCCGGTTCGGCACCAAACCGAGCGGCGGCACGCGCGAATCACACTCTGGCGGCCCGTTTCCTCGAACCGCTCGAACGATTGCGGCGGCAATCTCGGCCGGCGGCTCTGTCGAGGGAATTGCCTCACGAATCCGAGTGAGGGCAGGATATCGGAGTGTCCGCGTTTGCATCTCTGGAGCGTTATACATCGAGGTTCACGTCGCCGGTTGAGTGGCGAGGTTGTCACCACCGTTCATCGAGGATCGTACGATCGACTCTGCGCGGCGCACGTTGCGATACAGGCACTTTCTGAATCTGAAATGGTGCACCACGGTGATCGACATAGCCCGAAATGATTAGGGGATCGTCGGGGATGGGTGTATACCATCGACACCCTTGCGGTGGCGCCCATCTGCGCCGTCTATCAATGCTTGGTCGATTCGAGTGTGTGACGGGTCCGATTGACCATCCGTGACCCAGGGCACGCCGTGAGTGTTATCGCGTATCGCTGAAGGAGGGCTGGCGATGATCAAGAATATAGTTCTCGTCCATGGTGGTTTCGTGGATGGTTCCGGTTGGCAACCCGTTTACAAAATCCTGACTGGGGAGGGTTTCAATGTCCGTATCGTGCAGAACCCAACGGTGACGCTGGCGGATGATGTAGCAGTCACCAAGAGGGCGATCGCTGCTGCAGATGGACCGGTGATTTTGGTTGGCCATTCCTATGGTGGCGTGGTGATTTCTGAAGCGGGAACGGACCCGAAAGTGAAAGGCCTGGTCTATGTCGCGGCTTTCGCACCGGACCAGGGGGAGTCCGTCTCGTCGCTGATCGCCAAGCCTGCCCCGGGCGCTCCGGTACCCCCAATTCTTCCGCCGCAGGATGGCTTTCTGTTCCTCGATCGCTCGAAATTTGCGGCTTCGTTCGCCGCGGATGTTGAACCTGAACTCGCAGCATTCATGGCGGATTCGCAGGTGCCGTGGGGGGTCGAGGCATTGGCAGGTGCGGTCAGTAAGCCGGCTTGGCGCGTCAAGCCGAGCTGGTACCTTGTCGCTACCGACGACAAGATGATCCCGCCGCCGGCCCAGCGCTCGATGGCGCAGCGCGCAGAGTCAAAGGTCGTCGAAACCGCCGGTAGTCATTCCGTCTATGTGTCAAAGCCGAAGGTTGTGGCCGCTCTCATTGCCCAGGCGGCTCGCGAAACCAAGTAAGTCGGCGCTGGCGAGGCGGAAGATTTGGACGTCACGGTAAGTCGACTCGCTCACTAACAGCCAATCGATCGCCAGCGCGCGAGGCGTGTTCTTATCGCTGCTCGGGTTGGTCTTCGGCCAGCCCGAGCAGCCTTCATCAGAAACCGGCGCATCCTACGACAACCGGTTCATCTCGGTCGTTACTATCGGGGACCGCAAGATTGTGCAATGGCGGGACTATATGGACTCGCTGACTGCCATGACTGCGCTTAGCCCAATTCCGGCCATGCGTTGGCCAACGAGCGAATGACCGCTTTCCGCACCGTAGGCCGAGCCTATAGATGGGCTATAGATGAATGATGGATGTGCTCGGCCCAGTACCTATTCGACTGTCTTGCGCGATGTGCGCGCTTTCGTCGGCGGCCGCGACATTAATCACAACGATGCCAACCTTTTGCCCTGTCTCAACATAACAGTAAGCGTCGGCGATCTCATCGAGGGAATATCTTCGATCGATGACCGCGCGAAACTGACCCGCCTCCATGCGGGCTTTCAGGAACTCGACAAATGCGTGGCCGCTGCCTCGGGGCGGCAGCGGAACGAGGACCCTGTTGTTTTTTGCGATCGACGACCAGATCATCAGCGGCAGGTACTGCCCCCAGGGTCCGACGTCTGTCGCCATAAACGTCCCCTTGGGTTTCAGCAGTCTGCGGCATCTAAAGAAGCTGGCTTTCCCCACCGCCTCGAAGACGAAATCGAAGGTCTCGCCGATGCCGGTGAAATCCCCTGCGGTATAGTCGATGGCGCGGTCCGCGCCGAGGGATTTGACCAGCTCCAGATGTTGCGTGGCGACGACCGCGGTCACCTCAGCCCCATAGGCTTTCGCAAGCTGCACCGCCGCCGAGCCGATGGCGCCGGAGGCGCCGTAGATCAGGATTTTGTGGCCAGGCCCTACGTGGAATTTTCTAAGCCCCGAGTTGGCATAGAAAGCGCCCTCGCAGGCCACCGCTTCGTCAAAGTACGTGTTTGCCGGCATGATGGCGATTGACGCTCTCTCGGGGATGCAGACATATTCCGCCTGAGCGCCATTGCTCCGCGACGGGCACATGCCGAAGACGCGATCGCCCGGCTTGAACGACCTGACTTCGGCCCCTACGGCTTCAACCACGCCGGCGAAATCCATCCCGAAAATTGTGCGCCTCGGCCGGCGCAGCCCGAAGATGAGCCGCCCGATGATGCGGGGCCGCAGCTCACCGCAATCCGTCCGGCTGACCGTCGTAGCATGGACCCGGATCAAGACCTCGCCCGCTCCGGGCGCCGGTTTCGGCGCATCGAGTATCTTTATAACGTCCGGTGATCCGTAACGTGTGATAACAGCGGCTTTCATAATTTGG
>MNCZ01000114.1 GCA_001914695.1 Gammaproteobacteria bacterium 13_2_20CM_66_19 | reverse complement strand
GCAGAACATGTTGAGGTGATAGCCGCGCCGGGCCTGGTCGGTGTCGAAGACCGTGGTTCCGGGAATGTTCGCGTAGGGCTTTGGCAATGACATGTCGAACGCTCCGAGCTTAGCTTGAACGGCGGCCGACGCCGCGCTTCTCCTCGGCACCCGCGACCCAACTGAGCACGTCGCGCAGCTCGCCGAGAATGCCGTGCGGCCGGTGCAAGCGGGCCTGCCGTGCCCAGTCCTCCCGGCGCGTCGTGCCCGTCGTCACCGCGAGCGCCGTCGCGCCGCCGCGGCGCGCCATGAGGATCTCGACGACCGGATCGTCGCCGACGACAGCCAGGGCCCGGACCGGCACGCCGAGGCGCCTGGCGACGAAGCGCAGCGCCCGGATCGAGGGCTTCCCGGTGAGCGTCATGGGTGCGCGCGTGAGGCGGCGGACGGCCGCCGTGATCGCAAACGAATAGCCGATCGTGCGCCCCTGCTTCGTGGCGAAGAAGGGGACGTCGGAGGCGACGCAGAGCTCAGCGCCGCCCCAGATGGCTCGACAAGCGGCCTCGATGTCCTTCATGCCGCACTCCGGGTGCCACCCGACGAAGACCCCGCCGACCTCCGTCGCGCCCGCCTCTCCGGTGTGTACCGTCTCGATGCCGGCGTCGCGCAGAGCCTGGCCCACGCCGATGCTCCCGAGGACCAGCACCCGGCGGATACCGCGGCGCTGCATGTGATCCGCCGCGATGCTGGAGGGTGTGATCAGCTGCTCGTCATCGACCGGGAGTCCCACCGCGCGCAGCTTCGCGGCCTGCTCCGCCGGCGGGTAAGCACTGCCGTTGGTGAGGAGCGCGAAGGGCACGTGCCGCGCCTTGAGGGCCGTGAGCACCTCGATCGCTCCCGGCAACACTTCGTAGCCATCGAGCGAGCGGTTGCTGAGGAGCAGCGTCCCGTCGACGTCGAACACCACGCCCTGCACCGCTCCGGTCCCGCACGCCAGGCCGCCCTGCACGACCGAACTCACGCCGGCAGCGCCCGCGAGCCCGCGCCGCCGCGCAGCTCGAGCTTGAAATCCGACTTCACCACGCTGAGTTCCGAGACGCCGCGCAGCTTCAGGACCCGGCGCAGAAGCTCCATCACGGGTTTCGACTCCGGATCGTAGTGGAGCGCCGCGGGCCCCGCCGCTCGCATCGCGTCCACCTGAGTAGCCGGCATGGTGGCTCGCAGCAGGAGCTCTTCGTCCGATAGCTCGCGGCCGAGCCGCGCGCGCAGCTCCGCGATCGGCGGCATCGCCGGCTCGGCCCGCAGTTCCCTGGTGCGCGGCAGTGATTCGATGCGCTCCATCACCTCGGGTGCGATCGGAACGTTGGGCCGGCCGAAGCGCCCGAGCGCGTAGCGGATGGCCTCGTCGGGAATGACCGTGTAGCGCTCGCGGCCGGTCACGTTGAGGAACGCCTGCGTCAGAAGTATCTGGGAAAACGGCGTCATCACGATCGGCCAGCCGAGCTCCTCGCGCACGCGGGCGAGCTCCTCGATGACCGCCCCTTCGAGATGCGCGAGCCCTTGCTCGGCGAGCTGGCGGCGCATGGTCCCGATCATGCCGCCGGGGAGCTGATGGCGGAGGTACGCGGCATCGAAGGGTTGCGTTGCGCCGACGGCGAGGCCCTCCGCCTCCGCGATGCGGGTGAAGAAGCGGTTCACTTCGGTGAGGGCCTCGATGTCGACGGGCACCGTATGGCCGAGGGCGCGCAGGTTCTCCGCCACGCGCAGCGAGGGGGGATTCGAGATCCCGTCTGCGGTGGCGCCGGATGCGCACTGCAGGGCGCTCACTCCGTACTCCACCGCGTCCATGTACAGCAGCTCCCCGAGCCCGATCGTGCAATGGGAGTGCAGCTCGAGCGGCTTGGCGCCGATTGCGGCCTTGACGGCCGGAATCAGCGTGCTCGCGCGCCGTGGCGACAGGAGTCCCCCGGGATCCTTGATGTAGATCGCGTCCACCTCCGGGCAGACGGCGAGCTTGCGCGCGGCTTGCGCGTAATGGCGGTCGTCGTGGATGGGACTCAAGGTGAACACGAGCGCCGCGATGACGAATTCTCCGCCGACGCGCTTCACCATGCGCGCACAGGCCACATTGGACTCGGCGTCGTTCATCGGATCGGCGAGGCAGAAGCGCCGTATGCCGTTACGCGCGAGCACCTCGAAGGCGAGCGCCATGAACTCGGGGCTCGCCGTTTCCCAGGAGATGAAGCGGAATCCCGTCGACATGAACTGCAGCGGCGTGTTGGGCGTGGCGGCCGCCATGAGGCGAATGCGCTCCCACGGGTCCTCGCGCTTGTAGCGCACCGCGATGCCCATGTGGGTCGAAGTCGTGAAGTCGATCGCCTTGAAGCCCACCCGGTCCATCACCGGGGCGATCGTCAGCGTCATCGCGGTGTCGATGCCGACCGCTCCCCAGGTACTTTGATTGCCATCGCGGAGCGAGGTGTCGATGAGAGCGATCTCAGCCACGTTGCGCTCCTCGCGAGATCCTCACCAGCCCCTGCCCGTATTCGACCACCGCGCCATCCGCCACGAGGATCTCGACGACCGTGCCCCGAGCCTCCGCGCGCACGGCGTTCATGAGCTTCATCACTTCGATGATGCCGATGATGGTGTCCTCCTGCACCTCGGACCCGACCTCGATGTAAGGCGGCGCGCCCGGCTTCGGCGCACGGTGGAAGATGCCGACGAACGGCGCAGTCACCTGCACCAAGCCGGCGGCGGCGGTTGAGGTAAGCTCGCCGCGCGGCTTGCGGCCTGCGCCCGCCGGCCCGTCGGCTACAGTTGGGGCCGGCGGCGCGTCGGGCGCAGTGGCGGTTTCTCCTCCCTTGCCCCTCGGCGCGGAGCCGCGCTTCAACGTGAGCTTGAGACCGTCCTGCTCGATATGCAGCTCATCGAACTCCGACTCTTCCAGCAGCCGGACGATCTCCGCGACGTCTCCCGCGGTCAGGGGCACCGGCGCGTCCCAAAGATGGACATGAGGTGCGTCAGCGGGTCCTCCTCGTGCTTCGCGATCGGCGCGGTGTCGCGGGCCGACCAGACCGTCTCCGGACGGCTCTGCAGCAGCAGGATGGCGCCGCTTCCGCGGTCGACCGCCCACTCGATGTCCTGCGCACATCCATAGTGGCGCTCAATGCGGCGCGCGAGGGTTCTGAGCTCCTGCAGCTCGGCGTCGCTCAGGCAGGGCATCCGGCGCCGCTCCTCGGCGACGGCGACGGCCTCGACACCGCCCCGGGCAGCCGGCACGTGCTCGATCAGCTTGTCGGAGATTTCGCGGACGGCGATCTCTCCGGTGATCTTGCCGAGGACCCAGCGATCCGGGGTCACCTCACCCCCGACCACGGCGGAACCGAGGCCCCAGGCACCCTCGATCGTCACCACCGACCGGTCCCCGGTCGTCGGGCTGCGGGTGAACATCACGCCTGCCGTTCGCGCGTCGACCATGCTCTGGACCACCACGGCCATCGCGACACGCTCTTCGGGAAAGCCGAGCTTGCGGCGATAGCTGATCGATTCCACCGAGTACAGGCTCGCCCAGCAGCTGCGCACCCGCCGGATGATCTCCGCCGGGTCCTTGATCCAGAGGTACGTGTCCTGAAGACCCGCGAAGCTCGCCTCGGCGGCGTCCTCGGTGGTGGCCGATGAGCGCACCGCCACGGGCTGCGCTGTACCGCCGCGCACGAGCCGTTCCTGGGCAATGGACAGCTCCTCGAGCACCTCGCCCGGCAGCTCGGCCTCTTCCACCCGGCGGCGGAGCGCCCTCGAGCAGGCCGTGACGCCCGCGAGGTCGCCGGGGCTCACGGCTGCGACCGCAGCGCGTACCGGCGCCTCACGCTCGAGCGACTCGAGGAGCCGCTCGAACGCGCGGGTCTTCACGACATATCCGGGGGGCACGGCGATCCCGGCGCGCTTGAGCTCGCCGAGGCTGCCGCCCTTGCCGCCGACCTGCGCGCGGTCGCCGAGCCCGATCTCATCGAACCACGCGATGTGCGCGCCGACGCCCATGACGCTCCCTACGGGAAAGACGCTCGCTACGAGAGCAGGGTGACCACGCCACGGCCGCCGTCGACGCGGATGCGCTGACCGTCCTTGATCCGCGAGGTCGCGGTCCCCGTGCCCACCACCGCGGGAAGACCGAACTCCCGGGCCACGATGGCGGCGTGGCTCATCGAGCCGCCGATGTCGGATACCGCGCCTGCGATCTTCTGGAAGATCGGCGCCCAGGTCGGATTGGTGATCTGGCAGACGAGGATGTCGCCCTTGCGCACGCGGCCGATCTCCTCCACCGACTTCACGACGCAGGCCGGACCCTCGACGACACCGCTCGAGGCGGCAAACCCGCGGAGCTCGCGGCTCGCCACATCGCTCGAGGCGTGGAGCCACCTGTCCAGGCTCTCGCGCGTGATCCCCCAGAGCATCACGATCGCCGGATCGTCGATCACGTCGGGGACCGGACCTAAGGCCGGTGGGGTGCTGTGCTTGGCCCACTCGGCGGTCGCCGCCCGGCGTTCCGCGACAATCTGCGGCCAGTGCTCAGGTCCCCGCGGCGGCGAGCCGTTCGACCAGGCCGTCATGAGATCGATGATCGCGGCTTTGAGCTCGTAGTGCGTGAGCTGGAACACGTCGTCTTCGCGCGCGAAAAACCCGTGCGCCGCCAGCAAGGCGCCGAACTCGCGGATCTTGTTGAAGAAGAGGTTGGTGTACCAGTGCTCGCAGTAGAACTTATGCCCCTCGACGTACGGAAATACGCGATGGGCGAGACCGATCATCTGATCGTAGGCCTGCCGCTCCTGCTCGGAGCCGAGCAGCTCACGATAGTCCTGGATCAGCTGGCGACGCTCCGCCTGGAGCTTCTCGATCGGCCGCTCCAGCGACTCCCCGGCCCTGACCGCTGCGATGTAGCCGGGGAGCCCCGCGAAGGGCATGGACAGGTCGTCGTTCCAGGAGCGGTGGTAGTGGTAGAAGCCGTCCCCGACGTTGATGTTGAACCAGGGGTCGCGCGAGGTCGCGAGCTCGTCCAGCCAGCCGCGCCCGGCGGCTCCCCGCGTCTCGAGCGCCGCCATGATCGCCTGCGGCGTGCGCCCCTCCCTGAACTCATCGTCGACGCCCAGCTCCACCGCCCGGCGGGCCAGCCGCCGCACTTCCTCGTCGGGACGGAAGATCTCCGCTTCGATGCCGGCCACCATACGCGCGATGGTCTGGTCGCTGATCTCCGGAAACGCCTTCTTGCAGAAGGCGAAGAAGGTCATGTACGCCCCGTAGCCGAGGAGCAGGAACTCGAAGTGGTGATGCCACATCCGGAAGTAGCCTTCGAGCGTTCTCTGGTAAGTGTCGAGAAGGGCATGGTTCGTGGCGATGCCGCGCCCGGAATGCACGTTCGAGAGCGGCTCGAATTCCGGCAGCTCGAGCTTCGGTAGCGACTGGGCATCGCGTATCAGGGCCAGCATCTTCTCGCGCCATTGCGCATACAGCCGCTCCCAGTTGCCGTAGTAGTAGAAGGCCCGCTGCTGGAACTCGCCGGTGCGGCGGGCGATTTCTCGAGGATCCGTGACGGCATTGCCGCCGATGTACACCCGCCCGTTGATGATCCGATAGTCGATCCCTAGCGTGGTCGGTATGCAATGCACACGCGTCGTGGAGGAGCCGAGGGCACAGTACGCGGCCTCGGCGGTCACCATGTCGAACGCGGACATCGGTTCCGGGAAGTGCATCGAGTTGTAGAACCAGAACCGCTGGTCGTCCGCGGCAGTGAACTGCATGTAGTAGGGATAGGCGGCCTGTGCCCGCTCGGTCCCCGGAACCACCGTCAGCGAGCTCGGGGCCGGGAAGGCTGCGGAATGGGTGTGCGTGCTAATGGTGGCTCTCCCGCCCCGCTTCCCGTTCCTGCTGCGGCAGGGTCAGCCGAAACCGAGGCGCATGTGTCATCAAGCCTACGCCGAGATCGATCCCTCGGCGAGGGATCGAGCCGCAACGGCCTTACAATCGACGCATGCAGCCAGGTGAAATCCTGTGGACCCCGGGGCCGGAGCGGATCCGCCGTGCCAACCTGACGGAATTCACCGACTGGCTCGCGCACGAGCGTGGCTTGGGTTTTGCCGATTACACCGCGCTGTGGCGCTGGTCCGTCGAGGACCTGGAAAGCTTCTGGCAGGCCCTCTGGGACTACTTCCGGATCGACTCCTCGGCACCGCACACGCGGGTACTCGGGCGGCGCAGCATGCCGGGTGCCGAATGGTTTCCGGGTGCGCGCCTCAACTACGCACAGCATGTGCTGCGACGCGAGGCCGGGGGCGGCAATGTGCTCTTCCACGTGAGCGAGACGCAGCCGCTCACCGCCTTGAGCTGGGAGGCACTCGGCAGCCGCGTACGAACCCTGGCCACCGAGCTGCGTGCCCTGGGGCTCGAGCCCGGGGACCGGATCGTGGCCTGGATGCCGAACATCCCGGAAACCATGATCGCGATGCTGGCGACCACCGCCATCGGCGCGATCTGGGCGTGCTGCTCGCCGGACTTCGGTGAGCGCGGCACGCTCGACCGCCTCGCGCAGCTCTCGCCGAAGGTGCTCTTCGCCATCGACGGGTACCGCTACGGGGGCAAGTCCTTCGATCGGCGCGATGAGCTGCGACGCATCGCCTCGAGCTTGAGCTCGCTCCAACACCTCATCTACCTGCCCTACCTGAACCCTTCCGACCCCTCGTTGCCGTTGCCGTCCGCCCGGCACTGGCGGACGCTCCTCGCCAGGCCCGCCGTCGGCCCGGCGCAGTTCGAGTACGCGCAGGTGCCGTTCGATCATCCCCTGTGGACCTTGTTCTCGTCCGGGACGACCGGGTTACCCAAGCCGATCGTCCATGGTCACGGAGGGATCCTCCTCGAGACTCTGAAGAACGCGACGTTCCACTTCGACCTGCATCCGCGCGAGCCGGTGTTTTACTTCACCACCACCGGCTGGATGCTCTGGAACTTCCTGGTCAGCACACCACTAACCGGAGCCGTACCCGTCCTCTATGACGGCCACCCCGCGCATCCGACCCCCGATGTGCTGTGGAAGATGGCGCAGGAGGCGGGCGTCGTCACTTTCGGCGCGAGCCCCACCTACGTTGACGCGCTGAAGCGCTCCGGGGTCGTGCCGCGCGAGCGCTACGGGCTCGAGGCGCTGCGCACGATCAACCTGGCCGGCTCTCCGGCAAGCCCTGAGTGCATGGGCTGGTTCTACCGGAACGTGAAAGAGGATCTCTGGGTCGCCAACGGCAGCGGCGGCACGGATTGCTGTACGGGGTTCGTCGGCGGAGTGCCCACCCTGCCGGTGCGCGCGGGCGAGATCCAGGCCCCTTCGCTGGGGGTCTCGGTCGAGGCTTTCAACTCGCGCGGCGAGAGCGTCGTCGACGAGGTCGGCGAGCTCGTCATCACAGAGCCCATGCCGTCGATGCCGCTGCGCTTCTGGAATGATCCGGGCGACCGCCGTTACCTCGAAACCTACTTTCAGGAGTTCCCCGGCGTCTGGCGTCACGGGGACTTCTTCAAGATCAATGCACGCGGCGGCTGCTACGTACTTGGGCGCTCGGACGCCACCCTCAACCGCTATGGCGTGCGCATCGGCACGGCCGAGGTCTACCGCTCACTGGGCCTCCTCCCCGAAGTTGAGGATGCGCTCATCGTCAACCTCGATCTGCCGGCCGGCGGCTTCTTCATGCCGCTGTTCGTGAAGCTCGCGGCGGGCGTCGAGCTCGACCCGCTCCTCGAGACGAAGATCCGTGACACGCTGCGCCGCGAGTACACACCCCGCCACGTGCCGGACAAGATCTATCAGGTTCCGGGCATCCCCTACACTCTCACCGGCAAGAAGATGGAGGTGCCGGTGCGGCGGATCCTGATGGGGGTGGCGCCCGAGAGAGCCGCCAACCGCAGCGGCGTGTCCGACCCCAGCGCGCTCGATTTCTTCATCGCCTATGCCGAGCGGCAGCAGGACTACCGCCTCTGAGGTCAGGCCTGCCGGGTGCGCCAGCCCGCGTGATACCCCTCGCGCGCCGCGCGGGAGTACGGGGTCGGGGAGACGCGCACGCGGATCTCGAGCTGCCGGTGCGGCTCCACCGTGGTCTTGCGGGTCCCGCCGCTCTCTTCGCCCCAGACGAGCGTCAGCACGTCCCCGATCTCGATGTCCGGATCCACGACACCGAGGGAGAGCGCGGTGCGCTCGTTGTAGCTGTAGCCGCCGAACATCGAGAATCCGACCGTCCTCCCGCCCTTGAGGACCCGGTCGAAGGACGAGGAGGCATAGTTACAGTTCGGGAAGTCGAAGTACTTGTAGTTCTCCCCGCCGGGCACGAAGAGCGAGGCGAAGATCTTGAGCACGTCGTCGGCGTTCCAGGCAAACGTCACCTTCTTGCGATGCGGCCCTTGCGCCATTCGCTCCAGCGCCTCGCGTCCGATGAAGTCGTGATCGAACCGGATGAATGGCCCGTAGCCGAGGGCGTACGGGGTGAGATAGTAATCCTCGATGTTGGGGGACTGGAAGCTGCCGCCGATCGATGCCGTGCCCTCGTATCCGCTCGCCGGCAGCCACTCGCGGTACTTCTTCATCCGCTCGCCCGTGAACACCGCCGGCAGCGGTGAGGGAATCCAGCCGGATTCGAGCGTGTTGCTCGAGTAGGCGCGCGCGCCGACCTGGACCAGACCGAAGTCCCGTCCCGCCTCGAGGATGGCTTCACGGATCTCATCGCCCTCCGAGTAAGGACCCCAGATCTCGAGCCCCGGAGCCCCCGCCATGCCGTGCCGCAGGCAGCGGACGCGGCGTCCCTTGATGTTGATCGCGTCCATGTGGAAGAACTTCACCTGCGGCAGCGGCCCGCCATTGAGCCTCTCGAGCAGCCGCTCGGCGTTCGGCCCCTGAATCTGGTAGCGGTAGTGCCCGCGGATGACCGCCTTGCCGCGAGGATGCGATGGCGAGCGCTCGTCGCGGGTGGTCTCGACCTTGTAGCCGAGGGTCTGCGCGTGGAACTGGATCCAGTTCACGGCGGGAGTGCGCCCGACGAACAGCAGCTCGTTCTCATCGAGATAGAAAAGGATGCCGTCGCCGATCACGTAGCCGTCGTAGCTGCACGGCACCATCTGCTTCGCCTTGTTCGGCGTGAAGTTGGCGAAGCTGTTGATCGTAAGGTGGGACAACAGCCGCAGGGCGTCGGGACCGGAAACCATCACCTCCGACATGTGGTGCGACTGATCGTAGAGCACCGCGGTTTTCTGCCAGCCGACCTGCTCGCTGCGCCAGTTGCTGAACTCGATCGGAACGACGGGATAGACGTAAGCCCCCACCTGCGAGTTGCGCAGCAGGTCGACGATGTTGCCTGAACGCTTGAGCAGACTCTCCAGACTCTCGCCACTCATCGCTGTGTCCTCACTGCCCCGATTGTTTGAGCTTCGGATCCTGGCCTGCTACGGAGTAGAGCACCTGGGCGTTGCGCGTCTTCTGGAACTCCTCGAGGGTCTCACCGCGCATCGCGGCATAGACGTGCAGATTGGTAATGCCGAGCACCGCGGCCAGCTTCTCCAGCAGAAAGAAGATCACCCCGTAGTGGATGAGCGCGCGCCAGTCGCGCCGCCGCACCAGGTCGCGCTCTTGCGCGGTGAGCTCCGCCTCCTCGAACATCGGCTCCGGATCGGCGAGGAACCGCCGCCGGTACTGCGGCTCGATCAGCCGGTGCAGGAAGCGGTTGAGGCGGTAGGCCTTCACGCTCCGCTCCAGCGTGAACGGATAGGTGCCGGGCAGCCGCTCGACTCCGGCCAGCTCACGGGCGATGCGCTCCCGGAACCCGGCGTCCGTTTCCGTCTTGGGTACCGCAGAGTCGTCCTCGTAGATCACCGTGACGATCGGGGTCATCGACGGCAGGTAGTAGGCGCTGTGCAGCTTCCTGACCTTCGCGGACAAGGCGCCGCGCATGATCAGCCACATGATCACCTCCGCGCCTTCGAGCCCGCCGCGCTCCGCGTACTGCGCGATGGTCAGCTCGCTCAAGCGCTCCGGTTCCCGCTCGAGCAGGTCGAGGAACTCCATGTCCCAGGGCGTGTTGTTGAAGCCCGCGCGCTCACCGTGCACCTGGTGCGCGAGGCCTCCGGTGGCGACGATGGCCACGCGCAGATCCTCGGGGTAGCTCTCGATCGCCCGGCGCAGCGACCTGCCGAGCCGGAAGCAGCGCCGCGCGGTCGGGATCGGGAACTCGAGCACGCCGACCTGCAGCGGAACGATGGCGCCGGGCCAGTGCCCTTCGTGCGGCCACATCATCGACAGCGGCGAGAAGCAGCCGTGATCGAGAGGCTTCCCCTGGAAGTACGCGAGGTCGAATTCGTCCGCGGTGAGCGCGAGCGCGATGTGGCGGGCGAGCCCGGGGTGGCCCTTCACCGGCGGCAGATGTCGCGGCCCGCCGCCTTCATCGGCGACCGCATACTCCTCCCCCACCCCGAGCGCGAAGTGTGAGTAGTGGTCGAAAAAGAACGACGTGACGTGGTCGTTGTAGATGAAGAAAAGTACGTCCGGCCGCTTCTCCCGGAGCCACTTCTGAACCGGCTCGTAGCCCGCGAATATCGGCGCCCAGACCGGGTCGGTCTGCTTGTGCGTATCCAGGGCAAACCCGATCGTCGGGGTGTGCGAGGAGCCGATCCCACCCACGATCCTGG
>MNCZ01000124.1 GCA_001914695.1 Gammaproteobacteria bacterium 13_2_20CM_66_19 | reverse complement strand
TCTGCCAGTTGCAGGGGCACAGCTCGTCGGTCTGCAGCGCATCGAGCACGCGGAGCACCTCCTCGGGGCTGCGGCCGACGTTGAGGTCGGTGACGTAGACGAAGCGGATGATCCGCTCCGGATCCACGATGAAGGTCGCGCGTTGCGCCACGCCGGCCTCGGGGTCGAGGATGCCGAGCGCGCCCGTGAGCTCCCGCTTGACGTCGGCGAGCATGGGGAAGGGGAGGGACTTCAGCTCCTCCTTCTCGCGCCGCCAGGCGAGGTGCACGTACTCGCTGTCGATGCTCACGCCGAGGAGCTGCGCATCGCGCGCCCGGAATTCCTTCTCGAGCCGGCCGAAGGCGGCGATCTCGGTGGGACAGACGAAGGTGAAGTCCTTCGGCCAGAAGAACACCACCTGCCACTTGCCGGTGAAGCTCTCGTGGGTGAGGGGCTGGAACGCGCTCTCGACGTCGTTCGACACGACGCCCGTGAGCGCAAACTGCGGAAAGCGATGACCGACGCCTAGCATGGGCAGGGGCTCCTTTAAGGTGCGGGGCGGGATATCGGCCCCGTGACGGCGCCCAGGATGAGGCCCGGTCTGCTATCATTCCAATCGATTGATTTTATGAATTCGATAGACCCTGTGTATCTCGAGCCATGGATCTGAAGCTCAAGGACCTGCGCTATCTCGTGGCCGTGGCGGACCTGCGCCATTTCGGGCGGGCCGCCGCGCGCTGCTTCGTCAGCCAGCCGACCCTCTCGGCGCAGCTGAAGAAGCTCGAGCAGTCTCTCGGCCTGCAGCTGATCGAGCGCGCGCCCAACAACGTGTCCCTCACCGCGGCCGGGGAGGAGATCGTGGCGCGCGCGCGGCGCATCATCGAGGCGAGCGACGAGGTGGTGGCGCTCGCGCGCAGCCAGCGCGACCCGCTCGCTGGCCCCTTGCGCCTGGCGCTGCTGCCGACCATCGGCCCCTACCTGCTGCCGCGCGTGGCTCCCGCGATCCGCCGCGCGCTGCCGCGGCTCGAGCTGCGACTCTACGAGTACCAGACGGCGCCGATGCTCGAGCGGCTGCGCGGCGGGGAGCTCGACGTCGGGATCCTGGCGCTCCCGGTGGAGCTCGACGGACTCGAGTCGCACGAGCTCTACCGCGAGGCTTTCGTGGTGGCGCTGCCCGAGCGTCACCCGCTCGCGGCGCACGAGACGCTGCGCGTCGCGGACTTGAAGGGCGAGACGCTGCTGCTGCTCGAGGACGGGCATTGCCTGCGCGATCAGGCGCTCGAGGTGTGCAGTCGCGCCGGGGTGCGCGAGCCGCAGGACTTTCGCGCCACGAGCCTCGAGACGCTCCGCCAGATGGTGGCGACGGGCGCCGGCGTGACGCTGCTGCCGGAGCTCGCGGTGCGCGGCGCCTACCGCGGCGCGCGCGGCGTCGCGCTGCGCCCCTTTGCGAGGCCCGCGCCGGTGCGTCACGTCGGCGCCGTGTGGCGCAAGACGAGCGCGCGGCGGGCGGCGATCGATGCCCTCGGCAAGGTCATCGCCGAGCACGCCCCGTGAGCGCCCCCGCCTCACCGAGTCCCCTCGAGCTGACGGCATCCGATGGGCGCACCCTCGCGGGACTCGTGCTCGAAGCCCCCGCTGCGCGCGGAGCGCTCGCGATCAACGGCGCCACCGGCTTCAGGCGCGAGTTCTATCTCAAGTTCGCCGGCTACTGCGCGCGGCGCGGCTATCACGCCCTGGTCTACGACTACCGCGGCATCGGCGCCTCGGCCCGCCGGCCGCTCGCCGCGGAGGAGGCGCGCATGAGCGACTGGGGGCGGCTCGACATGCCGGCCGCGCTCGCCACGCTCGCCGCGCGCTTCGCGCCGCTGCCGCTCGCGACGCTCGGGCACAGCGTCGGCGGGCAGCTGCTCGGCTGCATGCCCAATCATGCGCTCGCGCGCGCGCACGTGATGGTTGCGACCTCGACCGGCTACTGGCGCCGCCAGCGCGCGCCGTTCCGCTACCTGGCGCTCGGCTTCTGGAAGCTCCACGGCCCGCTGATGCTGCAGCTCGTGGGGTACGTGCCACAGGGGCTCCTGTGGCCCGGCGAATCACTGCCGCGCGGCGTGTTCCTGCAGTGGCGCAAGTGGTGCCTCCAAGCCGTGCCCTTCGGCCCCGGGCTCGATGAGGAGCTGCGCGACAGCCGCTACGCGGAGGTGCGCGCGCCGCTCCTCTCGCTGAGCTTCAGCGACGATCCGATCGCAACCCCTGCGGCCGTCGAGGCGCTGCTCGCCTCATACCCCAACGCACAGATCGAGCGGCGCTGGATCCGTCCGTGCGAGGCGGGCGTGCGCCACATCGGTCATCACGGCTTCTTCTGCGAGCGTCATCGCGACTCGCTGTGGCGCGCTGCGCTCGACTGGATCGACGCGCGCTGCGCCTGAGCGCCGCGGGCGTCGGCGACCGCGGCGGAAGGTGCGACTCGCGGCGCGACGCGCGCCCGGCGCGCGAGCGCGATTGCCGCGAGCACCACCGCTCCGCCGGCGATCTGCACCGGCGCCAGCCGCTCCCCGAGCAGCAGCCACGCGTACACGCCGGCGGCGACTACCTGCACATAGAGGCCCACCGCACCGAAGGTCGCGGGCAGGTGCGCGAGCGCGTAGGCGATCAGGCCCTGCCCGAGCACCTGGGCCGTCATCGCACAGCCGAGGAGCACCCACCAGCCCGCAGCCGTCGCGGGCAGGAACTTCTGCAGCAGCGCGAGCGGCAGAAGGATCAGCGTGAACACGAGCGTCGAGGCGAACATGACGATGCCGGTGCCGTATCGGCCGCGCAGGCGCGCGACCGCGAGAATATAAGCCGCGTAGAAGCAGGCGGTGCCGAGCCCGAGCGCATCGCCGAGCAGCGCATGGCTGCCACCGCCGAGCTTCGGCGCGAGGATCAGCAGCATCCCGCCGAAGGCGAGCGCGAGCGCGAGCAGGAACGGCAGTCGCGGGCGCTCGCCCCAGAGCGCCCAGGCAAACAGTGTCACCAGCATCGGGGCGCAGTTGGCCTCGAGCGACGAGGCGGCCACGGAGGTCAACATGAGCGAGGCGTGCCACAGCGCCAGGTCGCCGGCGAAGAACACGCCCGCCCACACGAGCAGCGGCTCGCGCAGGCTCGCCGCGGCCATGCCCGGGGCGGCGGCCGGCGAGACACGATGGCGCCGCTCGAGCCATGCCCACACCGCGAGCGGCGGCAACGCAAGGCAGCCGCGCCAGAAGGCGGTCGCGGTCGGCCCGGTTTCCGACACCCGCACGAAGATCCCGGAGCTGCCGATGGCGAGCGCGCCCGCGAGGAGCGCGATCAGGCCGGGAAATTCCGGGCGGTTGGGTTGGTGCGGCATGGGGGCGGCGGCGCGAAGCTGCGCATCATAGTCGGTCGGCCTGAAAGGCGTCTGGCATAATCGCGCGACGCGTGGTCTCACTCGACTCACCGCTCGATCACGTCACCCCCTACGACCGCTTCGCCTGGAGCGATGCGCAGATCGAGACTTGGCTCGCGAGCGGGGAACGCCGGCAGGAGCTCACCGACTACTTCGGCGCCGGCGAGTATCGGGCTCTCGCTGCGCTCGCGAAGCGCGTGCGCAGGGCGCCGCCCGCCGATGCGGGGCTGCGCGTGCTCATCGTGCCGGGCATCATGGGCTCGCAGCTCGGGCTTGCCCGCCGGCCGCCGCTGCCGCACGACATCGTGTGGCTCGACCCCATCGACATTCAGCTGGGGCGCCTCGCGACGCTGCGCCTGCCGGGGCCGGCGCCGATCGTGCCGCTCGGGGTCGTGCTCTACTCCTACCTGCGGCTGAAGTTTTACCTGCGCGCCCACGGCTTCGCGGCCGAGTTCCATGACTACGACTGGCGGCTGCCGGTGTCGCAGCTCGGGGCCGGGCTCGTCGAGCGCGTGCGGGCCGGCGGGGCGGCGCGCGTCGCGATCGTGGCGCACAGCATGGGCGGGCTCATCGCCCGTGCCGCGCTCTCGCTCGCGAGCCTCGGCAACGTCGAGCGTCTGGTGTTTCTCGGAACGCCTCACGGCGGCTCGTTCGCGGCCGTGCAGGCGCTGCGCGGCACCTATGTCGTGGTGCGCAAGGTGGCGCGACTCGCGCTGCGCGCGTCCGCGGAGACTCTCGCCGCGGAAGTCTTCAACACGTTTCCGAGCCTCTACGAGCTGCTGCCCGCGCCGCCTTCAGGCGCCGGCGGCCCCGATGTGTTCGATCCCGGCAGCTGGCCCGGCGCAGGTCCCAAGCCCCGCCCGGAGCTGCTCGAGGCGGCGCTCGCGGCCCGCGCGCGGCTCGCCGGCCCGGATGAGCGGTGGATCTCGATCGTGGGCGTGGATCAGAAAACCGTCACGGGCATCGAGCGGCGGCACGATGACTTCGTCTACACCCTGACACGGCACGGGGACGGCACCGTGCCCGCCTCGAGCGCCGCGCTCGAGGGGACGCCGAGCGCTTACGCCCGCGTGGCGCACAGCAATCTGACCCGCGATCCGCTCGTGGCCGCGGCGGTGGTGGATCTGCTGCGAGACGGCTCGACGACGCGCCTGCCCTCGAGCTGGCGCGGCGACAGCGGCGCGAGCGCCGAGGTGAGCGACGCGCAGCTGCGCGGCACGCACACCGAGAAAGTCGACTGGGCCGCGCTCACCCCGCAGGCGCGGCGCCTTTACCTGCAGAACCTGAACGAGCCGCCGCGCCGGACGCCGAGGGTCGTGAGCCCGCCGCCCGGCCCGAACTCGTGATCTCCCCTACGCGAACGCCCGCGCGATCGCCTCGCGCTGGCGCGCATCGGGCAGTCGCCCGCGACCGCCGGCGAGGTTGTCCGCGAGGTGCGACGCCTTCGCCGTCGCCGGAATGATGCAGGTGACCGCCGGATGGGCTGCGATGAATTTGAGGGCGAGCTGGCCCCAGCTCGCCGCATCGAGCTCGCCGGCCCACGCGGGCAGCGCCTTGCCGCGCACCGTCCCGAACAGCGCGCCGTCCTCGAACGGACGATTGACGAGCGCCGCGACCCCGCGGTCCGCCGCGACCGGCAGCAGCTCCTTCTCGGCAGCGCGCGTGAGCGGGGAGTAGTTGAACTGCACGAAGTCGAGCTTTTCCCGCTTCAGCACCTTGACGAGCTCGGGTTGGGCGCCGACCGTGTAATGCGTGACACCGATGTAACGCACACGGCCGGCGTCCTTCCATTCCCGCAGCGTCCTCAGGTGCGTCTCGAGATCGAGGAGATTGTGCACCTGGATCAGATCGAGCCGCGCGGTCTTGAGCAGCTCCCCCGAGCGCGTCATCTGCTCGCGGCCTTCGCGCGCGCCGCGCGTCCACACCTTGGTGGCGAGAAACGCCCGCTGGTGCATGTCGGGCGTCATGAGCCCGCCCAGCACCGCTTCCGCGGTCCCGTACATCGGCGAGGTGTCGATGAGGCGGGCGCCGGAGGCGAAGAACGACTCGAGCACTTCCCGGAGCGGCGCGCGCTCGGCGGCGGACTCCCCGACCTCGAAGGTCCGCGAGGTTCCAAGTCCGATGACGGGAGTCTCCTCGCCGCTCGCTGGAATCCTCCGCCGGATGAGCGCTTCGCCCGGGCTCACCGCGCCGGCGCGCGATGCCATAGCCGCGCCGCCACCAGGGTAATCCCTCCCATGAGCAGCTCTCGTCGGTTCATCCCTGCCTCCGCCGCCATGCCTGCGATGTTCGCACGCGGCGGCGGGGCGCGTCCGCTAGATGAGCGCGGCGTCGGTCTCGGCCACGCTAGCGCCGCCCCCTTCGACCACGCGAGCGAGCGCCGCCGCGGTGGGCAGCACCTGCGCGGCGTAGAAGGCCGCGGTGCGGATCTTGGCGGCGTAGAACGCGCTCTCGGGACCGTCGACCTTCGCCGCGGCGATCGCCGCCGACTTCGCGAGCAGCCAGCCGCCGATGACGTAGCCGCACAGTTTCAGGTACGGCACGGACACCGCCAGGCCCACCTCGGGTCGCGAGGCGAGGGTGCGCAGCAGCGCCTGGGTCGCGCTCTTCAAGGCAGCCACCGCTCCGAGCGCCGCCTCACGCACTCCGAGTACGGCCGGGTCACCGCTCTCGCGCGAGCGCAGCTCGCGCTCCATTGCTGCGATCAGCTCGCCGATCGCCGCCCCGCGATCGCGCCCGAGCTTGCGGCCGATGAGATCGTTCCCCTGGATGCCGGTGGTGCCTTCGTAAATGGTGGTGATGCGCACGTCGCGCACGTACTGCGCGGCGCCGGTCTCCTCGATGTAACCCATGCCGCCGTGGACCTGCACGCCGGTGGCGGCCACCTCGTTGCCGATCTCGGTGCACCAGCCCTTGACGATCGGCGTGAGCAGCTCGCCCCGGGCCTGCGCGGTGCGACGCACTTTGCCGTCAGCGCTGTGGGCGGCGAGGTCGAACTGAAAGGCGGCGTAGAGCGTGAGCGCGCGGGAGGCCTCGGTCTGCGACTTCATCGTGAGGAGCATGCGCTTCACGTCCGGGTGATGGATGATGGGGACCGGGCCCGCGCCGGAGAGCGCCTTGCCCTGCAGGCGCGTGCGCGCCCACTCGGTGGCGCGCTGCAGGGCGCGCTCGCCGACCGCGTAGCCCTCGCTCCCCACCGAGAGTCGCGCGCTGTTCATCATGATGAACATGTACTCGAGCCCGCGGCCGGGCTCGCCCACCAGATCCGCCAGCGCACCCTGCTTCTCACCGAAGGCGAGCACGCAGGTCGGGCTCGCGTGGATGCCGAGCTTGTGCTCGACCGAGAGGCAGCGCACGTCGTTGCGCGCGCCGAGCGAGCCGTCGGGATTGACGAGCACCTTGGGCACGACGAACAGCGAGATGCCCCTGACGCCGGCGGGCGCGCCCTCGATGCGCGCGAGCACCATGTGCAGCGTGTTGGGTGTGAGATCGTGATCGCCCCAGGTGATGAAGATCTTCTGCCCGAAGAGCCGGTAGCGGTCACCGTCCGGCACGGCGCGCGTGCGCACCAGGCCGAGATCCGAGCCGGCCTGCGGCTCGGTGAGCACCATGGTGCCGGTCCACTCGCCGCTGATCATCCTCGGGAGGTAGCGCTCCTTCTGCGTCGCCGAGCCGCACAGCTCGAGCGCGTGCACCGCTCCGTGCGTCAGCATCGGACCCAGCTTGAAGGCGAGACAGGCCGAGCCCCAGAACTCTCCGGCCGCGCTCACCAGCGCGCGGGGTGCGGGCTGGCCGCCGAACTTCGGATCCGCCCCGAGCGCGGTCCAGCCGCCCGCCGCGAACTGGCGGTAGGCATCGCGAAAGCCCGGGGCCGTGACGACACCGTCGGGGGTCCAGCGCGCCCCGTGCAGGTCGCCCGGACGGTTGAGGGGCTCGAGCACGCCCTCGGCGAAGCGCGCCGCCTCTTCGAGCACCGAGCGCGCCAGCTCATCGGAATAGTCGGCGAGCTCGGCGGAAGCGGCGAGGCTGCCCGCGCCGAGGAGCTCCTCCAGCACGAAGCGCACTTCTCGTACAGGCGCACGATACATGGTCGGTCCCCCCTTGGAGGCCCCGGTTAGTGTAGCGGGTGGGCGGGCCGCGGCCCGACTTCAGTGCGGCGCGAAGTCCTGCGTGCTCGGGTGGATCGGCGGCGGGCGCACGGGAACGGGCAGCGCCAGCGCGGGCACGATGTTTGCGGCCAGAAAGTCGACGAACTGCTGCACCCGGGGATCGGACTCGAGCGCCGCCGGATACAGGGCGTAAAGAGCGGCCGCCGGCGGTACGGTCCACTCGGACAGCACCGGCTTCAGCCGTCCGGTCGCCAGCCCCTGCCGGCACAGGAACTCCGGCAGAAGCCCCACACCGAGGCCCGCGGCCGTGGCGGCGTGCAGCACCGCCGGGTCATCGACGGCGAGCTTCGGGCGCAGCGGCACCTCGGCGCGCTGCGTCCCGCGCTCGAGCAGCAGCCGAAACTCGGGCAGCAGGGCGGCGTCGGGCGTGAGGAGGTCGTGGCCGCGCAGATCGTCGGGGCGCTCAGGCTGGCCCCGCCGCTGCAGATACGCAGGGGTCGCACAGAGCAGTGCGGGCGGCGCGCCGAGCAGGCGCTGCCGGGTGCTCCCGTCCGCGGGCGGACGGGTGCGGATCGCGACATCCCAGGCGCCCTCGGTCAACTGCTCGGCATCGAGCGCCACCTCGAGCGGCACGTGCGCGAACGCCTCGAGAAACCGCGGCACCAGCGGCGAGAGCAGCACCCGCCCGTAGGTGGGATCGGCGACCACGCGCAGCGGCCGCGCCTCGGGCTCCCTGAGCTTGGCGATCGCCGCGCGGGCGGCGTCGGTTTCCTCGCCGATCCGCCTGGCATGCGGGTACAGCAGCCGCCCTGCCGAGGTGAGCGCGATGCGCCGTGTGGTGCGCTCGAGCACCCGCACGCCAAGGGTCTTCTCGAGGTCGGCCACGGCACGGCTGACCGCCGCCTTGGGAACCGCCAGCGCACGCGCCGCCGCCGAGAAGCCATTGAGATCCACCACCTTGGCGAGCATGGCGAGCTGAGCCGGTGTCCAGATCAGGTTCATGACAGCCTCAATCAGGCGTTCGGGGAGCCGTATTGTTTCATCAGAGCACGGTGGGGCGCCACCTTAGGCCCGCGTAAGCGGATAAACTCACGCCCCCTCGGGCCAGACGGGCCGGCAATAGGCAAGGAGACTCTCTTATGAAGATCTCGATGCAGGCGCTCTCGGTGGAAGTATTCGCGACCACTCTCGGAAATCTCTCCTCGATCCTCGAGAAGGGATTGGCGCACGCCACGCAGCGCAAGTTCGACCCGGCGGTGCTGCTCGACGCGCGCCTGGCACCCGACATGTTGCCGCTGACGCGGCAGGTGCAAATCGCCTGCGACCTCGCCAAGAATTCCGTCGCGCGGCTCGCCGCTCAGGAGCCGCCGCGCTTCGAGGACAACGAGACTTCCTTCGAGCAGCTGCGGCTGCGTATCGCGCGCGTGATCGACTACCTGAAGAGCGTGCCGGCGGACGCGCTCGCGGGCTCGGAGACACGCGACATCAGGGTCCCCACGGGGCAGCGCGCCTACGAGTTCAAGGGGCTGGAGTTTCTGCAGCGGTGGGCGATCCCCAACGTGTTTTTCCACGTCACGACCGCGTACGCGATCCTGCGGCACAACGGCGTCGAGCTCGGCAAACGCGACTTCCTCGGTGCGCTGCGCGAGGTGTAGGCACATACCCCCGGGCGCCGAGACCAATATGACAAACGGCGGGTGCCGACCGTCGCTGTTTGCAAACAGAACGCGAGAGAAATCACGGCGCCGCCCGCGCCGGACTGCCACTCTTATTGTTACTCAAGGCGGGCGCCGAGCCTGCCGGCGCTCTTTAGTCCCGGACAGGAAGCCCCTTGCGCAACAAAGCGATGGCCGCACGCCCGCCAGCGAACCCACCAGTTCTCGCGGTCGTGCCCACGCCCGCCACGCCGGCCACCGTGCCGACGCTCGGGCAGCAGCTGCGCGACGTGCTGCAGGGCCGGCGCCTGCATTCGGTCTCGGTCTCCGATCATGAGGCGAACGTGCTGTGGCTCAGCGAGGGCGCGCTGATTGGCCCCGATGAGCACGGCCTGGTGATCGAGGGCCTCCAGGCCCTCGCCGCGGAGCCGGCGAGGCGCTGCTACGAGACCGTTCTCGAAGACGGGCGTTTTGGTCTGCTCCTGCCGGTGCGCTCGCCGAGCGGCGATCTCCTCGGCGTCGCCATGGTCCTCGCTGACAGCAAGGCCATCGGCGACGACACGCAGGAGCGACTGATGGCGGCACCGGTGCGCGCCATCATGCAGCGCCTCGCCGTGCTCATGAAGCCCGGGGCCCCGCCGGCCGAGGGCCGCGCGAGCCGCGGCGGACAGGCCACTGTACCGGCTGCGTCGACCGACGATCTGACGGAGGAGGAGCTCGCGCTCCTCGAGCTCGTTCCGGATATCGAGCCGCCCGGGCCGCCGCCGCGCGTACAGCCTGCACCTCGCGCCGCCGCCGCGCCGGCCGCCCCGCTGCAGAAGCCCGCCGCGGCGCGCGCCGTCGTGATCCCCCCGGCGATCTCACCCAGGCAGGTGGACGACATTCTCGAGTTCGATCTATCCCCCGCGAAAAGCCCGTCGCCGTCCCCGCGGCGACCGACCGGCTCCGCGGCCCGATCGAAGATCGACACCCAGACCGACATGATGACTCTCGAGTTCATCCTCGAGGAACCGACCGCAGCGCCCGACGCGCCGTCCACGGCGCCCGCTGCGACCGGGGCGCCCGCCCCTGCCGCGGCGCTCGCGCCCCCCGCGCGGTCCACAGCGCCCGCGCCCACTGCGCGGCCCGCAACGTCCGAGGCGGCCGCGCCCCGCGCGGCACCGGCCGCAGCGGCGGTATCCGCCCCGCGGCGGGAAGCTGCCCCGTCCGCGGAGCCTGCGGCGGACGCAGCTCCACAGAGTGATCCCCACGTGGCACTCGAGGTGCTGCCGTACGTGAAGCTGCGCTCCGGGGGGCAGACCCGCCGCTTTCAGATCCAGGCGCGACTCTCGCCGCGCGCCGCGCAGTGCGACCCGGCGGTGCTGGATCTGCTGATCGTGCAGCGCGTCGTCGGCTGGCTTGCCGCGCATCGCACGGTGTGGAACTCCCAGCCCACGAGCTTCAGCATCAATCTCTCGATCGCGACGCTCGAGGACGAGCGCTTCGCACATAAAGTGTCGGCGGAGCTCAACGCGCACGGGATCGCCGCCGAGACCCTCGGATTCGAGATCGCGGAGGCGCTCGCCACGCAGCGTCGCGCGCAGGTCGAGCGCTTCATCGCCCAGTGCGACAAGCTGGGCACTCCGGTGGTGATCGATGATTTCTCCTTCGATTCGCAGGTGCTGCCGCTGCTGCGCTCCAAGGCGGTGCGGCTGGTGAAGATCGATCCCAGGCTCACCGCCTCGGCGCTCAAGGACAAGTTCTGCCAGGCGCTCGTGGTCGCGACCGTGCAGGCGGCGAAGGTGCTCGGGATTCATTGCGCCGCCAAGCGGGTCGAAACGCAAGCGGCGGCGCAGTGGCTCGGCGCAATCGGCTGCGACCTGGCGCAGGGTGCGGCGCTCTCCGGCACGAAATCGCTCGAGACGCTCCTCACCTCGCCCGACGCGACGGGGCTGACGACCCACGCCAACCGTCAGAAATTGTTTAACGATCAATAACTTGAAGAATCGGGCGCCGCGGTCATCCCGTCGCGGGCTTCCAAACCCGGCTGCGACGAGACGAGGCGGCAGCGCGGCCACTTAAGCGGCCGAGGGAACGCCGGATGCCCTAAGCTTCGTGTGGTGCGCGCGTGGTGCGAACCGGGATCGCCGCGCGGTGCCCGTCATGAAGCCGCGCGGTGCCCGTCATGAAGATGCCGACGCTCGAGCAAATCCGCACCAACCGCAACGTGCTGTTCTGGAGTCTGCACGCGGCCGGCTGGGCCGCCTACGGCATCACCCAGTACTTCGGCGCGCTGCTCTACGAGAAGCCCTCGAGCTATGCGCGCGTGATCGCGGTCGCGGCGATCTCGGGTTTCATCCTGTCGATGCCGATGCGCTACATCTACCGGCGGCTGTGGGGCCGGCCGCCGCGCGCCCTGATCGTGAACGTGCTCGCGACCTGCTACATCACCGCCCTGGCACTCCGCATCGTCATCAATCTGTCCTACAAGTGGTTCGTCGAGCCCGACTGGCAGGCGCAGACGCTGTTCGAGCTCTTCGGCGGCGCGCTCTCCACGACCTACCTGCTCCTGTGCTGGAGCGTGCTGTACTTCGGCATCAAGTCCTTCGAGTCGCAGCGCAAGCATGAGCAGGCGATGCTCAAGGCGGTGGCGCTGGCCCAGGAGGCGCAATTGAAGATGCTGCGCTACCAGCTCAATCCCCACTTCCTCTTCAACACGCTGAATGCCATCTCGACGCTGATCCTCGACAACCAGAACCGCAAGGCGAACCACGCGGTGACGCGGCTGTCTGAGTTCCTGCGCTACACCCTCGACCAGGACCCGATGAAGAAGGTCACGCTGCGCCAGGAGATCGAAGCGCTGGATCTGTACCTCGGCACCGAGCGGCTGCGCTTCGGCGAGCGGCTGCGGCTCGAGTACGCGATCGAGGAGGCGGCGCTGAATGCGCTGGTGCCGAGCCTGCTGCTGCAGCCGCTGCTCGAGAACTCCCTGAAGTATGCGGTGTCGGCGCGCGAGCAGGGAGGACTGGTCAGGATCGAGGGCCGCGTCCGCGAGGGGCTGCTCGAGCTGTCGGTGATCGATGACGGGCCAGGCCTGCGCGAGGGCGCGACGACGGGCGAGCGCCGCGGCGTCGGTCTCTCCAACACCCGCGAGCGGCTCGCGGTGCTCTACGGCGAGAACCACCGCTTCGCGGTGCTCAGCCGCCAGCCGGGGCTGCGGATCGAGATGGCGTTGCCGCTCGAGTCCGCCGCGGCCGGCCCACAGGCCGCGGCGAAGCCGCAGGCGGTACCCGCCGGAGCCGCGCGCGGGGCGCGCGCATGAAAATCCGGACCCTCATCGTCGACGACGAGGGGCTGTCGCGCCGCGGGGTCGAGCTGCGCCTGCGCAACGCGGCCGATTTCGAGATCGTCGCGCAGTGCGCGACTGGCCGCGAGGCCCTCGCGGCCATCCAGCAGTACAAGCCGGACCTCGTGTTCCTCGACATCCAGATGCCCGGTATGTCGGGTTTCGAGGTGCTGGCGCACCTGCCGCAGGAGTCGCTGCCGGTGGTGGTGTTCGTCACCGCCTACGACCAGTACGCCATCCAGGCGTTCGAGGCGCGTGCGGTGGACTACCTCCTGAAGCCGATCGACGATGCGCGCTTCACCGCGACACTCACACGGGTGCGCGAGCACGTGCGCGCCCGCACCGCCGCCGATCAGCGCGACCGCCTGCTCGAGATCATCGCGGAGATCACCGGCTGCGGCGAGCTCGCGCTCGATGAGCTGCTCGCGCGCGGCCGCAAGGCAATCGACGGGCGGCACCCCGAGGTGCTGCCGATCCGGCAGGGACGCGAGACGGTGCGCGTGTCGGTGGCGTCGATCGAGTGGATTGACGCCGCCGGCGACTACATGTGCATCCACGCCGCGGGCAACACGCACATCCTGCGCGGCACCATGAAGGAGCTCGAGGAGATCCTCGATCCGAGGCTGTTTCAGCGCGTGCACCGCTCGACCATCGTCAACCTGCGCCTGGTGAAGAGCCTGCGCGCGCACATGAACGGCGAGTACTTCCTCACGCTCGAGGGCGGGCACGAGCTCAAGCTCTCGCGCACCTATCGCGACAAGGTCGAGTATTTCCTGAGCAGCTCGGCCGGCTGAGAGTCGTGACGCAGTTCGCACTCGGGCGAGCCCGCGGCGGCAACTGAGAGCTGCGTCACGAACCGAGCGAGGCAGGTCGCGATGTGTGAGCCATCGCGAGGTCGTGTCGGCGACAGGTTGCTTAGATATGTCTCCATATGGAACCCGCCCCTCGCCCGCCGCTGCAGCCGTTCGCCGAGCTGCCCGTTGAGGGGCCGCTGGATGCCGGCGTGCCGCCCCGGGAGCCGCCCGCTGCGGCGGCCGGCGCTCCCGCAGCGCCAACTTCCGCGGGCGCCGTCGAGCCGTCGGAGGACGCGGACGAGGCGGACCTCAACTTCACGGATCCGGAGCTGTTTCTCGCGCCGGACGATCCCGCGGGAGCCGCCCCGGCGGTCAGCCTGGCCGAGGCGCCCAAACCGCCTCAGGCTCCGCTTACGCTCGCCCTCGAAGACCCGATCATCGACGAGCTGCTGACCACCCCTGCACTGCCGGCGAAAGCCACGATCCGCAACGCGCCCGGCGCGACCCCCACGGCCGCGAGGCCTGTGGCGAGTGCGACCCCGCTTTCCCGGGGCCCCTCGAAGCCTCCCGCGGGTGAGCCGGCCGCCCAGGCCACCCGGCCGGCTGCTGCCGCTGCGCCCGCGCGGGTGCCGGTTGCGAAGACCGCGACGCTCGCCGCCGCGGCCGTGAAGCTCGCCGCCGCGACCGCAGCCCGATCCGCGGCCCCGGCCAGGCCTCCTTCCATTCCCGCCGCCCCGACCGTCCCCGCGCCGCGCGCACCGGCCGCACCGGCGGCTCCGCCCAAAGCCGTGGCGCCCCAGGCCCCGCGGGCGGAAGCGCCGAATCTCGCCAGCTGGGCGAGCGCGAGGGCCTCGGCCTCGATGACCCGACCGGCCCCGACACCCGCGCTCGCACCAGCGCCGGCCTCGAGAAGCCCGACGCTCAAGGCCGTCGCTTCCGCCCCGGCACCGCGGGCCACCCCGCCGTCCGCGACCGCGCCAGCCCCGGCCGCACCAGCGCCGACCACCTCTCCGCCCATGGATCGGGACTTCATTGCCCGGAACCAGATTGTCGAGCGCTATCTGTCGGGGCGGCTGCCGCTGAAGGGCGCAACGGATTTCGAGCGCTTCTGCCGTGAGCATCCGGAGCTGCTGGACGAGATCGGACTGCCGGAGAGAGTGAACGCGGGACTGCGGCTCCTCGAGGCGAGCGGCAAGCCCGAGCCGTGGCAGGAGTCCGCCCGCCCGTTCTGGCAGAAACCTCAGGTGACCCTCGGGCTCGCCGTCGGGGTGGCGATCCTCGGCCTTGCGCTCGTGGTCGCCTGGGGCGCCACCGTCAACAAGGATCATCGAATCGCCGCCCTCGAGAAACAGGCGTACGAGCGGGCGCTCGATCCGGCGACCAGCACGCGCGAGATCCGGCTGCTGCCGAGCCGCTCGGGCGCCTCCGCCGCGCCCGCCATCACCATCGGCGGCGCCAATGCGCAACTTGCGGATTTCAAGATCGACGAGTCGCGCTCGCCTTATCACTCGTTCCGGGTCACCATCGATCGCATCGATCAGGGACGGGTCGCCGTCATCACGAACCTGACGAAGGATTCCAACGGCCACCTGCGCGTGGCGCTCAACAGCTCGGCCCTCGGTCCCGGCAACTACCAGCTGACCATCGAAGGGATCGGCTGGCGCGGCGATCCCGAGCCGGACTCCTGGATCACGATCGGCATCACGCGCTGACGGCCCTCCCGGGGGCTCGCAGGGCGCTGCAGGTCAGTCGCGGGGCGATCCGGGGTTCTTCTCGAACTCGATCGACTGAACGACCCCGTCTGCGATCTTCATGACGGCGGGAAACTGCCTCGTCGGCTCACCGCACTTCGCGAGCACGTAGGAGGCGTCGGCCCCCACCTCGATCAGCACGGAGCCGCAGCGCAGCGTGTCCGCGAGAGCCGGCTGGATCATCAGGGTGACCGCCAGGATGAACAAAAGTCGCATGCCCGCTCCCTGCCGGCCCAGCTCGATATCCAACATCGCAAAGCGCGACTCTAGCGCAAAGCAACTCATCCGGTGCGTGGTATCGCGCTCGGTATGCCCCTGGACGTCCTCGGCGCACCGCTCGGCCGTGACCGTGCTAAGCCCGCAGCGTGCTGAGCGGCGGCTGATTGACGACGCTGCGCGTGGCGAGCCATCCCCCGGCCGCCACCAGCAGCGCCCCGCCCACGACCCCCTCGGCCCAGGGCATGAGCTCCGGGGCATAACGCAGCTCCAGCCAGTGCGTCGTGAGGAAGTACGCGCCGACGGTCGCGCCGACCGCGGCCAGGAGCCCCGCGAGGCTGCCGAGAGTCGCGAACTCCGCGAGCACTCCCTGCACCACCGTGGCGCGACTCGCGCCGAGCGTACGCAGCATGGCGCTCTCATAGCGACGCTCGTCGCGACTCGACTGCACCGCGGCCAGGAGCACCGTGAGCCCGGCGAACAGCGTGAACATGAACACGCTCTCGACCGCGAGCGCCGCCTTGTCGAGCACCGAGCGCACCTGTGCGAGGAGCTCGTCGATGTCGAAGATCGACACGCTCGGGAAGCGGCGCGCGAGCTGCGCAAGCGAGCGGGCCGCCCCGGGCGCGAAATACGCGCTCGTCAGGTAGGTGCCGGCGGCACCCTCCAGCACCCCGGGGGCGAACACGATGAAGAAGTTCGGCTGAAAGGTGTCCCACTTCACCTTGCGAATGCTCGCCACCCTCGCCTCGAGCGGCTCGCCCGCGATGTCGAAGGTCAGCCGATCCCCGACCTCGACGCCGAGCGCTTCCTGGAATTCGGTGGCGAGCGACACCAGGGGCTTCCCGAAGTCCTCCGCGGTCCACCAGCGGCCGGCGATGATGCGGTTGTCGGGCCCGAGCTCGGACGTCCAGGTGAGGTTCTGCTCGCGGGTGGCGAAGCCCTCCTCGCCGCCGTGCCCCGGGCGCAGCGCCTCGACGGGGCGAGCGTTGATGGCGGTCAGTCGTCCGCGGATCATCGGCAGCACGCGCGTGGTGCGGGCGCCCTGCGCCGCGAGGAAGCGCACGAAGTCCTCGCGGACCGCGGGCGGGATGTTGATGAAGAAGTAATTCGGAAGGTTCGGCGGCAGGGTGCGCTGCCAGTCGCCGTTCAGATCGTCGCGCAGGATCGACAGCAGCAGCAGCGCCATGATGCCGGTGCCGAAGGCCACCAGCTGCACCACGCTCTCGGCGCGCCGCCGGCTCAAGTTCGCGACGCCAAAGCGCCACGCGACTCCGACCCGGCCGCGCAACCGCCCGGCGAGCGCCACGATCGCGAGGCCCGCGAGCGTGAGAGCCAGGACGAAGACGACGAGCGCGGCGGTGAAATACCCGAAGAGCCTCGCATCGGGCACCACCCAGTAGATGAGCAGCAGCACCACGCTCACCGCGGGGCCGAAGGCCAGCAGCACCACCAGCGGCGGCGGGCCGAGGTCGCGCCTCAGCACACGCAGCGCCGGCACACGTGCCAGCTGCAGCAGCGGCGGCAGGGCGAAACCGGCCAGCACCGCGATCGCGGTCACGAAGCCGATGGCGAGCGGCGTGAGGCTCGGGGCCGGGAGCTCCGTGACCGCGAGGAGTCCGCGGATGGTGCGCAACAGCCACTCCTGGGCGAGGAATCCCAGCGCGGCACCGCAGACGAGCGCGGCGAGCGCGAGCGCGAGCAGCTGCAGCACGGACACCGTCAGCGTGAAGCTGCGGGTCGCGCCGAGTGTCTTGAGGAGCGCCACCGTATCCAGATGCCGGCGTACGTAGGCGCGTGCCGCCATGGCGACCGCGATCGCGCACAGGAGCACGCTCACCAGGCTCGCGAGACTCAGGAAACGCCCGGCGCGCTGCACCGCGTTGCGGATCTGAGGGCTCGCCTCGGTAATGTCGCGCAGCCGCTCGCCCGGGCCCTTGTGGGCGGTGAGCCAGGCCTTGAAGTCGTCGATGCGCGTGCGCTCGCCCGCGAACAGACCGCCATAGCTCACGCGGCTGCCTGGCTGGATCAGGTGGGTCGACGGCAGATCGGCGGCGTTCATGAGGAGATTGGGCGCGAGCTCGGCGAACGTGCCGCTCTGGTCGGGCCGGGAGATCAGCACCTGCGTCACGGTGAGGCTTGCGGTGCCGATCGAGAGCTGCGAGCCCACACGCCCGCCGATCGCTGCGAGCAGCTTCGAGTCGGGCCACACCTGCCCGGGCGCGGGGATGCCGCGCGCGGGCGCACCGCGCGCGAAGGGCTCACCGGCCACCAGGACGCGCCCGCGCAGCGGATAGCCGGCGGTCACCGCCGCGAGGTTGGTGAGCTGGCCGGCATCGCCGTTGAACACTACCGAGAGCAGATTGGTGCTATGCGAGGAGCGCAGCCCGCGGCGCTCGGCCTCGGCGAAATACGCCTCGCTCAAGGGCTGCGGCGAACCGAGCCGGATGTCCGCCGCCAGCACCGTGCTCGCCTGCAGCGCGACCGCGGCGCTGATGCGGCTCACGAGAAAGCCGACGCCGGTGAGGGCGGCGACCGCGACGATGAGCGCGAGCAGCAGCACGCCGAGCTCGCCCGAGCGCCACTCGCGCGCGAGCGTCCGCAGCGCGAGCCGCAGCGCCCTCACAGCACGCGCCCCGCATCCATCCGCACCACTCGCGCGCAGCGCCCGGCGAGCTCCCGGTCGTGCGTGACCAGCACCAGCGTGGTGTGGGCGTTGGCATTGAGCTCGAACAAGAGCTCTCCGACGCGCGCGCCGGTGACGGTGTCGAGATTGCCGGTCGGCTCGTCGGCGAACAGCACCGCGGGCTGCGTCACGAACGCCCGCGCGAGCGCCACGCGCTGCTGCTCGCCGCCGGAGAGCTGCCGTGGATAGTGGCCGGTGCGCTCACTCAGCCCGACGCGGCGCAACGTCTCGGCGGCGGCGCGCCGCGCATCGCCCCGGCCCGCCAGCTCCAGCGGCAGCATCACGTTCTCGAGCGCCGTGAGCGCCGGGATCAAATGGAAGGACTGGAACACGAATCCGACGCGCTGCGCCCGCAATCGCGCGCGACCGTCCTCGTCGAGTCGGGTGAGATCCTGGCCCTCGAGGAGCACCCGTCCGCGCGTCGGCAGGTCGAGCCCGGCGAGCAGCGCGAGCAGCGTCGACTTGCCCGCGCCCGAAGGCCCGGTCACGGCGACCGACTCGCCCGCGAGAATCTCGAGTGATACCTGATCGACGATGGTCAGCGCGCCTTCGGGACTGCTAACCTGCTTGCAGAGATTTTCCGCCTGGAGAACGTGGTTGCGGCTCGTGAGCGCCTGGGCGCTGGGCTTGGGGTTGGTATTCATCGCGCTCCGGACCGCGGTGGCCTCCGACCATACGATCCTCGTATTCGGCGACAGTCTGAGCGCCGCATATGGAATCCGGCCGGAGCAGGGTTGGGTTGCGCTGCTCACGCAGCGCCTTCACTCACAAGGGTACGGATACCAGATCGTCAACGCCAGCGTGAGCGGCGAGACTACCAGCGGCGGGGTTGAGCGGCTGCCGCGGGCATTGCAGCTGCACCGGCCGGAGACGGTGATCCTGGAGCTCGGCGCCAACGACGGGCTGCGCGGACTGCCGCTCGGCGAGACCCGCGAGAACCTCGCGCGCATGGTGGGCCTGGCGCAGGCGGCCGGGGCACGCGTGCTGCTGGTCGGGATCCGCATTCCGCCCAACTACGGGCCGCGCTACACGGAGGGCTTCGCGCGTATATTCCCCGAGTTGGCAAACCAATATCATCTGCCGCTCGTGCCGTTCCTGCTGGAGAAGGTGGCCCTCGATCCGACCCGCATGCAGGCCGACGGCATGCATCCAAACGCTTCGGGCGAGCCGCCGATCCTGGACACGGTCTGGCCGCACCTGAAGCCGCTGCTCAAGAAGAACCGGTGAGGCGGGGGGCGTCGATGGACAGAGTCTGGCTGAAGTCATATCCGCCCGACGTGCCGGCGGAAGTCGAGCCCGCGCAGCTGCGTTCGCTGAAACAGCTGCTGGAGCAGGCCTGTGCCCGGCACGCCGCACGCGTCGCCTTCGTCCAGATGGGCACGGAGCTCAGCTACGGGAAGCTCGACGAGCTGACGCGAGCCTTCGCCGCCTGGCTGCAGCAGGCGGGCTTCCGGAAGGGCGATCGCATCGCCGTCATGCTGCCGAACACTCTGCAGTACCCGATCGTGCTCTTCGGCGCCCTGCGCGCCGGGCTGATCGTCGTCAACACCAGTCCGCTCTACACCGCGCCCGAGCTGCTGCACCAGCTGAGCGACTCCGGGGCGACCGCCATCGTGGTGCTGGAGAACTTTGCGCACGTGCTCGAGCAGGTGCTCCCTCGCACGCAGGTGAAGCGGGTGCTGGTGACCGCGGTGGGAGACTTCCTGAAGTTCCCCAAGTCGCACATCGTGAACTACGTGGTGCGCCGCGTGCGCAAGCAGGTGCCGCGCTGGAACATTCCGGCGGCGATCCCTCTCAAGAGCGCCGTCGCCGCCGGACTCGGGCTGCCGCTCGCGCCGGTGGACGTCGGCCCCGACGACCTGGCGTTCCTGCAGTACACCGGCGGCACGACCGGAGTGGCGAAGGGAGCCATGCTCTCGCACGGCAACGTGAGCATCAATGTGCTGCAGGCACAGGCCTGGCTCGGGAAGCGTTTCGAGGACGAGCCCGCCGTGCTGATCACCGCGATCCCGCTCTATCACGTGTTCGCGCTCTCCGCGAACTGCCTGCTCTTCGCGCGCCTCGGGTGGAAGAACGTGCTCATCATCAATCCGCGCGACCTGCCGGCGATGATCGCCGACCTGCGCAGGCATCCCTTCAAGTTCATAAGCGGCGTCAACACGCTCTTCAACGCGCTGCTGCACGCGCCGGGCTTCGGGCGGCTCGATTTCAGCCAGCTGAAGGTGACGCTCGGCGGCGGCATGGCGGTGCAGGCAACCGTCGCGCAGCGCTGGAAAGAGGTGACGGGCTGCGTGCTCACGCAGGCCTGGGGTCTCACCGAGACCTCGCCCGCGGCCTGCATCAATCCGACCGGCGAGCCGTTCAACGGCTCGATCGGCCTGCCGATCCCATCCACCGAGGTCGCGATCAAGGACGACGACGGCCGGGATCTCGAGCTCGGGAAGATCGGCGAGATCTGCGTCCGCGGCCCGCAGGTGATGCGCGGCTACTGGAATCGCCCCGACGAGACTGCCAAGGTGATGCTGCCCGGAGGGTGGCTGCGCACCGGCGACGTCGGCCACATGGACGCGCGCGGGTTCGTGTACATCGAGGATCGCAAGAAGGACATGATCCTGGTGTCCGGATTCAACGTATACCCGAACGAAGTGGAAGCGGTCGCCGCCACGCACCCCGGGGTCCTCGAAGCCGCGGCGGTCGCCCAACCCGACGAGCACTCCGGCGAGGTCGTCGCGCTGTTCGTGGTGCGCAAGGACCCGGCGCTCAGCGAGAGGGACATCATCGAGCACTCCCGCAAATCTCTCGCCGGGTACAAGGTGCCGAAGCACGTGTACTTCAGAAGCGAGCTCCCGAAGTCAAACGTCGGCAAGATTTTGAGAAAGGCGTTGAGAGAGGAGTTAGGTAGGG
>MNCZ01000013.1:5667-11768 GCA_001914695.1 Gammaproteobacteria bacterium 13_2_20CM_66_19 | reverse complement strand
GATCGGCACGGCATCCGACCGCTCAAGATAGCGACGACCGTAGATGAACCGACCGACGCTGTGCCCTTGGCGGTCGGTATCGAGCGCAAAGCGCCCCGCGGTGACGCAAGAGGTCTGCCCGGGAAGTGTCAGGTAGACGAAGACCTCAGAAGTCATTGTCGAGTGCCTTTTTTCCACCGCTCGCGCGTTCGCGCTTTGTCTCAAGCGCGCGGCCCTCGACATCCTTGGCGGGATCCGCGAGATCATCGGCAGGCCTCATCAGGTCATACGCCCATAAGAGCGCCCAATAGGTGCCGATGCTCGCGCTCGCTCGGCCATCCTCCGCGTCACGAACTGCTCGCAACCCAGTGCCGATTTTCGCCGCGGCGGCGGCGAGAGTCAGATTGCGGCGCAGGCGAGCTGTACGCAGACGCTCTCCGAGCTTTTTCAGGCTCTGCTCGATGGCAAAGGGAGGGGCGGCTTGGATGGTGTTGCGCTTGGACATGCTTTAAAAGGCACGTTAACCTTGATAAGGTGCTTTTTAAAGCATGCCATAGCAAAAGCTGGCACGCAACTCATTCATGCTTTAAAAGACACCTTGAGTCGAATAACGTGCTTTTTAAAGCACTAAACCGAGCCTGGACCCAGGTCTCGTGCCCATTTGGTTCCGCGGTCATGCGGCCGGATACGACCCCGCAGCCGCCCCCTTTGCTGAGCGAATTACGAAGGACAAACCATGTCGAGAGCAATTCGAGGAATCTACAAACGATTCACCGCGAGCGGCGAATACACCTGGTACATCGACAAATACATTAAGCGCGCGGGTCGGAGGTTTGGTGTTACCCAAATACCAACATGACCTGGCTTGAGCGCGCACCGACCATTCTCGCGGAGAAAGGCCATCCCCCGCGCGATCCGTATCCACTGGACGCCTCCGAGCAGGAGCTGCTGTTCAGCGAACTCACCGCGGATCGTCGTCGCTCAGGTGCGTTCGAGGAAGGTGGTGGAAGGGTTTGGTGGGTGCTGACGGGCTCGAACCGCCGACATTCGCCTTGTAAGGGCGATCCGGCGGGGTAAGTGCGAATCTCGGTAAAGAGGCGGTTTTGCAACTGCCTGATTCCGTTAGCGACGAATTGATCGAAAACTGTGTGCTGGACGGCCGTTGCGATCGTCGAGCACAGAAGAGCACTGTTAGGCACGAGAGAGTCCCGCAGGAATCCCGCGGAGCTTTGACCGTTTTCTGGCCAAATATCCCAGAGTGTCGCCAAATCACGAACACGCTCGGCGCGCAGGGCACTTGCTATCGACGGTGCTGCGCGAAGTCACCGGGTAGGCCCTTCTCGAAGTCGTGCGTGGTGAACACGCTCAAGCAGCCGCTCCGCAATCGACTCGCGGTCCGTCCTGGGTGGGGACATTTTGGCCGCGAACGCCCTCACCTGAGCGGCGAGCTCAGGTTGTCCTTCGGCCACCAGTATCTCGCTGACTGCCCGCCAACCTCGTTCGACCTCCTTTCGTGTCTCGAGCAGCTTGGCCTTACCGGGTTCAACTCGTAGATAGATCCCGTCAAGCTTGGATGATTCGCGCTTGCCGCGCACCGCCCGCTCGGTCGCATTGGCTTCCACCCCCAGTTCGCAAAGATACCTGGCGAAGTCCCGGCGCCACCCCCGCAAGGTGGCTTTCCGAATGTTCAGCCTGACGCCCTGCTCGCTCTCGGCTTTGACGACTACATGCACGTGCGGGTGGCCCTGATCGGTGTGCAGCGCCAGGGCGTAGCGATGCTGGAGAGCGAACTTCTCTCGGGCGAAGGTCCGCACCGCCTTAAGGAGCTTGTCGGGTGGCGTCCCCCTGGGCATCGAGAACACCAGGTTGTGCACCAGCTTCGGCGGCTTGCGTCCGGCGGCGATCGCCCGCTCGGTGTAGCGCCGGTGCGCCTCAAGATCGAGATCCCAATCCTTCACAAGGTCCTTCTCGAACCCCCTCTCCTGCAGCCGTACACCCTCGTCAGTCTCCACCTCTCCCCGACCCTCGCGGCCGATGTAGTCCAGGTGAGACCGGACCCCCCGCAGAGTGCGCGCCCCGCCCGAGACCTTGATCATCACCTCCGGCACACGCCGAACCGTTCTGGAGACGTGCTCGATCTCCGCCTTCGTCAAGGGTCGGTGCCCAGGCCCCCGCCGGCCGTAGCTCGCCAGGTCCAGCAGGGCCTTCTGGTCCCCCCGGAGATCAACGACGCGCTTCGGCATGCCCGGTGTTCCAGCTGGCGGTATTGGAATTGATCAATTCTTTGATGTGATCCCTGAGCGCGGTGCACACCCGCAGCAACGCACGCAGGTCCTGGACGCTCGGACCCGTGACCCGCCCGGTCTGATTGGCCACCCTGGCGAGCTGGTTGAGGTTGCGGCCGATCGCCCCAAGCTCACCGACCGATCGCTTCAGTTCCGTGAGCTCCCGCTGCGGCAATAGGGGGACCCCCCGAAGGTGGGTGCGCAGCAAGATCGACGCGTACGTCGCCGCGGCCATTCCGCGACCCGCCGCGTGCTCCCGTAGCAGCGTGTGGTCGTCGTGGCGCAGCCGAACATACAGCCGCGCTCCGCGTGCCACGGGTTGCAGTGGATCGAACGTGGTCGCGCGGATCGCACCGGAGGTCTGAAGCATGGTCTGCACCAAACGCATGAGCAGCGCCGACTCCGTGAGTTGCTGCTGCTGAGCCAGGGTCCGGACGATCTGCTTGGTGTCCGGCGGTACGCGTACCTTCAATACTTCGGTAGCAACCATGGGACACACTGTGTCCCAACAGCCGCCGTGAGGCTATCCTGCAAACCACCCCATGTGGCCCAGACTCGCATGTTGCAAGCGTCGTCGTCGTTGTCGTTGTTGTCGTCGGCAGCGGCGGGCGGCAACAGCAGAGCAGCAGCAGCACCATATCAGCCACCACCCTGCCGACACCGTGCCGGCCGACGACCAACCCCCTCTGTCCTCAACGACGCCGTCCGCCCCTCGAGAGCCCAGACCACAGCGCGGCGTCGTCCGCGCCTCTTGCACCCGGGGGACTGAGTGGGGGCCTGACCCCCGCTCGTCTTCAACCACTGGCCTTACGATCTGCCGGACGCCTCCGGCCCAGGTAAGCCGAATGTGTCCCAGCCCTGAGTGCGTACTCGCACGGGCTATGCCCTGGACTCTCGAGCCACCGCTGCCCGAACCATCTCGACCGGCCGGTCCCGGAGGGGTCCCTCCGTTCGTGTTCTTAAGGGGACCAGCAAGGCCGCCTTGCTGGCCCCGGAGGGGAGCGAAGGGAGGCACCACGAGCGATCCCTCCCCTTTCGATTGACATTTACAGCAGACCCCTCTCGGACAAGGAGCTGCACTGTCCCTGACCGACGACGAAGTGATCGAGCACCCGCACGTCCACTAGCGCCAGCGCCTCCTTCAGCCGCTGCGTGATGAGCTCATCGGCCTGGCTCGGCTCGAGCACACCCGAGGGATGTCCATGCGCGAAAATCACAGCGGCCGCATTGTGCCGAATGGCGCACTTGACGACCTCGCGCGGGTAAACGCGCGCTCCGTCGATGGTTCCCGCAAAGAGGACCTCGCTCGCCAAGACCCGGTGCCGGTTGTCGAGCGCCACCATGACGAAATACTCCCGCTCCTGTGAAGTCAGGAGCGTCGTCAGGTACTCGCGCACCAGCTGCGGCGAGGTGAGAGCAGGACCGGAGCCGCCCGCCGAGAGCTTGAGGAGTATCGCCCTGGCCTGCGCGAGTACGCGCGCCTCTTCCTCGGTAACTCGGGACATAACTTGCAGCAGGTCGGCGCCGACCTCGCGCGGTGCCGAACGCCGGCCGCGCCCTCGCCGCACGTTCTGGACAGGAACGGATTCAACGGTGTGGGAAGTGACATCGCTCATGACGGCGGTTCCTTGCGGTTCTTATCGGGCGGGATTGCCCGAGGCCGCCGCCGCCGGTCGCAGCGCAGGTGTCAAGGGTCTGCCGTCAGGCGGCGCGCGTCCTGCGCGCCCCCTTGACACCGAGAACGACCGGCTAGACTAGGACTCGAGGCAAGCCCGCCCCCCGTTCCTTGCCTTTCTGAGGCTCCTGCACCGCAGGGATCTCCGAATTCATCTACTACCGATCGGCCAGCTGATGCGCGTTGCCGCATCCCTGACAAGGCGCACGGACGAGTGCCAGCGGTCGCGTGGACGCAGGACATACAGCCCTGTCTCTGCCCTATAGTGATATCGATTGAATGACTCCTTCCACTCCTAAAAACGGGCGGCACGTTATACTCGACTCTCGCCTTCAACATTAGCCGTGGAGTTACGTTTGTGAAGAGACGATCGAAAGTTTGGACTGCCGCCGACGTAAAACAGCTTCGCTCACTCGCGAGTGCGAAGTTATCGGCCACCGCGATTGCGAAAAAAATGCGCCGGACGCGCAGCTCCGTTGCTCAGAAGGCACTCACACTCCGCGTACGGTTCCGCTCAATTCGGCGCAGACGTCGAAAATCCTGACACGGGAGCCGAGATGAGAAAGGCGGCCGCTGGGGCTTGGAGGCGATAAAAGGACCTCACCGGCCGCTACTTAGGCGCCGGTGGGGCCAAGGTCGCTGCTGAAGCTCAGGAAGGAAGCAGCGACAAGAGACAGGGTGCGCATTGGACCGTTGGGCACAGCGGTAGTCCGTGCGCGAGCTCACAGTTATTTGACTGGTCTACGCTTCGGATCCGTAACATCGAGCCCTCAGACAGCGCCGCATCTCGCGGTGAAAAAGAGAGAGCGCCACGGACCCACCGAAGATCGGGCGCCCTCTCTAACGCCCCCAGAAGGGGGTTATGCCGCTCGCGCGATTGCCAGGTCCCAGAGTTGGGAATTGAGCTCGAGATCCCGTGGAATGGCCCGAATCGGCCGGGTCCGGGTGAGCCGACCCGATGCCGAGCGCTTCACGAGCCCGCCACCCAGGAGATTCGATTGCACCGTGTTGAACGTGCGCCAGAGATCGTGCCCGACGTCCTCGGACCTTCGGGGCTCGAGGAGCTGGGCCGGCCGAATCCCGGCCTGTGAAGCGTCTGGATAGCGCAGCGCGAGCGCGTCCACGGCGAAGCCGAGACGCTGATCTTCCTCGAGACGGGTGCGCTCCATGCGCTCGACGCTCGCAGCAAGCGTCCCGAAACGCCGACTGATCTCGAGAGCGCCCTGCACTACCTCGCCGACCACATCGCCCCGATGCGCCACGCGCCAAACCGGGAAGTCTCCTGCCGAAGCCACGAGACCATTCAGGCAGACGACGCGGAACAACCCGGCTCTTAAGGCGTAGGCACCCGTGGCGTCATGGGAGTTCAGGAGCAGCAGCTCGGCGATCGAATCCCTCAGGCGAATCGTCTCGACACGCGGGCGAAGCCGGATGAGATGCCGTGCATGAAGCGGGCTGGCCGCTCTCTGGCTCGATTGCCTCGCTTCGACCGGCATGAAGCCAGCCTCGGCGAGCGCATTCAACACCCCGACCGTCGAGATGAACTTGTACGAGCGGGAGGTGCGCTCGTGCGCGCCGGTGGCGAACGCGGCCGGAGCGCGCTCCCGGAGCTCCTCGAGGCTGAGGGCGCTGCGGAAAGCACTGCTGTGGCTGGGTTGACGTGAAAGCAAAAGGGCTGTGGCGTCCATGTTGGGACTCCTCGAAGTGTGTGAACCGGGGCGGGATTGCCCGCGCCTGGCGGGTCACGCCGCAGCCGCAGCCGTCAATGGGCGCAGCCGGCCCGAAGGGACGCGAGCGCGCCTGCGCGCGAAGCCATTGACGGCAAGGTCGGCGTGACACACTGGGAAATCCCAGCAAGCCCGCCCTTCCCTTCTTTCCGATCTGTTCTAGACTTCTCTGGCCGCAGCATCTGTAAGAGCTGAGCAGCTGGAAGGAGGTTAGGAAGGGGAGTGAGGCACCGAGCGCGTGTTCAGATCCAAAATCCTGAAAGTGGTGATGCTCAGCTACTTCTCTCTAGCTTCTGTCTGTGATTAGCATGACCAATACGCATCCCATCCTTCTTCGCGCCCGGGCTTTCTGCGAACGATTCGGGCTGCGCGTACCAATCCTCCTGGCGCCGATGGCAGGCGCCTGCCCGCCGTCGCTCTCCATAGCTGTCGCGA
>MNCZ01000013.1:0-5598 GCA_001914695.1 Gammaproteobacteria bacterium 13_2_20CM_66_19 | reverse complement strand
CATGAACAAGAGATTCGCAGGTTTCTGGCGCAGTGGGGACCCGAAGTGCCGATCGAGGCCGGGAGCGCCACACCCCCGGACTTCAGTGCCCAATGTGACGCGCTGCTGAATGCCGCGCCTCCGATCGTGTCCTCTGTCATGGGACTTTATCCACCCGAGTTCGTGGCACGCCTCAAGGCGCGGAACATCACGTGGTTCGCCAACATTTCCACTGTGGCGGAGGCGCGCGCTGCCGAGGCCGCGGGTGCCGATGTCGTTGTTGCGCAGGGCATGGAGGCTGGCGGCCATCGCGGCTGCTTTGATGCCGCTCGTGCCGAGCACGAGCTGGTGGGCCTCTTTGCGCTTCTGCCTGCCGTTGTCGACGCCGTGCGAATTCCGGTTGTCGCAACCGGCGGCATAGCCGATGGGCGTGGTGTCGCAGCTTCGTTGCTGCTGGGTGCGAGCGCCGCGCAGATCGGTACCGCCTTCCTGCGCTGCCCAGAGGCGAAAACGCCTCCAGCCTGGGCTGAAGCGCTCGCTGTCACCCCGCCCGAAGGCACGATAGTGAGCCGCGTCTTCAGTGGACGCGCCGGGCGAAGTATCGCGACCGACTATGTGCGGGCCGCCACCGCCTCGAGCGCGCCAGCTCCCGCACCCTATCCGGTGCAGCGCGGACTGACTTCGGCGATGCGTGAAAGCGGTAGCAAGGCAGGCGATGTCCATCGGATGCAGGTCTGGGCGGGCCAGTCCGCAGCCATGGCACGTGCGGAGCCTGCAGAGGCGGTTGTACGTCGTATCTGGCAGGATACTCAGGCGCTCCTGGCGTGAGCCAATATGGCTCTCAGTCTGTGATCTGGAATCTCCTCTCTGAATTCTCGCCACGAAGTCTTACTCAAACGAAAATCCCGAACGCCGAGTCGATCTCAGCGTCCGGGAAGACTCTTCCGTGGTTGCGCTAGGAATCGTGCGCCAGGTCACTGCTGACTGGTGGGATGGTGTACCCGCGACTCATCCACGGCTCCGGTCGAATTCGCGACAGCCAATCCGATACCGACGGCACGATACCTCCGCAGTCTTCCTTGATGTGCCGCTCGGCGATGTACCGGGTCGGGATCAGCGCGCCAGAGCTGTTGCGAATCGAAACCCCAAAGAGCCGTTCCGCCTCGAAGACACCGTGTGAATGATGACGCAGAGCCCGATGTCGGAAATCCGCGAACATCTCCTTAGTGCCATCGAGCCAATCGTGTATCGGCTGATAGTCCTCGACTTTGCCGCCAAAGCGGTGCACGGAGGACTGTGCGTGAAAGAGTGGGTGCGTCATACGCCTTCGTGCTCCGTGGTGTGGTAGTCCGTGAATCGATCATTGTGGGTGTGCTCGAGGGTGTCGGCCGCGAGGTCCCATTCGAACTCGCCGCACGCGCCGTCGTTGTTTTCCCAACCTGGGTGCCGCGCCTGAGTCAGGTCGTAGAAGAGCTCCATGAGCTCCGCCTCCGTGAAGCTGACCTTGTTGGCGAGGTCAAGCGGTTTCCCCTCCTCGTCGAGGTACGCAATGCTCTCGATCTGCCCCGAGTCACCACAGCCGTCGTATTGGATGTGCACGCAGGCGGCGCCGGCGTCCTTGAGCTGACGTGCGACCTCCGGCAGTTGCTGACGAACGTTCGCGAGCTTCTCGCGATAGTACTGTTCGAGTGAAAAGCTGGACGTCGGACTCGAAGCGGCTACCGCGGCGGTGTCGTTCGAAGAGTTGTCTCGGGATTGCCCGGTGCCCGCGCCTCACGCCGCAGCGCAGCCGTCAATGATCGAAGACCGCGGCCACGCGGCGCGCGATTTCTGCGCGCGTCATTGACGGGTAGAGTCGAGATGTGGCGCGGTGGCAGTAGGACCGTCTCAACAGTTGCCGCCCCTTTCGGTTGGCGGTGTCGCAATCGACGATCCATAACTCCGGTTCCACATCCCGCTCATCGAACCGGACAGGCGGATTTCCCGCATCCGGCTCTCGGACGAAGCGTCATGTTCACGCCCGCAGGAAGTTGCGCCTCACAGTCGGTAGCCGGACCAGACCAAGCTCGCGCTCCAGCGCAGGATTGGTCCAGCGTCGGGCTCTGGGATGCTTCATACGCAACCATCGGCGGAGCCGAGTGGTGGTGTACCGATCGATCAACTGGTACGCCTGAGTGACCGGGCCAAGCTGGAAGTAGCCGGCCCAGCCAATAAGCGTCCGATTGACGCCCACCACCACGTCCTCGGCCGTCAGCCAGGTGCAATTGCGCGCCGTCTGCTCGTGGATTTTCGCGAGCAGCCGACTCACACTCTTCTTCGACGGGCGCGTGCCGATGAAGGCCCGCCCCGTCTGTCGCGAGTAGCACCTGCCGAACGTGTAACCCAAGAAGTCGAAATACTCTTCCGGCGCGCGGCACACATGAGTCTTGCGCTCGTTCACCGTCAACTTCAGCCGAGACATGATGTCCCGCATGGCCGCCAGCGCCTCATCGGCGCTGCCTTTGCAGCAGATCACCAGATCGTCGGCATAAGAGACGATGCGTGCGCGGAGACGCTGCTCGTATCCCAAGCGCTTCCACCCCAGCACGAACCGCCGCATGTAGATGTTCGCCAGCAGCGGCGACACAGGTGAACCCTGGGCCGTGCCTTGTCTCGTGTCGCGGTTTCGGGTCGTCCGTCTTTTCCGTCCCCGCTCGTCCGCCTCCTCCGCCGGCGTCTCGAGCCACATCCTGATCAGATGCAGCACGTGCCGGTCAACGACGCGGCGCGCCACGGAGCGGAGAAGTTCAACATGCGGAACGGTGTCGAAGTACGCGGACAGATCCGCGTCGACGACGTGCGTGTGTCCCGAACAGAGCAGGCTGTGCACCTGCCGAACCGCGGTGAGCGCATTGCGCGCGGACCGATACCCGTGTTGCTCATCTGGCAAGTCGGCTTCGAAGATGGGCTCTAGCACCAGGTTCGCTGCCGTCTGCACCGTACGATCACGGATCGTGGGAATGGATAGAGGCCGAAGGCCCTGCCCATTCTGCTTCGGTATGTAGACCCTTCGCGCCGCTTGCGGTTGGTACCTCTTTTCCTTGAGTTCCTTCGCCAATTCCCCGAGCCATTGTTCCAGCCCATTCGCCTCGATGTCGTCGAATCGCTCCCCGTCCACCCCGGCGGCACCGCCGTTCGCCTTGCAACAGGCGTAGGCGTGTCGGAGAAGGTCCTCTCGATACAACTTGTCGAACAACGCGTAGAACCGTAGGCCCGGCTCTCCCTTCGCTTTGACATGGAGCGCCGTCTGCAGCTTCTGAACACTCAGCGGAGTTGCTAGGTTACCCAATCTCCCGTTCCTCGCCGCTTCAGACGCTCACCTCGAACTGAGGCCCCTTCCCTCCGTCGGCGTTACCCGACTTCGGCGGTACTACGAGCCTCTCCGCCACCCCATTGCGTCCAGCCTGTCCCTCGCGGGCGTCTGGTTGATCGTCGTGTCCGATCGCGCGACGGGGTTTCCCGTGTTGCACTGGTCTTCCTCTTATATACATGCCGTCGCCACTACCCCGGCGGAACCGCTGGGTGCGTTCTTCGCTCACTTCCCCAGCGATGACAGCCTTCCCCGGTTCTCTCGCGGGTCGGCTTCCGCATTCCACGTTTCGAGGATTGCTCAGCGTTCACTCTCGTTACGGCCTGCATACTCGCCAAACCCCTCACAGGGCTCTTTTCACCGAAGGCTTCAGCCGCTTCGTTACCTCCACGACTGCTCCGATTGCTACCGGCTGGAGCGAAAGTCGCCGGGTGGGATTCGCACCCACTGAAAGACCGTGCCTTCGCACGGCGCACCGAGAACGGCGTGGTACCCTCGGACATCAGCAATCCCGCCCACTCCGCTCTTGTTGTTCGATTCGCCGGCTTCAGTCGTAGAGAGCCGATGTCCAAGGGTTCGACATGTCCGTGCTCCTGGTTCCTGAGGAACCAAGGATGCCGCGCCTCCGCCCGGCTGATACCATACTTGACCGGGTTGTGATCGCTTTACTGCCTAAAGAACACCGGTAATTTCGGCCCGACTCCGTGCCGCGCGAACGCACCGTAGTCAGCGAAAGCCAAGCATGCTCGAGCAGCTCAAACAGAACAACCGCGCCTGGGTCGAGGGCAAGCTCGCCGTCGACCCCGGCTTCTTCAAACGACTAGAGGGTCAGCAGAGGCCAGACTATCTGTGGATCGGCTGCGCCGACAGCCGGGTACCTGCGAATGAGATCGTGGGCCTGGACCCCGGCGAGCTGTTTGTCCATCGCAATGTCGCCAATCTCGCCCCGCCGCAGGATGCAAACTATCTGTCGGTGCTGCAGTTCGCCGTCGACGTGCTCCAGGTAAAGCACGTGCTGGTCGTCGGCCACTACGGCTGCGGAGGCGTGGCCGCCGCGGTGGACGGCAAGCGCCGGGGTCTCGTCGATCATTGGCTACATCCGATCCGCGAAGTCGCCCACGATCACCGAGACGAGCTCGCCGCCCATCTCAATGATCGGGAGCGCTTGAACCGGCTTTGCGAGCTCAACGTCATCCGCCAAGTTAGGAACGTCGCCTCGGACGTCTTCGTCCAGGAAGCCTGGGCGCGCGGCCAGCCAGTGTCGGTGCATGGCTGGGTCTACTCGCTCTCCAGCGGACTCGTCACCGATCTGAGTGTCACCGTCGCCGGGCCAATATCGCCCGGATGACGAGCCGCTCGCGTTGGTCACCGAGGCGGTTCTTCTAAGAACTGTCACCTTTCAGTTTTCGTGGGGCTCCAGTGCCGACGGCCTGGAAATTGCCGCCGATCCGCCTCTGTGGTGACACATCAAAGCAAACATAAGGCGTGGTACCCTCAAAGGGCACCGCAAGCCCGCCCTCTCTCCCGCTCGAGATGCGACGCTTGTGAAATTGGTGGCGTACGAAGTCAGCACGCGAGTCAATTCAGTCAAGAACAATGACCCCGGCTTGGTGGAGCCGGTGGATCGCAAATTGGCCGTCGGCGAGTAGGCATTACTTTCGGCGCGCCGGCAACGAGATGATGGTCGGCATTTCGATATTCGGTGCTGCCGAGCCCAAAGCGCTGAACTGATCCGGGTTCAGAAACATCACCGAGCACCCCGAACAGGCATAGAACGAGGTGGTGTAGAGCGCGCCGTTCTTGCGTTTCACGGTCACGATATGCCAGCGATCAAATCCGCAGCTGCGGCAGCGCCATTGTCCGGTCGTTCTCCCCATGTGCGAAGCGTAGCCAGCGTCCGCGAGGCCGGTAAATCCAGTGTCCTCCCAGTCGGACTACTGGATGCGCACCCGGATCCGGCAAAGGTAAGCTGGCTTATGGCCACCACCTTGTCGCTGCGGCGCCTCTGGGCAATTTATAAGCGAACGGCGGTCACGCGAAGCTTGAGCAAGCGTGAATTGGCCAGCACTCAGTTGGCTTTCTACAGCGGCGCGCGCGGAGTCCTAAAGGTCCTGGCCTACTTGATCGAGCATGGCGACTACGAGGAACTGCACGACACGATCAAGTTCGGAACTAAGACGGAAAGCCGTCCACGGAAGCGGGGCAGCTCCAGCGACGTGAACTGCTACTGTGTAGTGCCGTTGCTTGAGAAGGCGGAAGGAGAGTGCATA
>MNCZ01000022.1 GCA_001914695.1 Gammaproteobacteria bacterium 13_2_20CM_66_19 | reverse complement strand
TGGACCAGCGCCCGCAGGCTCTCGCGGGTTCGCAGGATCCCGCGCTCGATGGCAGCACTGCTGCGGTAGGGAAACAGCCAGGGCAGCAGCGCGGCAAGGCGCCAGTGTTGCACGGGCGGCTGCCAGATCAGCCCTGCCGCCAGGTGCGGTCGATTGTCGAGGAGGTTGCGATCGAACAGGGAAGGCATGAACAGCGTCACTACAGCAACCGGCTCGCGAAAGCGCGGCAGCTCAGTTGCCAGGCGCAGATAGGACTGGTCGCTGCTGTAGTCGGACGCCGCCAAGTCGGCGCTCTGAATCCGCAGCAGCGCGCTCACGCGGGCGGGTATCGTCTCGTCCCACGCGAGCCCGAATCCGGCAATGATGGATTCGCCAGTGAAGAGAATTGTGGGCTTCTCGGGGTCCACAGCTGTCCCGGGCCCTGACACCCGATAACCCGCGGCATCGAAGCTATAGGGCACACGGCGACCCGCCTCCTGCACTGCGACGGATCGCGACGGCACGAACACCCAACCCAGCCGAGTGTCGGCACTGCGCCGCGGCTCCTGCTGCAGTGGATCGGCATCATGAGGGTGCGGCGGTTGTGTGCGCAGGATCAGCTCGCCGGCACCGAGCGCCAAAACTATCGCAACGATGATCCGCAGCGTGCCGCCGGTGGTCGCGCGGATCAGGGCGTTGGCGAGCGGGCGGCGAAGGACGAGCGAGAGCACGGCACCGGACAGACCAATGAGCCCGCGCGCCGTGTGCTCCGCCGCCACCATGGTCGCGCGATCCACGGCAAAGACCGGCAGGAAGTGCCTATCCCACCAGCCCTGGTCTGCAGCGAGCGCAACCAGCATTAAAGCAGTGCCCAGACCGACCAACGAGGCCTCGATGATGAGGCGCCGGCTCATGTTCTCTGTCGGCGGCCTACGGTGACGAACAGCCCGCCCTCATGCCCCAGGCTCCTCATCCAGGCGAGCTGTGCCAGCCAGGCTTCAGGACTCCAGGTGTCGGCGGCCGCTGTCAAGAGATCGGCCGGAGTCTCGCCGAGAAGTGCGCTCGGGTATGTCCGCACGTACTCGACGCCATTCTCGTTGAACCAGTTCTGCACTTCGCCGACGGTGTGCCGATGCTCTTCCGGATGCTGATATTGATCCCTCAACCAGGCCTCGCGGCGCGCCGGCTCGGCGTCCCGCTCGCGCAGCACCGGATCGAATGGCACCCATCGATAGCCGGATAGCCGCGCGACGAAACGCCGCAGCCGGAGCGGGATGCGCGCGAATGCATTGTAAAGGCCGACGATGATGATCCCGCCCGGCCGGGCCAGCGAGGCGATGCGCGCAAAAGATTCCCGCGGGTTCGGCGTATGGTGCAGGACGCCCGACGCGTACACGACATCGAATGCGCCAGGCCGCAATCCCGGACGGTGCAAATCGGTCTCGACGAATTGCACGCGCGCAAGTCCGAAGCGCCGCGCCGCGTCTTGGGCGAGTTGAAGCGAAGCACGTGTCAGGTCCGCGCCAATGACTAGGCGGTCGGCGCGTGTCAGGTAAAGGCTCATCTGCCCGGTGCCGCATCCGATCTCCAGAATGCGGGCATCTCCGGGAATTGCCTCGTTCAGGAGTCGCGCAAACTTACTGCGTTCGGCCCGTGCGCAGAGTGATGACAGGCTGTCGCGCGGCCCGTAGCCGGGAAAGGGAGCACGCTCGTAAAAGCGGCGTACGGCGTCAGTGCGCGCGTCACCGCCAAGGCGCAAATTCGGGATCCCATCGGGAGCCGTATAGCGGACGCCGCACCGCTCACACTGCCAGCTGATAGCCAGCGCGCGGCCGCAAATTGGGCAGGCAAGCAGGTCCCGTAACGCGTCCATCCCTCAAAAGATGGAGTACACAAACGGAGCCAGTGCCTCCACGCTTGCGGCAAGGACCAGCACGAGTCCTAGTACACACAGAAAAACGGCCAGCGGCAGCAGCCAGCGTTTGGCAGGGCCGCTTCGCCACATGCCACGGGCGAGGTCCGCGATCGATCCGCCCGCATTGGCGAGTACGATCAGACTGCGTCTTATCCTGCCACGCTTCTTGAGCACGCGACTTGCTCCTGGTGAATTGCCGATGACGCCCGTTTCGCCACCCGCGTCCGGCCGGCGATCAACACGTCGATTCCACTGCGCCGGAAGGTGGAGTATCCCTCGACGGCGCGATTGACGATGGGTTCTCCGGCGAGGTTGAACGACGTGTTGAGCAGCACCGGTATACCGCTGCGCTGTCCGTAACATTTGAGCAAGGCGTGGAGCCGAGGCGCCATGCTCTGCTCGAGCGTTTGCACTCGGGCCGAGCCGTCGATGTGCGTGATCGCGGCGAGCCTTGTCCGCCACTCGGGCCGCACAGGGAAAACCCCCGACATGAATCGTGCTAGACGCGCTCCACCGGCCGGCAGCTCGAAGTATCGGTCAGCAGCCTCAATCGGCACAACGGGCGCGAACGGCCGGAATTCCTCGCGATACTTGATGTCGCGGTTGAGTCGATCACGCATTTCCGCGGCGTGTGGCGCGGCCAGAACACTGCGGTGCCCGAGCGCACGCGGTCCAAATTCGAGCGCGCCGTCCATCCACCCAACGACTCGGCCTGCAAGCAGATCGTCCGCGGTCCGCTCGATCAATTCCGGATCGTCGAATTCATCACACGGCTGGCCATCTTCGCGCGCTAGTTGCACAAGCGCCGATCCGTCCACGGTCGGTCCCCAGAACGGATGGTCCGGGACCTCACGATCCGGATTGCCGAAGTGAATCCGGTCGGCATACAGAGCGGCGCCGAGCGCGCAGCCGGCATCACCGGGCGCCGGCGGAACGAATAGCCGTTCGAAACCCGAGTCAGTGAGGATCCGTGCATTGGCGACTCCGTTCAAGGCCACGCCACCGCCCATGCACAAATCGGGCAACCCCGTTTCCTGCCGGACCGCAACCGCGATCTCGACCAGCGTGTCTTCGAGCACCCGCTGCACGCTTGCAGCGCAGTCCGCAAACCGTCTTCCCTCTGCGGTGTGCAGATCGATCGGCTCGTACGGCCTGCGCGGTGGGCCGAACAGATCGATAAACCGCGACGAATAAGAGCGTTGGGCCGTAGTATGGAACTCGAAGTAATCGAGGTCGAGGGCGAAGGCGCCATCCGGTGTGCGGCGGATGAGCCGACGGACTTCGTTGACGAGTGTTGGGCGGCCGTAACTGGCCAGCCCCATGACTTTGTATTCCCCCTCGTTCACCTCGAAGCCGAGATACGCTGTAAAGGTCGAGTAGAGCATCCCCAGGGAATGGGGGAATCTAACTTCACGCAGCAGGGTGATGGAGGCGGGACTCTGGGCACGCCGCGCGCCGAGGCCGATAGACAGCGTGGCCCACTCGCCGACGCCATCGGTCGTCAAGATCGCTGCGCGCTGGGTGGGTGCCGTGAGGAATGCGGCAGCGGCATGCGATTGATGGTGCTCCGTGAACAGAACCTTGCGCCCGGGCGTGCCCAAGTGGGAGGCGATCACACCCCGCATCCAGACTTTCTCCCCGAGTGAGTTTTTCATCGCCTTGGGGAATGCACGCCAGGAGCGCGGGAACTCGCGCAGCATGCAAGTCAGAATGCGATCGAACTTCAGCATGGGACGCTCGTAGAAGACCACCGCGTCGAGCGCCTCCGGGCCGATGCCCGCCTGATCCAAACACCACTCGATCGCCAACAGCGGGAAGGCCGCGTCATTCTTGCGGCGCGACAGCCGCTCTTCCTGCACCGCTGCAATCGGCACCCCATCGATTACGAGCGCCGCCGCCGAATCATGATAGTGAGCCGAGATTCCCAGAATCTTCATGTCAATACTGCCTGTCGAGTGACGCGTTGCGCTCCGCGGAGACCGGCCGCCAGCCAGCCGGCTCCTGCCGGGCGGAGCGCTTGGCGAAGTAGGCAAAGGGCGGCAGCAGAGTAAAGTACAGCACTGTCAGAATCAGCCAACTGATGCCGCCCGCGAGCGCGATCGCCAGCCGCAAGTAGCCCTTCCACAGCCGACCGAGACGCGCCCGCCACAACAGCCGCCGGTGATGCTGAGGTGAGACGCGCACGAGCTGCGAGAACGTGTAATTCATGTGGTAGGCCTCGTCTCGAAGAATCTCTTCAAAGACCGCGCGCGTCGGCGGGTCGTGCTGCAGTACATCGCGATAGCGTGCGAAGTCCGTTGCGGCGGATTTTTCTGATAAGTGGAGGAAGGCAAGCAGAGCGTCAACCTCGAGCTCTTCGACTCGCAAGTCGTCCAGCCCGCGCTCGCCCGGAGCCAGCCAATCGGCCCGATAGCCAGATCGGGGAGGTTCGGGGAGTACACGCAGCAGAGCCGCGCCGCGCCCGCGAAACAGCTCCGCATGGCGCTGCTCGTCGCGCGCATGGCGCAGAAAGTGCCTGCGCAATAGGGAATCTGTGGTCATTTCGGCGGCGCGGACCAAATCGCGCCCGCCGTCTGCCTCGGTTTCCGCGAAACGGAGCAGCTTACGCGCCCGCCGCGCTGTATCCAGCCAGACCCACCGATGCAGCGGCCGCAGGAAACTGCGTATTAGCTCCATGAGAAGACCGGCAATGTTGGGATTGGGCCCATTCAAGGATCTATGGCGCTACCTCGGCACCACACATCTGCATGGTGCTCTCATGCTGTGAGTGCCCAGAAAGCGCCCAAGCGTTCATGAAGATCGCTAGATTGCGGCTTGCGCGGTTGCAGCTTGAGTGGTGGCTGTGCCAAAGGCCCATGCCACCGCAATCGCCCCTGCGGTCGGACAAGGCTGCACCGGCCACGATCGCGACGGGGACAGAGAACTGTGATATCTCTCCGACACGTCCCCTCAGCGTCAGTTCCGCGAGGTGTAGCGTCGTACTCTATTGTGCTTCGTAGTTGCGGCGGTCGCGCGGGCTGCGTCGATGCAGGAATCCGCTGCTGCGGCTACTGTACGAGCCGCGGTCGCAGCGCCTGTTTGCGCGGTGCTGAAAAACTCGTTGTAACGGCGCGCGCGATCTGGACCCGCACTTCCGATGGAATGGGCCAATGAACGTCGCATTCGGTGCAACGCGCTTCGATGGGGTGGCCTAGTTCGAGCAACCGGAGCAGCTCGCTGCGAGCGTACGTCTCGATCACCCGCTCGCGCTGGCACCTCGGGCACGTCAAAGTGAAGGAAAACAGCTGATTCATGGCGTCACCCCTGACGGTTGGCCGTCGGCGAGGCGCGCGTCGGAAACTCGGCTGATCCTTGCCTAGCGACGCGTGTTTACATCGCAGTCAGAGAAACCGTGTACGGAGCCTAACTCCGGGGAGGAGCCACGCCTATCGGCAAAACCACCACCCATTGCCCCTCGATAACATAGCGAGAGCGCCGATAATAATCAGAACGATTTCCAGAGGTTGCCTTTACCCGGTCACGCAATTTGGTAGCGGCCAGCACAGGCAAGAGACGCAACATGGCCTCTGGCGCCGTGCTTGGGGCGCTTCAGTAATGGCCTTCTGGGTCGACGCGGCTGGGCGGGCACCAGGCTCAGGTCGGGTACGCAAAACGGTAGCGTCCGGGCGGCACGCCGGTTACCCGACTGGCATGACGGCCAAGACCACCCGCCGCGATGGCGACTCGCTGGCCGGACTCGACGTTCACGTTGCCCGAGGCCGTGCGCGCGACGCTCAGGGGAGATAGGGCGAAGGGCTGAAGCGCGGGCTCGTTGTCACTGGATGGTGACTTCCCGCCTCAAGCCGCATCGCTCGCCGGCTGAGGACATTCGCAGACCAGACGGGTTCCGCCAGTTTCCCCGGGTCCGATCGACAGACGAGCGCCGATCAATTCGGCCCGGTAGTGCATGATCTTAAGACCGAGGCCGGCTGACCCCGTCGCGTCCGGCGGTATTCCGATGCCGTCGTCCTCGATCTCGAGCCGTAAGGTATCGGGCTGAACATCGAGAGTGACTTTGATGGAGTGCGCCGATGCGTGTTTGAGCGCATTCGTCAGGCCCTCCTGAGCAATACGGAACAGATGGTCGGTGGACGGCAACTGCAGGCGGATCGGCGCGTCCTCGATCGCATCAAAACGGACGCCGGGGCCGTTGGAGTCGGACTGACGGTCCACCATGTCGTGCAGCGCCTGGACGAGCCCGCCGTGCGCCTCGCTCAACGGCGAAAGGTCCTGAGCGATGCTGTGACAGGTGCCGATCGTCCCGCTCGCGAGCAACGCGAGCTGGTCGAGTTCTTCCGCGCTGGGCTGGCGGCCTTTTCGCGCCGCCGCGGCGAGACCCCGGGCGAGCAGCGCGACGCCGACGAGCTCCTGAGTCAGCTTGTCGTGAATCTCCTTGCCGAGTCGCTGTTGCTCCTGGCGGGCCGCCTCGTGCAGCGCCTGCTCGAGGCGCATTCGCTCCGTGATATCCTCTGCAACCCCGAGCACGCGCTCGAGCCCTGCTCCCGGCCCCGCATGAACGCTTCGGGCAACGACCCGTAGCCAGCGTTGCGCACCGTCGATGCTCCTCAGCGACACGTCCATGCTGAGATCGGACCCCCGGGCAACCGTGGACGCACCGGCAAGAATCCGTTCGCGCGTCGCCGCCTCGTAGAAGCGCTCGCTGCCCAGCTCAATAAAGCGATCGAGGGTACAGCCGTACACCCGCTCAAAGCCGCTGCTCACCCAGGTCGGCTGCGGGCGCCCCTCCCTTACCACGCCCTCAAACACGAAGCCCGGCACGAGGTTGGCGATGGTCCGATAGCGGAACTCGCTGTCGATGAGCTGACTCTCGGCGTGCTTCCGGGCGCTGATGTCCTGGATCTGCGAAACGAAATACATCGGCTGACCCGCGTCGTCGCGCACCAGCGAGACGGATAGAAGGACCCAGACGACGTGCCCGCCCTTATGAAGATATCGTTTCTCCATGTCGTAGTGGGTTCGCGACCCGACGAGCACCTGTCGCGCGTGCTCCATGTCCGAATCGAGATCATCCGGGTGGGTGATGGCCTGAAACGTCGTCGCTAACAGCTCCTCGGCCGTATAACCTACGATTCCGCACAACGCCCTGTTGACTCGCATCCAGCGGCCGTCGGGAGCCACGAGCGCCATGCCGATGGCCGCGAACTCGAACGCGCCGCGGAACCGCTCCTCGCTCTCGCGCAAGGCGTTTTCCATCGTCTGCTTCTGTGCGTCGATGTCGATGCACACGCCGACGAGAAGCCGCGGAGTACCGTCACTGGCACGCGCGGCGACTTTGCCGCGCTCATGAACCCAGCGCCACTCACCGTTCCGAGTGCGAATTCGATACTCGACGGCGTAGTGATCCGCGTCCCCACGCCAGCAGATTTCGTCGGTCGCTACGCAGCGCCCGACATCCTCCGGATGAACGCGCTCCCGCCAGCGCTCGTGCGCATCATTCCCGCCACCAGGGTCGACGCCGAAGCGCTCGCACCAGCTGTCGAGCCAACGGAACTCTCCCCTGGCCGTAGCCTCCCACAGCCCGATCCCGGTGCCCCGGACGGCGGACTCGAGCCGGGCTTCGCTCGTCCGAAGTCTCTCAGCGTCGCGATGTCGCTGAATAGCGAATGCCGCCAGGGAGGAGGCAAACTGTATGAGGTCTATCTCGTGCGCCGACGGCGCTCGCCGCTCGCGGTAATAAAGCGCCAGCGTGCCGAGCAAAGCGCGGGCATCATCGACGATCGGTACCGACCAGCAGGCCCTGAGGCCGTGCGACAACGCGATCGGCGCATATTTGGTCCAAAGGTCGGACTGCTCAACATCCTCGACAATGACCATCTCGCGACGGGCCGCAGCGGTTCCACAAGAGCCCTCCGCGATGCCGATGGGCACGGGATCGATCGCGCGCGTGTACGCATCTGGAAGGCTCGGAGCCGCGCCGGGTCGCAGCAGCCGGCCCGTCGGGTCGACGAGCAGCACCGTGCAGTGCAGACCGTGCGCCCAGGTCTCGACGTACGTCGCGAGTCCGTCGAGCAGCACATTGAGGGGCGCGGGCGAGCTGAGCAGAGCGAGCAATCGGACCTGCGCGCGCAGAGGATCCCGCTGCGAGGCCGATCTCGGTGCGCAGCGCACAATGGAATCGACGGCGGCGGCCCAGT
>MNCZ01000035.1 GCA_001914695.1 Gammaproteobacteria bacterium 13_2_20CM_66_19 | reverse complement strand
GCTCATCGACACGGCCGGACGCCTCCACAGCCAGTCGCATCTGATGGAGGAGCTGAAGAAGGTCAAGCGCGTGATCCAGCGCGTGGACCCGAGCGCGCCCCACGAGGTGCTGCTGGTGCTCGACGCCAATCAGGGACAGAACGCGCTTGCCCAGGCGCGTCAGTTCAACGACGCGGTCGGCGTCACGGGAGTTGCGATCACCAAGCTCGACGGCACCGCGCGCGGCGGCATCGTGATCGCCATCGCACGGGAGCTTTCGATCCCGATCCGCTTCATCGGCGTCGGCGAGGCACCCGAGGACTTCGGCGAATTCGACGCCGCCGTCTTTGCCGCGGCGCTGGTCGAGGGGCCAGGCAGCGCATGATCACTTTCGACCGGGTGAGCAAACGCTACCCCAACGGGCGCGAGGCCCTCACCAACGTCAGCTTCAGCGTCCACAGCGGCGAGATGGTGTTCCTCACCGGCCGCTCCGGCGCCGGCAAGAGCACGGTGCTCAAGCTCATCGCGCTGCTCGAGCGCCCGACCCGCGGTAGCGTGCTGGTGCACGGGCGCAATACCAATGCGCTCAAGTCGCGGCACGTCGCCGCGTTCCGCCGCCGCATCGGGGTGGTGTTTCAGGACCACCGGCTCCTCCCCGATCGCCCCGTGTTCGACAACGTCGCCCTCCCGCTGGCGGTGGCGGCGACGCCGCTCAAGGAGATCGACAAGCGCGTGCGCGCCGCCCTCGACCAGGTGGGGCTCCTCGGCCGGGAGCGCTCGCTCCCGCAGGAGCTCTCGGTCGGCGAGCAGCAGCGGGTCGGCATCGCGCGCGCGGTGGTGAGCAAGCCGCCGCTCCTGATCGCGGATGAGCCCACCGGAAATTTGGACCCGGACCTCTCGCTCGAGGTCATGCGGCTCTTCCGGCGCTTTCAGGATGTCGGGGTCACGGTGATCGTTGCCACTCACGACCTGCATCTGGTGCGCGAGTTCGGCCAGCGCGTGATCGTGCTCGAGCAGGGTCAGGTGCAGGGCGGCGCCCCCCCCGACACGCTGCCCTCGCTGGTGGCGACGCGATGAGCCTCTCGGTGGGCGGCACGCGGCACCTGCAGGCGCTGCTCGGCTCGCTCGGCCGCCTCGCGCGCAGCCCGCTCTCGACGTTCCTCACACTGCTGGTGATCTCACTCGCCCTGGCGCTGCCGGCGGCGCTGCGCCTGCTGGTCACCAACGCGCAGCTCGCGACCGGCAACTTCGCCAACGCGATCGACGTCTCGGTGTACCTGAAGACCGACGTGCCACTCGCCAAGGCGCAGCAGCTGGCGCAGTCGGCCGGGCAGCGCCTTGACGTGGCCGCGGTGACCCTGATCTCGGCCGACAAGGGGCTCGAGGAGTTTCGCACCTACTCGGGATTCGGGGATGCGCTCGCGGCGCTCAAGGAGAACCCACTGCCGCACGTGCTGCACGTGCGGCCGAGGCTCGAGGCGGGCGGCAACGCGGCGCTCGAGTCGCTGCGCCGCTACTTCGGCGCCTGGCCCGAAGTGGACCTGGTGCAGGTCGACGCCGAATGGGTGATGCGCTTCAACGCGATCCTCGAGGTGCTGCGCCGGCTGCTGATGATGGCGGCGGCGCTGCTCGGAGTGGGGGTGCTCGCGGTCATCGGCAACACCATACGTCTCGAGATCCAGGGACGGCGGGCCGAGATCGAGGTGACCAAGCTCGTCGGCGGCTCCAACTCCTACGTGCGCCGCCCGTTCCTCTACACGGGAGTGCTCTACGGGCTCGGCGGCGCGCTGCTCGCCTGGGGGATCGTCGCGATCGCCGTCACGCTCCTCGGCGAACCGGTGGCGACCCTCGCGAAGCTCTATGGGAGCCGCTACGTGCTGCTCGGCCCTTCACGCGATGACGTCGGGGTGCTGCTGGGAGCCGGCGTGGCGCTCGGATGGCTCGGAGCGTGGATCTCGGCGGCGCGGCATCTGAGAAGCATCGAGCCGCGCGCCTGAGGGCGCCGCGCACGCGGACGTCCTGGGGGGCGTCAGGTGCTGGTCGCCGCCGAGGCCTCGTGCGTCACCAGCGTCGCCTCCATCCACTTGCGGACGCGGCGCGCATCGGCGACCCGCGTGCGCTTGCCGAAGGAGTTGAGCAGCACGATCACGACGGTGCGATCCTCGATCACCGTCTGCATCACGAGGCACCGGCCGGCTCGCGAGATGTAGCCGGTCTTCTGCACTTCGATCTTCCAGTCCGGCCGGCTCACCAGCGAGTCGGTGTTCCGGTAGCTCATCATGCGCCGGCCGACGCGCACCTCGTAGTAGGTGTCGGTCGAGTATTCGCGGATCTCGGGGATCTTCGCGGCGGCCATCACGAGCTTCGAGAGATCCTCGGGACTCGCGACGTTCTCGTCGGACCGCCCGGTCGGCTCGACGAAGCGCGCGCTCGTCATGCCGAGCTCGCGCGCCTTGGCGTTCATGGCGCCGACGCAGGCGTCGAGCCCGCCGGGGAAGCTGCGCCCGAGGGCATGCGCCGCGCGGTTCTCGGAAGCCATCAACGCGAGGTGCAGGAGATCGCCGCGCGTCAGCGTGGTCCCCGGGGCGAGGCGGGAAGCCGAGCCCCTGCCGTGACCGCGATCCTCGGCGGTGACCTCGATGAGCTCATCGAGCGGCTGCGCGGCCTCCAGAACGACGAGTGCGGTCATGAGCTTGGTGATCGAGGCGATGGGAACGGCGACGTCGGAGCGGCGCGAGTAGAGCACCGAGGAGTGCGTGGTATCGAGCACAAACGCGGCGCTCGAGCGCAGCGCCGGAACCGCCGCTGAGGCGCGCCCCGCGTACTTGATGTGCGCCGGGTCCACCGTGCCGTCCGGTATGGCGGCGTGGGAGACGGAAGCGGCGAGCAGCAGGCCGGCTAGGACGCTGGTCCGTAAACCCTGGTTCATCGACTGCCTCACTCCGCGCCCGCCCTCGATCATGAGTCTATCAGAGCATGGCTTATGTCAGGCATGCGTGACGGGACTCTTGGATTTTGCGCGCGCGCCCCCGCGCTAAGTACTTCTCCTTACGCTATGTCAAGCGCAAGTCAACGCGGCCACAGCCACCCGAAAGTGCCGGCGGTGAGCAGAGCGTAGATCAGCCCGTCGAGCCAACCCTTGAGCGTCAGACTCCAGGAGCGCCGGTACCAGATCGAGAGCTCGCAGAGCGCGAGCGAATAGGCGATGAAAGCGGTCGCGCCCACGATCTGGAACACGCGCATGTAGTAAGTTCCGGCGGGCAGGGTGCGGCTCGCGATGTAGGCGGCGAACACGCCCACCACGATCAGGAACACGAACCACTGGGCGAGGCTGCGATTCATGGCGATCGGGCCGTTCGGCATGACGGTGATCACGGCGACCGGACCCTGCTTCATTTTTTCCTTGAACTCGGGCGACCTCATCTCCTGCATGCCGCTCGCGCGTGGGATGAAGTAGTCCCCCGGCGGAATGGCGAGCGGCCGCAGCGCAGCGAGCAGCTCCGCCTCCCGCGGCGCCTTGGGGAAGTCGTTCTTGTGCCAGAGCGGCGCCATATGGATCACCGAGCTCGCCAGAAACACGATCACCGCCGAAACGAGGATCGGCAGCCATAGCGACAGCAGACTGACCATGGAGACTCCCTGAGATCTACGGTTGTTATGGTTGGAAGCGGGCGGCCGCGCGAGCGCCGCGTGCGCGCCGCGGGCGAACTTTAGCGCCAAACGCCGCTCCATGTACCCGGGACCCAAGGGCTGAGGTAGCGAGACCCCCGGTAAGGGCCCAGCAGCCCAGCGACGCTCCAGGCTCACACCGCAACGTCATAGCTTGAGCTTTTCCACTCCCATCGGATCCGCCTGCCCCCCCCAGATGGGGCATTCCGTTCGGGGGGATGCAGGCGCAAGCTACAGGTCGAAGGCGCAAGTGACTGATCCTCCGGGGGAACTACCGGAGTATTTAGCACTCTAATGAGGCGACTGCTAGAATGCCGATCCAATCCAAGGGAGATCGAATGGCTGCAGGAACCGCATTAGTTGCGCATCTTCCCGACCAGGCTCTGACCGGCCCGCTCGGGAGTCTCGATGCGTACCTCGAGCGCGTGAGCCACATCCCCGTGCTCTCGCGCGAAGAGGAGCGCGCGCTCGGCGAGCGCTTCCGCAAGTCCGGGGACCTCGCCGCGGCGCGCCAGCTCGTGCTCTCGCACCTGCGCTTTGTGGTGCACATCGCGCGCGGCTACACCGGGTACGGATTGCCGGTCGGTGACCTGATCCAGGAGGGGAACGTCGGCCTCATGAAGGCCGTCAAGCGCTTCGACCCCGCGCTCAACGTGCGCCTCGTGTCCTTCGCGGTCCACTGGATTCGCGCCGAGATTCACGAATACGTGTTGCGCAACTGGCGGCTGGTCAAGATCGCCACCACCAAGGCGCAGCGCAAGCTCTTCTTCAACCTGCGCCGCCTGAAGAAGAATCTCGGCTGGCTGTCGGCGCAGGAGACCGCCGCAGTCGCGCGCGACCTGGGTGTCAGCGAGGCCGAGGTGAGCGAGATGGAGAAGCGTCTCGCCGCGCGGGACCTCTCATTCGATCCCGCGCCCGAGCCCGAGGACGAGGAGCCCTACAGCCCCGCGGCCTACCTGCCGGCTCCGGATGCGGATCCCGCCGCTCAGGTGGAGGAGGCCGAGAGCGCCGAAAGTTCCGCGGATCGGCTGCGCGGCGCGCTGAGCCGTCTCGATGCGCGCAGCCGCGACATCGTGGAGAAGCGCTGGATGTCCGAGGACAAGGCCACCCTGCACCAGCTCGCCGCCCAATACGGCGTCTCCGCGGAGCGCATCCGCCAGATCGAGTCGAGCGCACTCGGCAAGCTTCGCGCGCTGGTCGCCGCCTAGAGATCGCGCTGCGGCGCGGGCTCGCCTTGCGAGAGCCGCCCGCCCCGGGTAGCGTTGGCCGCATGCGCAGCGTGACCGACTGGCTCGGCGAGTACGGCGCAAGCCACCAGAACCCCACGAACAAACTCCTGCACTGGATCTGCGTGCCGCCCATCGTGCTCTCGGTGATGGGGTTTTTGTGGTCGGCGCCGGTTCCGTCGGCGTTCGCCGCTGCCTCCCCGTGGCTCAACTGGGCGACGCTCGCCGCGGCGGCCGCTGTCGTTTATTACCTCGTGCTCTCGCCGGCGCTCGCGGTCGGGGTGCTGCTCGCTTTCGGGGTGCTGCTCTCGATGACGCACTGGCTCGCGCAGCTGCCCTGGCCGCTGTGGCTGACCTCGCTCGTGATCTTCGTCGTCGCCTGGATCGGGCAGTTCGTCGGCCATGCGATCGAGGGCGAGCGACCGTCCTTCTTCAAGGACCTGCAGTTCCTCCTGATCGGTCCGCTGTGGCTGCTCGCTGCAGCGTACCGCCGCTTCAGCCTGCCGTACTGACCGCCGAATCCGCGGCCGCGGCCCGCACCGCGGCCGACACCGCCTCGTGCAGACGCTTATCGAGCGGGTCCGGCACCAGCTCGTCTCCGCAGCAGGCGAACCCGGCGATGGCGTTGGCCGCCGCCATCAGCATGGCATCGGAGAAGCTGCGGGCGCGCGCCGCGAGCGCGCCCTTGAACAACCCCGGAAATGCCAGCACGTTGTTGATGCCCTTGCCGTCGGCGGCCAGCGCCGCACCCTGCTCGCGCGCGATGAGCGGCTCGATCTCGGGGTCGGGGTTCGAGAGCGCGAGGATCACCTGACCCTTCCTCACCCATTGCGGCTTGATGAGACCCCTGACGCCGGTGGTGGCGATGACGATGTCGGCGCGCTGCATGAGCGCCTCCAGCGTCACGCCCTCCCCGCCCGCGGCCACGAGCCGCGCCACGGCGGCGGCGTTGAGATCCGTGCCAAGGATGCGCTCGACGCCGTACGCGCGCAGCAGACGCACGATGCCGGCGCCGGCGGCGCCGAGCCCGATCTGACCGACGCAGCTCGCGTGAAGATCGATGCCGGTGCGGCGCGCGGCGTTGATGAGCGCCGCGAGCGTCACCACCGCCGTGCCGTGCTGATCGTCGTGCAGCACCGGTACGGCCAACCGCTCGCGCAACAGCCGCTCGATCTCGAAGCATTCGGGCGCAGCGAAGTCCTCGAGCTGGATGGCGCCGAATGAGCTCGCGATGCCGCTCACGATGTCGGCGACGCGTTTCGGCTCGGTCTCGGTCAGGAGGACCGGCACGCCGTTGAGCCCGGCGAGCTCGGCAAAGAGCGCCGCCTTGCCTTCCATCACGGGCAGCCCCGCGAGCGGGCCGATGTTGCCAAGCCCCAGGACCGCGGTGCCGTTGGTGACGACGGCCACGGTGCTCCCCAGCGCGGTGTATTCCCAGGCCGCCGCCGGGTCCTTCTGGATGGCGAGGCACACCCGCGCGACGCCCGGCGTGTAGACGTCGCGCAGCATCTGCTGCGTGTTGATGGGGGCACTTGCCACGGTGCGGATCTTGCCGCCGCGGTGGCGGTTGAATACCCGGTCGGACTTGCCGACGAAGCGCGCGATCGGCAACTGGCCGATGCGCTCGTAGAGCGAGCGGTCGGCCTCCTCGTCCATGTCGACCGTGATCTCCCAGAGCGTCTTGCCCTGGTCGCGCCGCAGCGCCGTCAGGTGCTCGATCGCGAGGCCCGCATCGGCGATCACCTGCAGCACCCTGGCCAGGCTTCCCGGCTGGTGAACGGTCTCGACAATCAGAATCTCGGGGATTTTCATGGCTGACAAAGGGTGCACCAGCGACCGCCCGGGTGTCATCCGCGGTTGCGCGGATGTTCGTGCGTCGGATACTCGCTATCATGCGCGCCCCTTCCTGAAGGGTAGCCCGTTCCGCGACAGGAGAGCCCCCGTGGCCAAAGCCGCCCCTACCCCCCACGCCGCCGGCGCAACGGCAGCCGCCGGCGCAACGGCAGCCGCCGCAGGGACTCCGGCCGCCGCGCTCGACCCGCTCGATCTCTACGCCGTGCGCAGCGCCCTCTCCGAGGAGGAGCGCCTGGTGCAGGAGTCGGTCGCGCGGCTGGTCGACGCGGAGGTGCTGCCCCTCATCCAGCGCTGCTTCGAGGAGCACCGCTTTCCGAAGGAGCTGATCCCGAAGCTCGCCTCGCTGGGCCTGCTCGGCTCCTCGCTAACGGGCTACGAGTGCGCCGGGCTGAATGCGATCTGCTACGGGCTCATCTGCCAGGAGCTCGAGCGCGGCGACTCCGGCATCCGCAGCTTCGTCTCGGTGCAGTCGTCGCTGTGCATGTATCCGATCTGGGCCTTCGGCTCCGAGGAGCAGAAGCAGCGCTACCTCCCGCGGATGGCGCGCGGCGAGCTCATCGGCTGCTTCGGTCTCACCGAGCCACACGGGGGATCGGATCCCGCCAACATGAAGACGCACGCGAAGAAGCGCGGCGGCGACTGGGTGGTGAACGGCTCGAAGATGTGGATCACCAACGGCTCGATCGCCGACCTCGCGCTCGTGTGGGCGATGACACCCGATGGTCTCCGCGGCTTCCTCATCGAGAAGGGCACTCCGGGTTTCTCGGCACCCGAGATCGAGCACAAGTTCTCGCTGCGTGCCTCGGTCACCTCGGCGCTGTTCTTCGACAACGTCGTGGTGCCGGAGGAACGCGTGCTGCCGGGCGTGGTGGGATTGAAGGGTCCCCTCTCCTGCCTCACGCAGGCGCGCTACGGCATCGCCTGGGGCGTGATCGGAGCCGCGCAGGCGTGCTTCAGGCAGCTGCTCGACTACACCGCGACCCGGACGCTCTTCGGCCGGCCGCTCGCCGCGAACCAGACCATCCAGGTTCGGCTCGCCGAGATGGCCCGGCGCATCACGACCGCGCAACTGCTGGCGCTGCAGCTCGGAAGGCTCAAGGACGCAGGCACGATGCAACCCTCGCACGTCTCGCTCGCCAAGTGGAACAACTGCCGCATGGCGCTCGACGTCGCGCGCGACTGCCGCGACATGCTGGGCGGCGCCGGCATCAGCGCCGAGTACGTGCCTATCCGCCACATGCTGAATCTCGAGAGCGTCATCACGTACGAAGGCACCGAGACCATCCATCAGCTCACCATCGGGCGGGAGCTCACCGGGATCAACGCGTTCTGATGCGGGTTGTCGCCGCCCGACAGCCAGGCTGAAGCCATGGCTCTCCTGCGCGCGGCGGCCGCGCTCGTGCGGCCGCGCTGATCGCCGCTCAGCTCGACAGAACGAGGCAGCTGCTCGGGTGCGAGTGACCCTGGCGGACCTCGGGCCTGCGAGACGCGCGACCCCGTCATTTCAGACTCATCACTGCCGGCGCCACCAGGTAGAAGCCGATCGCGAGGAGGATCAGGTAGGCGAGCAGGATGAAGGTCCAGCCCATGTTGTGGCGGATGACGTCCCCTTCCTTGCGCACGAACTTGCTGGTCGAGACGCCGACGCTCGCGGTCTGGGGCGCCACCGGCTTGCCGATCTCCGCGCCCACCGAGTTGAGCGTCGGCAACAGCAGCGTCGGCATGCCGAGTTGGACCCCGACCAGCGCCTGGAACTTGCCGAACATGGCATTCGTCGAGGTATTCGAGCCCGAGAGGGCCACACCGATGAACCCGAGGATCGGCGCGACGATGACAAACGCGGTGCCCATGCTGGAGAAGCCCTTGGCGAGCGAGGCCGCCATGCCGGAATAATTGAAGGTGTAGGCCAGCCCGAAGATGAAGACCCCGACCAGGCAGGCACCCCACATCTGGTGAAAGGTACGCCGGAAAACTTCGCCGAGCTGAGCACCTTTGAGCCTGCCCATGGCCAGCAGCAACACCGCGACGATGATCCACGAGGCCAGGATGGCGCTGCCGCCGATATAGGGTGCGAAATTGAACACCGCGGTCACGTTGCCCTTCGTCGGGCAGCTGGTCGCGAGCGAGGAGCAGGCGACCGCCGTGGCCTTGAACCAGCTCACTTTCGGCAGGGGCGACCACGGGCCGGTCCAGGCCGCGACGACGATCAGCAGCACGGCAAACGGCAGCCACGCCTGCAGCACCTCGCCGAGCTTCAGTCCGTGGCCGCGCGTCTGCGTGGCGGTTGCCGCGCTCACCGGTACACCGCCGTAACCCAGCACGGTCTTCGGCTGCCACACCCTCAGCAGCGCCAGCAGCGCGACGAAGCAGACGATGGCGCCGGTGACGTCAGGCAGATACGGTCCGAGGTAGCGGGCCACCGGGTATTGGCCCGCGATATAGCCGAGCGAGCCGACCACGGCGAGCGGCCAGCCGCCTTTCATCCCTTCCTTGCCGGAGACCAGGTACAAGAGCACCCACGGTGGCGCCAGCGCCAGCACCGCGACCACGGTGCCGACCGAGCCGGACAGCGCCAGCAGCGGATAACCGGTCACGGCGGCAAGCGCGATGATGGGCGCCCCGAGCGCGCCGTAGGAGACCGGCGCGTTGTTGGCAATAGCCGCGATGCGGATCGCGTTGAGGTCGGAGATGCCGAGCGAAATCAGGATCGGCGCTACCACCGCCCACGGATAGCCGAAACCGACCAGGCCTTCGAGCAGCGCGCCGAAGGCCCACGCGAACAGCATGGTCTGCACGCGCACGTCCATGCCGCCGAGCGCGATCAGCCAGCGACGGAAATTCTCGAACACGCCGCTCACCCCCAGCGTGTTGAAGAGCACCATGCCCCAGATGGTGATCCAATCGACGTTCCACACGCCGGTCGCCGCGCCGTAGAGGTAGGCGTGGCCGCCGTCATCCAGCGGCATCCTCCACACCCAGAGCGCGAGCGCGAAGGTGATGATCGACCCGATGAGCGTCGCCAGCCAGGCTGGCAGGCGGAACACCGCGAGCATCACCAGGAGCGAAACGACGGGCACCAGCGCCACGAGGCAGGTGAGCGTCAGGTTGTCGAGCGGGTCGATCAGTTGCGTGAACATGATGTCTCCCTCGAGGTGCGGCGCGGCGTTGCGCCTGCTGTGGGAATGCGTCGCCGCGCTTTGATTCTTATTGCGACTGCTTCAAGCAAACACCCGTGTTGGCCGGGCGCGGCCGGCTCACAAGCTAGCACGGGCGCGGGGTGCGCTCAAATGGAGGCGCAGGCGCGCCGTGTGGCTCAGCTCGCCTTCTTCATCTGCGCCGCGAGCTTCTCAGTCTGCTCCATGAATCGCCGGTGGGCGGGGCGCTGCTGCACGCGGCTCAGGTACTCCTGAAAGACCGGGCGGGGCTCGAGAGCCTTCATCATCATCCCGAAGCCGATCTGCGCGCCGATGTAGACGTCGGCGGCCGTGAACTGCGTGCCGAGGATATAGGGCCCGGGCGTGACAGCTTTCTCGAGCGTTGCCACCATGTCCTCGTAGCAGCCGTATGCCAGCGCACCGGGTCGGGGCGGCGGCGGTCGCTCGAACATGCGGTCAATTACGGCCGCCTCGACGCAGGTTCCTCCGAAGAACATCCAGCGGTAGTAGGCGCCCCGCGTCGGACTGTCCGGGGGCGGCGCGAGCCGTGCGGCGGGGAAGGCGTCCGCGAGGTAGGCGCAGATCGCTCCGCACTCGGTCACGACCGTGCCGCGGTGGACGATCGCCGGAACCTTGCCCATGGGATTCACCGCCAGATACTCCGGTCTCTTCTGGTCCTTCGTCTCCAGGTTCACCATCTCGAACCTGTAGGGCGCCCCGACTTCCTCCAGCATCCAGTGCACGATGCGTCCGCGGGACATCGGGCTGCTGTAGAACACGATCTCATCGCCCATGTGCGCCTCCCCCATGATGATTCGGCCGGCTGCGGCCGTTTGTGGGGCGGGCAGGGCCAGCGGCAGATGTTACCCGAACGGATCCTCGTGCGCGCACGCGGGGCGGGCCAACGTTATCCCGTGGATGCTCCGCACCGGCGGAGCGCGGCCCGCGAGGGCGTGGCGGTCGAGGGGCGCACCTCTCCCAGCGGCCGCCGGCGGTCGCAGGGCGCGCGCGCTGTGCGCGCCGACGCTCCCCGCCTCCTCGCCCGGCCAGACGATGCCGAGCGCGAGGAGGGCGAGCAGCGCCAGCCAGTTGGCGATGATCTCGCCTCGAGTGGCCGGGTCGCGCCGGCGGGGCGGGCGCGCGGTCATGGGGCTCTCCCGTATCGGTGACTACGGGATCATTTCGCCACGGCCCAGGGGAGGCTCCGGGGCGCAAAACGGGCGCGGCCGCGATAAATCGTGGCGCAAAATGGCAGATGAACCGGGGATGGATCGCGGTGTTTCGCGGCGAAAAAGTGATGCCCATGCGCTATTACGCCCCGCGCGCAGCCTGTAGCCTTTAGCTCACCATGAAGCGACTCATCGCCATTGTCGAGGACGAGCCGGCGATCCGTGACAACTACGCGGCCGCCTTCACCCGCGAGGGCTACGCGGTGCGCACCTACTCCAACCGCGCACAGGCGATCAGCGCCTTCGCCGCGCGGCTGCCGGATCTGGCGATCATCGACATCTCTCTCGAGGAGGAGCCCGAGGGCGGCTTCGAGCTGTGCCGGCGGCTGCGGGCGCTGTCTGCGGAGCTGCCGATCATTTTCCTCACCGCGCGCGACAGCGAGCTCGATGCGGTGTCGGGGCTGCGTCTGGGTGCGGACGATTTCCTCACCAAGGACCTGAGCCTCCCACACCTTCTGGCGCGGGTGAACGCGCTGTTCCGCCGCGTGGATGCGCTGCGCAGGCCCGAGACGCCGGGCGAGATCATGCGCCGCGGACCGCTCACCCTCGATACCGAGCGCATGCAGGCGCAGTGGGACGCCCGCGTGGTGCTGCTCTCGCTCACGGAGTTCTGGATCGTGCACGCACTCGCGCGCCACCCCGGGCACGTGCGCAACCGCCAGCAGCTCATGGACGCGGCCAACGTGGTGCTCGACGACAACACCATCACCTCGCACGTGAAGCGCATCCGGCGCAAGTTCCAGAGCATCGATCCGGAGTTCGACGCCGTGCAGACGGTCTACGGCATGGGTTACCGCTGGGTGGAATGACGCACCGCCCCTATGTCCCTGCGCCTCAAGCTGCTGCTGCTCGGCCTGGCGACGCTCATTCTGCCCTGGGGCGGA
>MNCZ01000076.1 GCA_001914695.1 Gammaproteobacteria bacterium 13_2_20CM_66_19 | reverse complement strand
GTGCTCCGACCGCGGACGTCCCGGTGCGGCATGACCTGCTCACATCCAAGCACCTGAGCTCCGCCGACTCAACCTCGGGACATCGAGCCGCCGCAGCCCTTGAAAGGGCAGCCCGCGAGCCGCACATCGTGTGCAACCCGCGCAGGCTTTGCGCTTTGTTTCCAACTTCACTATTCAATGAGGAACGCCGCTATGACCATTGTTCGTTACGAGCCCTGGACGCTCTTGAGCCGCTTCCAGCGGCAATTCGAGCGCGCCCTGGGCGAGACCCCCGAGGATGCGCCTTCGCCGAGCGTCAGCTGGATCCCGCACGTCGACATTCGCGAGGAAGCCGAGCGCTTCGTCGTAGTCGCCGACCTGCCGGGCGTCGAGGCCAAAGACATCAACGTCACCGCCGAGAAGGGCGTGCTGACGGTGCGCGGCGAGCGCCGCTCGCAGAAGCAGTCGTCCGGCGACGGCTACGAGCGCGTCGAGCGTGCCTCGGGCACGTTCCTGCGCCGTTTCACGCTTCCCGAGAGCGCGGATGCCGAGGCGATCAAGGCAAGCCACGTGAACGGGGTGCTGGAGATCTCCATCCCGAAGCGCCCGCAGGAGCAGCCGCGGCGCATCGCCGTGCAGGCTGCCTGAGACACGAAAAATACGGTCGGGGTCGGCCGGGAGCGCTTTCATCGCGCTGCCGGCTTCCCCGGCTGCCTGCTTCCGACTCGAACAGAGCCCAGGGGCGATGCCCGTGGGCTAGAATTTCCAGGGCATGAGACCTGAGTTTCTCCTGACCCTGCTCGTGGCGCTCGCGCCCGCGGCGCTTGCGGCTGCGACGCCGCCAGTCGGCGACACGCCGCTGCCGACGCTCGCGCCGATGATCAAGAAGGTCTCCCCGGCGGTCGTCAACATCGCCACCCGCGGCACCGTCCGCGAGCGGGGTCCCCAGAACCCGCTCTTCGATGATCCCTTCTTCCGCCGCTTCTTCGACGCGCCGCCCGAGGGTGGCACGCGCGAGCGGCCGTTCCAGAGCGCCGGCTCGGGCGTGATCGTCGACGCCAAGGCCGGTTACGTCCTCACGAATGCGCACGTCGTGGAGAATGCCAACGAGATCACCGTGACGCTTCAGGACGGGCGTGATCTCAAGGCCGAGGTGGTCGGGAGCGACGCGGACTCCGACGTCTCGGTTCTCAAGGTCAAGCCCGAGGGCCTGTCGCAGGTCGCGCTCGGCGACTCCGCCAAGTCCGAGGTCGGCGACTTCGTGGTGGCGATCGGCAATCCCTTCGGTCTGCAGCACACCGTGACCTCAGGGATCATCAGCGGCTTGTCGCGCTCGGGGATCAACCCCAACGGCTTCGAGGACTTCATTCAGACCGACGCCTCGATCAATCCTGGCAACTCCGGCGGCGCGCTGGTGAACCTGCGCGGCGAGCTGATCGGGATCAACACCGCGATACTCTCGCGCACCGGCGGCAACATCGGCATCGGCTTCGCGATCCCGGTGAACATGGCTCGCAGCGTCATGGAGCAGCTGATCAAGTTCGGCTCGGTCAAGCGCGGCCAGCTCGGCGTGAGCATATACAGCGTCACCCCGGACATCGCCCACTCGCTCGGTCTCAGCAGCGCCATGGGCGCGCTGGTGTCGCAGGTGGTCGATGGGTCGCCGGCCGACAAGGCCGGGATCCGCGCCGGGGATGTGATCACCACCATCAACGGCCAGAACGTGAAGTCCAACAGCGAGCTGCGCAATACCATCGGCCTGCTGCGGGTCGGCGACAAGGTGGACATCGGCCTGGTGCGTGACGGCAAGCCGATGCGCGTCACCGCGGTGATCGCCGATCCCGCCGCCGAGCTCGCGGGCGGTCCGGCGAGCATCCACAAGGCCTTCGAGGGCGCGACGCTCGTCGACGCGCCCGACGCGAGCGGGGCGCTGGTGCGCAGCATCGAGCCCGGCAGCGCCGCCGCCCAGGCGGGGCTGCGGGCGGACGATGTGATCGTGGGAGCGAATCGCGGGCGCGTCGGGAACCTGCGCGAGCTGCGCGAGCGCGCCAAGGGCACCGCGGTGCTGGTGCTCGAAGTGCGCCGCGGCAACACGGTCCTGCTGATCCCGCTGCGCTGAGAGCCGGCGGTGAGGCGCGCTGAACCGGCGGTAGACCGGCAAGGGAGCGATGTGAACGTCTGTGTGCTCGGCGGCAGCGGCTTCGTGGGCACCGAGCTCGTAATCCGGCTCGTGCGCGCGGGACACTGGGTGCGCGTGCCCACGCGGAGCTTAGCCCGCGCCGAGCAGCTGCGCGTGCTCGACACGGTGGAGCTCTCGGTCGCGAACGTGCACGAGCCGCGCGTACTGAGCCAGCTGTTCGCCGGCTGCGACGCGGTCGTCAATCTCATCGGCATCCTGAATCCGCGCCGCGGCGCGAGCTTCGACATGGTGCACACCGAGCTCGCCGCCAAGGTGATGGCGGCGGCACGCACGGCGGCGGTGCGGCGCGTGCTGCACATGAGCGCGCTCGGCGCGGACGGCCAAGCCCCGAGCCGTTACCTGCGCTCCAAGGCGGCCGCGGAAGCGCGGCTGCGCGCCCCGCCGCATTCCGAGGCGACCCGCGCCGAGCCCGGGGTGACGAGCTTCCGTCCCTCGGTGATCTTCGGACCCCGGGACACTCTCACCAACCGCTTCGCGGAGCTGCTGCGCCTCACGGCGGGCGTTCTGCCGCTGGCGCGCGCGCGGGCGCGCTTCGCACCGATCTGCGTGTACGACGTCGCCGAAGCCTTCCTGCGCGCGCTCGGCATGCACGCCAGCGCCGGTGAGATCTACGAGCTGTGCGGCCCCGAGGTCATGACGCTCGAGGAGATCGTGCGCCTGACGGCCCGGGTTGCGCGTCTGCCCTGCCGGATCGTGCCGCTGCCCGATGCGATCGCGCGGCTGCAGGGCCTGGTGATGGGCGTGCTGCCCGGGAAGCCCTTTACACTCGACAACTTCCGCTCGCTCAGCGTCGATGCCGTATGCCGCGACGACGGTTGCCGCAGGCTCGGCATCATCCCGCAGCCGATGCTCGCGGTGCTGCCCGCGTACCTCTGAAGTCGCGTCCCCGGCACGATCAGCTCCCGGCCGGTTGATCCAGCGCGACGCACAGCCGTGCGTGGCGCTCGGTGCGCGGCAGGCGTGAGAGCTCACGGACCGCGGCGTAAAAGCGCGCGAGGTCGTTGCCCGACTCCGCCAGCACCCGCCTGAAGCCCGGAAGGCATCCGTAGTAGGTGGACACCGAGGCGAGCCGCGCGTTGTTGAGGCCCGCGGCGATCCAATCCTCGTACAGCGGGTAGGTGACGCCCCGCCGCTGCTCGAGCGCGCGCATCTTCCCGGCGAGCCCTGCCAGGACTTCCGCCTTGCGTGCGCGCATCTCAACGCGCGGCGCACCCGAGGCGTAGAGTCGCGCCAGGCGCGAGCGCGCCTGCGCCATGAGGTCCGCGAACGCCGCGGCATCGGCGTCTCGCTCGCGCAGCTGCTGCAGCCGCTCTCCTGCGCCCAGGTGCCTGAGCCAGCGCTCGAGTCCCTCATCCTCCACCGTGCTGGCGAAGGCCTCGTTGAACTGCGAGTCATCGCGCACGTACAGCAGCTGGTGCGCGAGCTCGTGGAAGATGGTCGCGGCCAGCTCGTCGTCGCCGTAGCGGAGCATGCTCGAGAGGACGGGGTCCGCGAAGCGGCCGAGCGTCGAGTAGGCGGGCACGCCGTCGACCGCGACGTCGAACCCGCGCACCGCGAGCGCAGCCGCGAACTCGCGGGCGCGGCGCTCGTGGAAGTAGCCGCGGTAGGCGACGCAGCCGGCTACGGGGAAGCACCAGCGCTTCGGCTCCGCCGAGAACTCGGGCGCCGCGACCACGTTCCACACCACGTAGGGACGCCCGATGTCGGCGTAGCTGCGGTAGCTCGCGTTGTCCGGCAGGTGAAGCTCGCGCGCGGCGAACTCGCGTGCGGCGCGCACCTCCTCGAGATGCCCGCGCAGCGCCGGCGGCGTGCGCGGATCGGCCAGCAGTGAATCGATCGGCACGCGCCGGTGCAGAAGCTGCCACTCGCCGCTCGCCGCCTGCAGCAGATAGGGCGTCGCGCAGCCCGAGAGCAGCACGCAGGCCGCGCCGAGCAGCAGCGCGCGCACGCCGCGCACAACACCTGCGGCGTCTCCCGGGTCGCGCGCGCCGCGTGCGGCGGTCTCGGTTACCATGCGCACCATGCAAGTCTACTTGGTCGGCGGCGCGGTCCGGGACCGGCTGCTGGGAGTTGCGGTGCGCGAGCGCGACTGGGTCGTGGTCGGCGCCACTCCCGAGGAGCTCGAGCGCGCCGGCTACCTGCCGGTGGGGCGCGAGTTTCCGGTGTTCCTGCACCCCGAGACACACGAGGAGTACGCGCTCGCGAGGCTCGAGCGCAAGGTCGCCCCCGGCTACCGCGGCTTCACCACGCAGGCCTCACCCGAGGTGACCCTGGAGGAGGATCTCAGGCGCCGCGACCTCACCATCAACGCGATGGCCGAGAGCCCGGGTGGCGAGATCATCGATCCCTATGGCGGGCAGGCGGACCTCGCGGCGCGCGTGCTGCGCCACGTGTCGGACGCCTTCGTGGAGGATCCGGTGCGCATCCTGCGCGTGGCGCGCTTCGCGGCGCGCTACGCCGGGCTCGGCTTCCGCGTGGCCGACGAGACCTTGCAGCTCATGCGGCGGATGACCGAGGCGGGAGAAGCCGGGGCTCTGGTGGCCGAGCGCGCCTGGCAGGAGACCGAGCGCGCGCTCGGTGAGTCGCGTCCGGAGGTGTTCTTCGAGACGCTGCGCGCCTGCGGCGCGCTGGCGGTGATCTTTCCGGAGATCGACGCGCTCCATGGCGTGCCGCAGCCGCCGCGCTGGCACCCCGAGATCGACACGGGCGTGCACGTCTTACTGGCGGTGCGAACGGCGGCGCAGCTCGGCGCCTCCAACGCCGTGCGCTTCGCGGCTCTCACCCATGACCTCGGCAAGGCGCGCACGCCGCGCGAGCGCTGGCCGAGCCATCACGGGCACGAGGCCGCCGGCGTGCCGCTGATCGAGGCGCTCTGCGCGCGGCTCAAGGTTCCGAACGCCTATCGCGAGCTCGCGGTCCTCGCCGCGCGTCACCATACGCTGGTGCACCGCGCCGCGGAGCTCAAGCCGGCAACGGTCCTGACGCTGCTCGAGGACTGTGACGCCTTCCGCCGCTCCGAGCGCTTCACGGAGCTCCTGCTCGCGTGCGAGGCGGATGCCCGCGGGCGCGCCGGCCGGGAAGGCGAGCCCTATCCGCAGGCGGGCTACCTCCGCGCGGCGCTCGAGGCCGCAGCCGCGGTCACTCTGTCGGAGGATGATCGCAGGGGCCTCCCCGGCCCGAGGATCGGTGAGGAGGTGCGCCGGCGCCGCCTCGCCGCCGTCAGCGCGGTGAAGGACGGCGCGCGCGCGCCGCCGTGATGCCCTTACGAAGCGCCCGTCAGCGCAGGGCTCCCTGCATCACCAACGCCAGCAGGATCGATCCGAGCACGATGCGGTACCAGGCGAAGATCGTGAAGCGGTGCGACTGCACGTAGCGCAGCAGCCATTTCACCGCGATGAACGCCACCACCAGCGACACCACGAAACCGATGATGAGCGCTGGCCAGTCCTCGCCGGCGCTGCGGCCGCGCACCTTGAGGAGCTCGTAGCCGGTGGCGGCGAACATGGTCGGGATCCCGACGAGGAACGCAAACTCGGTCGCCGCGGGACGCAGCGTGAGACCTGCGAGCATGGCCGCGAAGATGGTGCACCCGGAGCGGGAGGCGCCGGGAAAGACCGGCGCCAGGATCTGGCACAGTCCTACCCAGAACGCGACGTTCCAGGTCACCGTGGCGCTCGCGGGTTTGCCCGCGACGTAACGCTCGATGACGAGGATCAGGATCCCGCCGATGAGGGTCGCCAGCGCCACCGGTACCACGGACTCCGGCAGCTTCCATCCGAGGCGGGTCGCGAGAAAAGCCCCCACCGCGGTGATCAGGAAGGCCACGGTGAGCTTCGCCAGGTAGTCGCGGTGGGCCGGCTCGTTGAAGCGCGTCAGGAGATTCAGCAGGCGGCGCCAGTAAATGAGCACGATCGCGAGAATCGCGCCCGACTGGATCGCCACGTTGAACAGCTCCGAGCGCTCCCCCAGCCACTGCTCGGCGATGAGCAGATGCCCGGTGCTCGAGATCGGCAGGAACTCGGTGATGCCCTCGATGATGCCGAGAATCACGGTGTTGAGAGTGTCGGACACGCGGCTCGACCTCGTTCGACCCCCGGGCTGTGGGGCGCCATCTTAACCGGCGAGCTGCGATATCACAGCAGGCGGGAGAGATCCTGCAGAGCAAAACCGCTGAGCGGGGCGTCGTAGCCGCGCGTCAGCGCCATGAACTTGAATGCTTCGCCCATCTCCTCCGGCATGATGAGGCGCCGTGCCTCCCCCGCGAGGCGCGCGCGCTGCACGGTGTCGTCGGCCTGGGCCACGAGGCCCTCGAGACCCAGGGCGAGGAGAAACGCCGCCTGGGTCGCGAAGCCGCCGACGGTGAGATCCGCCGCCGCCGCCGCCTCCGCGACCCGCGTGAAATCGACCCACGCGGTGATGTCCTGCACACCGAGATTGATGTAGGGATCGTCGTGCGCGCGCTGTTTGAAATGACAGCGGAGCGTCCCGCCGGCGCGCTCGGGATGGTAGTAGTGCCGGCGAGGGAGTCCATAGTCGGCGAGCAGCAGCACGCCACGCCCGAGACACTCGCCGAGCGCTGCGATCCAGGGCCCGAGGCGCAGAGAGACTTCGGAGGCGTAACCGTCCGGCAGCGCCTCGCCGAGCGGGGCGAGGAGTCGCGCGCACTCGCGCGCGAGCGCGGCGTCCGGGGCGGCGGGCTGCTCGCGGAAGGCGATCGCCTCCTCGCCCGCCGCGCCCTGCCCGGCCAGCGCGACGCCGAGCTCCCTGAGCTTCCCTTCGTGCCAAAGGAAGCGACGACAGGGGAGCGCATCCGCCACCTCGTTGGCGATGATGATTCCCTCGAGCGGCGTCTCCGGCAGCCGCTCGAGCCACACGACGCGCTCGCGCAGCGCCTGAGGCAGCCCTGCGAGGCGCCGGCGCTGGCGCTCGGCGAGATCGGCGCTGACTTCGAGTATCGCGTAGCGCTCGAGCGTCACGCCCAGCGCGGCGAGCGCGCCGAGAAGCTCCGCGGCCATCCGCCCGGTGCCGGCCCCGAGCTCGAGAATCTCCGCGCCGGTGTGCTCGAGAATCTCCGCGCACTGGCGCGCCAGGCAGCGGCCGAACAGAGCCGACACCTCGGGAGCGGTCACGAAGTCCCCGCCCGGGCCGATCTTGGCGCTGCCCGCGCTGTAGTACCCGAGGCCGGGCGTGTAGAGAGCGAGCTCCATGAAGCGCTCGAACGACAGCCAGCCGCCTGCGCAGACGAGCTCCGCGCGCATGTGCGCAGCGAGCGCGCGGCTGTGGCGCTCTTCCTCGGCCGACAGCGGCGGGAGGGTTGAGCGTAACCCGGATGCGCTCATACTCGTCCCCCATGGAGCCCGACATCCCCGATCCGCCGGCGGGCGCCGCGACCGCCGGCAGCGCGCTCACCGGCAAGGCGGCGCTCGTCACCGGCGCCGCGCGCCGGGTCGGCGCGAGCATCGCGCGGGCGCTCCATGCCGCCGGCGCGGATGTGCTGCTGCACTACCGGAGTTCCGCGGACGACGCGGCCGCCCTGGCGGCGGAGCTGAACGGCGTGCGCCCGCGCTCGGCGGCGCTCGCGGAGTGCGATCTGCTCGAGACGGCGAGGCTGCCGGGGCTGGTGGCGGCCGCGACGCGCGCCTTCGGCGGCCTCGACATTCTCGTCAACAACGCCTCGACGTTCTATCCGACCCCGATGGGCAACATCGCCGAGATGGATTGGAACGATCTCGTCGGCACCAACCTCAAGGCGCCGCTGTTCCTCGCGCAGGCCGCAGCGGCCTCCCTCCACGCGCGGCGCGGACTCATTGTCAATGTGGCGGACATCCATGGACTGCGGCCCCTGCGCCGCTATCCGGTGTACAGCCTCGCCAAGGCCGGGCTCATCATGCTCACCCGGTCCCTGGCGCGCGAGCTCGGGCCGCACGTGCGCGTGAATGCGGTGGCCCCGGGACCGGTCCTGTGGCCCGACGAGGGGCTCGACGAGGCACTGCAGGCGAAGATCACCGCCCGCACGGCGCTGAAGCGCCTCGGCGCCCCCGAGGATGTGGCGCGCGCCTGCGTGTTCTTCGCCACCGCGGCGCCGTATGTCACGGGCCAGGTTCTCGCGGTGGATGGGGGTCGCAGCATCGGCTGGTGAGCGGCTCGAGCGGGTGGGCGGCCCGGTCGAATCGTCGCCAGAGCTCGCCGATGGTGAGCCCTGCGACCGGGTGCACCACCTCGGGCGCGAGCGCCGCGAGCGGGCCGAGCATGTAGGCGCGCTTCAGCAGATCCGGGCGCGGCAGCTCGAGCCCCGGCTCATGGCACACCAGATCCCCGTAGAGCAGCACGTCCAAGTCCATCGTGCGCGGCGCCCAGCGCGGGGCCGCGCGCCCCCGCCCGCACGCGGTCTCGATCGCATGCAGCCGCTCGAGCACCTGAGGCACCGGCAGCGCGGTGCTGAAGCCTGTGACCAGGTTGATGAAGTCGTCGCCCTCGAAGCCCACGGCGCGGTTGCGGTACCAGGGCGAGAAACGCGCGCCGGGGAACTCGCGCGCGAGCTCCGCTACCGCCCGAGCGAGATTCTCCTCGGGCGCGACGTTGCTGCCGGCGGCGACATAGACCTCGGGCACCGCGTCAGGTCCGGTCCGCCGGCGGCGGCGCGGCGGACACGAGGTCCGCGCGCGTGCGCTCGATCACGACGCCCACGTCGCGCGAGTGGCGCACCGCGCCGGGCTTGTTGAGCGAGATGCGCACCCAGTCGACGGCGAACTCCTCGAGTATGAGCAGCGCCACGCGGTGCGCGAGGGTCTCGACCAGCTTGAACTCGGAGGCCGCGACGTACGCCAGCACCCGCTTCGCCACGCGCTTGTAGTCGAGCGTGGCGGCGACCTCGTCGCTGGTCGCGGCTCGGGTGCAATCCACCGGCAGCTCGATGTCGAGCACCACCGTCTGCCTGACGCGGCGCTCCCAGTCGATGAACCCGATGATGCACTCGGCGGTCAGCCCGTGCAGGAAGATCCGGTCGCCGGCGCGCGGGTCGCTCATGCGGCCCTCACTCCGGGGAGCGATTCGAGCGGCCAGCGCGCGCGCGCCTCGATGGCGAGGCCGTCGTGCTGGCCGGCCTCGAGACGCTCGAGCCCCGCGACCGCGATCATCGCCGCATTGTCGGTCGAGAACTCGATGCGCGGATAGTAGACGCGGGCACCCTGGCGGGCCGCGGCCGCGGTGAGGCTGGAGCGCAGGGACCGGTTGGCGCTCACGCCTCCGGACACCACCAGCGCCTCGAGCCCGGTGTAGTCGAGCGCGCGCAGCGCCTTGGCCGTGAGGGTCTCGACGATCGCCTCCTCGACGGCGCGCGCCACGTCCGCGCGGAGCTGCTCCGTCAGCGGACGGCCACGCAGCGCATGGAGTACCGCGGTCTTGAGCCCGGAGAAGCTGAACTCGAGCCCGGCGCGATCGAGCATCGGCCGCGGGAAGCTCAGGGCGCCGGCGGTCCCGTGCGCGGCGAGCTCCGCGAGCTGCGGCCCGCCGGGATAGGGGAGCCCGAGGAGCTTGGCAGTCTTGTCGAAGGCCTCCCCGGCCGCGTCGTCGCGGCTCGCGCCAAGCACCCGGTACTGCCCGAGCGCCGTGACCTCGATCAGGAGCGTGTGGCCGCCGGATACCAGGAGCGCCACGTGCGGGAAGGGAGGCGGATCGGGCTCGAGGAGCGGGGCGAGCAGATGTCCCTCGAGATGATGCACGCCGACGGCGGGGACGCCCCACGCGTAGGCGAGACTCCTCGCGAGCGCGGCACCGGTCAGGAGCGCCCCGATGAGCCCGGGGCCTGCGGTGTAGGCGACCCCGTCGATGTCCCGCGCGGCGCTTCCCGAGCTTTCGAGCGCACGGCGCACCAGCGGCAGCAGCCGCCTGACATGGTCGCGCGAGGCCAGCTCCGGCACGACGCCGCCGTAGGGGCGATGCAGCTCGACCTGGCTGAAGAGCTCGTGCGCGAGCAGCCCCGCGCGCGCATCCAGCACCGCAGCGGCGCTCTCATCGCAGGAGGACTCGATCGCAAGTACGCGCATGACGTTGATCGCAGGATCCCAGTGCTATAGTTCCAATTCAAGATGTCCTCGCGCAGGACCCGCATGAAGAGGAGTCGCCACGCCGACGACCGGCGCGCGTGGCTCCTGCCGGCCGCACTGCTTG
>MNCZ01000036.1 GCA_001914695.1 Gammaproteobacteria bacterium 13_2_20CM_66_19 | reverse complement strand
CGCGAGAAAGGCGAGCGTGGCGCCGGTGCTCACGAGGACGTTGACGTCGGAGATTCCGTAGAAGCTCCACCGGAATCCGCTGATGAGATAGACGACCGGGTTGAAGAGAGTGATCTTCTGCCAGATCGGAGGCAGCATGCTCACCGAGTAGAACGCCCCGCCGAGGAAGGTGAGCGGCGTGATGACCATGAGCGGCACGACCTGGAGCTGCTCGAAGCTCCCGGCCCACACCCCGATGATGAACCCGAGCAGACTGAAGGTCACCGCCGTCAGCACGAGAAAGCCCGCCATCCAGAGGGGGTGAGCGATTCCATAGGGGACGAACAGGCGCGCCGTCACCAGGATCAGCACGCCGAGCAGCACGGATTTCGTGGCCGCGGCGCCCACGTAGCCGCACAGCACCTCGATGTACGACACGGGCGCCGACAGGAGCTCGAAGATCGTGCCGGACCATTTCGGCAGATAGATGCCGAAGGACGCATTCCCGAGGCTTTCGGTGAGCAGCGACAGCATGACGAGCCCGGGGACGATGAAGGCGCCGTAGCTGACGCCGTCGACGGCGCCCATGCGGCTGCCGATGGCGGCGCCGAACACGACGAAATAGAGCGAAGTCGACAGCACCGGCGAGGCGATGCTCTGCATCAGCGTGCGGAAGGTGCGCGCCATCTCGAAGACGTAGATGGCGCGGATCGCGTGCACGTTCATGCGCGCGCCCGCACGAGATCGACGAAGATGTCCTCGAGGGAGGTCTCGCTCGAATGCAGGTCCTTGAAATCGATGTCGAGCTCGCCGAGGCGCCTGAGGAGAGCGGCGATCCCGGTCTCGGCTCGGTGCGCGTCGAAGGTGAAGAGCAGTGTGCGCCCCTCGTCCGTCAGCTCGAGAGGGTACGCGGAGAGCTCCCGGGGTATCTGTGCGAGCGGCCGCTGCAGTTGCAGGGTGAGCTGCTTCTTGCCGAGCTTGCGCATGAGTGCGGCCTTGTCCTCGACCACGATCAGCTCGCCGCGGTTGATCACGCCTATGCGGTCGGCCATCTCCTCCGCCTCCTCGATGTAGTGTGTGGTCAGAATGATGGTGACTCCGCTCTGGCGCAGCCCACGCACCATCTGCCACATGCCCCGGCGCAGCTCGACGTCGACCCCGGCGGTCGGCTCGTCGAGAAACAGGATGCGAGGCTCGTGGGAGAGGGCCTTGGCGATCATCACGCGCCGCTTCATGCCTCCGGAGAGCGTCATGATCTTCGAGTCCTTCTTGTCCCACAGCGAGAGCTCGCGCAGCACGTGCTCGCAGTGGGCCGGATCGGGAGCCTTTCCGAACAGCCCGCGACTGAACCTGACGGTGGCCCAGACGCTCTCGAAGGCGTCGGTGTGCAGCTCCTGCGGCACGAGTCCGATCTTGCTGCGGGCGGCGCGATAATCGCGCACGATATCGTGACCGTCGGCGAGCACCGTCCCCTCGCTCGGGGTGACGATGCCGCAGATGATGTTGATCAGGGTTGTCTTGCCCGCGCCGTTCGGTCCGAGCAGCGCGAAGATCTCGCCCCGATGGATCGTGAGGTCGATGCGCTTCAGGGCCTCGAGGCCGCTCGCGTAGGTCTTGCTGAGTCCGCTGACCGTGACGATCGGCGCCGGAGTCGTCATGGCGCGCGGGCTTCGCTGCTCATTTTCGCGAGCGTCTTCACCCGCACGATGAAATGCTGCACGTCGTGCGGGGTCACCACCACCTGGCTCCCGTCGCGATAGCGCAGCAGCACCACACGCCCCGGATCCGTCGCATAGGCGCGAAAGCGCCCGATCCGGCGATTCCAGAACCAGCCGCTGATGCCGAACAGTCCGCCGTTGCCGAACAGTCGCACCGAGCCGGAGAGTCCCTCGGGCTCGCCCGTCACCGCGACGAGCCCCGCGAGCGGCAGGAGCGACCTCCACCCGAGGCGCCGCACCTCGATATGCCTCTCCGTGAGCACATAGCCACGCACCATGAAGGGCAAGGTGGCGAGGAGCACCACGAGCGGCACACCGACCAGCGCCCCCCGCCACACCGCGAGCTGCTGCGGCCCCGCGAACACGCCCGCCAGCACCATCACCGAGAGCCCCGCGACCGACGCTACGGTGGCCACGCGCACCGAGCGGCTCCAGGGAGCGGAGAATTCCGCGAGAACGAGTGTCATGAGCGGAATTGTGTCCCGATTGCGGAACGAGCGCGAGAGCCACGCGAGCGCGGGCTGCAAGGTACAAAAAATCAGCCCCTCCGCGTCGCCTTGATGACCGCTTCCACATGGTCGAGACAGCGGTTGAGCGCCGCGCGTCCTGCCGCGGTCAGCCGATAGACGGACTTGGGCCGGCGGCCGTCGAACGACTTGGTGCAGGTCACGTACCTGGCATGCCGAAAGCCAGATGCAGCCCACCGAACCCGCACCCGAGGGCGATGTTCTGCAGGCTCTCGGGCAGCAGGAATGTGACGAGGCCCAGCAAGGCAAAGAGACTCCCGAGGATGCCCACGATGCGGGTCGTCGGGGCGCTCGTTAGTACTCTGCAAAGCACAGTTACGGCGCAAACGGGCACGGCGCGGTGCTTACCTGTCAACGCGAAGGCTCAGTATCTGCTCGCCCAAGCGGTGCTGCGTATCGCGGATTCGGATGATCAGAGTGTGCAGTCCGGGCGGTAGGTCCGGGGGAGTGGACCCCGTAAGGCCTGTTGACGTCAGCGTAACGAACCGAAGGATCTGTTTGGTGATGTCCTTTTTGAAGATCCCGAACCGGTACAGAACCTGGAAGGACGCGACGTCAATCTCCGATCCATTTGGCGCTTCGAAGTGCAGAGTTACCTGAACGGGGGAATTCACTGGTGCATCCGCAACAGGCGCATCGACGTAGATCATGGGCGCGCTGAGCTCCGCTGCCTTAGCGCGATCAGTCGGCGCCGCAAGAAGAGCTGCCATGACGAGTAGGAAGCCGGTGAGCTTGCTGATATTCGTTTTCATCACACTCAGGTCCTCGTGACATGGAATCTCGCGGTCAGGGAGAATTGCCGCGGACTTGCGGCGACTCTCGGCGGGCACCGACAAACACCAGTGCCCAATTGACGACGCGGCAAAGGAGGCAGAACCGGCTCAACCGCCCCTGGGGCGAGGGTGGAGGGCGCATGCTGCGGCGCCGCGTCCGTCAGCGACAAAAGCCCCGGCGCCCTTGGCAGCGAGATCGCCTGTCTTGAGGTTCCGCCGGACGAGTCGCCGAGTCTCCGGAGCGAGTGCCAGAGAGATCAGCCAGCCAAGGGCGCAGACCCCACCGAACATCCCCATCAGATTGCCTACGCCAAATCGCCGCAGGGCGGCGGGCGCGAGAAACGGCCGTCGCAAACCCGAGCGCAGTCGCTCGCACGGCACGAGGCGGCCAGGAAGCCTAGACGCCCAAACTCGTCTATTCGGACCCTCTAACCGAGGTCCATCGGCGGCTTGCCGTGAATGTGGCGCATCGGTTTCGCCTCAGGACAGTCTCATGTTTGGGAATTCGGGCGGGGATTGGCCGGCCTTTCCGACGCGCCGGCCGCCTTCCGGTTCCTGAAGCGGTAGCCCTGAGCCGGCGAGACGCGAGTTCTCGCGTTACCCATGGACAGGCCATCACGGGAGAAACCGCTGTGAAAGCGCTCGCTGCACTCCTCGCCATCCTCATGGGTCCGCTCAGCACTGCTCAGGCCACAGCGGCCTCGCCCAACGCCGGCGTGGCGACCGGGGTGATAACCCCACCGATGCCGGTGGCGCTGACTCAGGCCTTGACCTTCACGGATCGATTCAACCCAAGCAGCCGTTTCATCCTAGAGCCCACCGAGGCCGCCAGGCAGTCGGTCGCCGATTTCCTGACCAAGCTGGTCGGTATCGATGGCGTGCGGATCGTAGCCGAGAAGCGTGACTGGGCCCGCCCGGAGATTCTGGTCGCGCGGCGTTACTTCCGGGCCGACACCGCGTTTCGCCCCTATGCCTCCTTCGGTATCAATCGCGGGCGATATCTCGATCCCTCCACCGCCTGCCTGGGTTTCACGGCTTCTAGCCAGACACGGCGCTCCTTCGGCGTCATGGCGGAAGTGGGCGCGGCCTGGAGCATCGCGCCACGCCTGGAGATGAATGCAGACGTGCACTGGTTCGCATCGAATAAAGGCGGTCAGATGATGCGCACCGACACCGGCTGGGCCAGCGCCGACCCGATCGTGGTGACTTTGTCGATCGTCTGGCGTTAGCCCTCGAGGCAATGCGATCACTGATGGCGCAGATCAAGCTGGCCGTGAACGAGGAGAAGACCCGAGTGTGTCGCGTGCCGGATGAGACGTTCGACTTCTTGGGCTACACCTTCGGGCGGTGCTACTCACCGAGGACGGGACACGCCTACCTGGGCACCCGCCCCTCGCGGAAGCCTGACGGTCACGCTTATGGCGCAGTTGGACGGGCCATCTGACTCATGTTGCCGAGTTGGAGTATTCTCCAGATGCTGTCGCGCTCATGGGATTTCGTGCTTATGGGCGACGTTCTCAGTTTGCAAGTTATGTCAGTCATGAACACAATGCCGCCTAACAACGCGCCCTGACGCTCCCGGGACGAGCAGCGCACCATGATTACGCGGCTGCGGCACGTCGTCGAAACGCTGATACTGCTTACGTCACTGACGCTCCTCGGTGGCATCTGCCTGTCGTGGACGCTAGTCGCGCTGCCCTTGCTGCTGGTGTTGCCTCCGGGGCCGGGACGACGCTGCGGGCGGCTCGGGATCCTGCTGGGCTTTCGCCTGTACGTGTGGACGCTGATCCTGATGGGCGCCTACCGGCTCGATCTGCGCGCGCTGTCGGTGCTACGCGAGGGTCCGCCGGTGGTCCTCGCGCCGAATCACCCCAGCCTGATCGACGCGCTCCTGATCATCGCACACGAGCCGCGGGTGGCGTGTGTGATGAAGTCCGCGCTGATGAACAACGTGTTTCTAGGCGCGGGGGCGCGTCTCGCGCGCTACATTCGGCACGACCCGCCCCGGCGGATGATTCACGAGGCGGTGGCGGAGCTGCGCCGCGGCGGAATTGTGTTGTTGTTTCCGGAGGGGACCCGAACGACGCACCCACCCATCAACACGCTGCAAGCCGGCGTCGGCATGATCGCCAAGGAAGCCGGCGTATCCGTTCAGACTCTTATCATCGAGACCGATTCCCCATATGCGCGCAAGGGATGGTCGCTGTTCAGGCGCCCCTCGATGCCGATCGCCTATCGCGTGCGACTCGGGCGTCGCCTGGATCCGCCGGTCGATGTGCGTGCATTTATCGTGCAGTTGGATCAGTACTTTCGGGCGGAGCTGGCGGGCGCCTGGCAGAACCAGTGGCTGGCGGCGCGAGCGCAGCCCGGTTCATCCGCATCGGCCGAATGCGTGCCGCCGACCCAGCCGCGCTCATCCGCATCCGCGGAGTCCCTGCCGCCCGGTTCCTGACGTTTAGCCGGGCTTGCGCGCGCGGTAGGCTGAGAATATCCCGAGGTCGACGCGCCGATGCGCGTCCGCGAAGCCGGCCGCGCCGATCGCCGCAAGGATCGTGTCGGGTGGCACACACGCGGCGATGGTGTCCCAGTAGTAGCGCATGAGTAACGGCGCGTCGCGGTGTGCGATGACCGAGGCGATCCGGGGCACGAACCCGGTGAGCCAGACTTTCAGGAGCGCGCGGGATACCGCGCTCGCCGGCAGAGTGATCTCGAGCAGGCACAGCCGACCGCCGGGCCGCATGACCCGGTAGAACTCGGCAAACGCCACGGACAGATCGCTGAGGTGACGCAGGGCGTAACCCATGCTGAGGAAGTCAGCGCTGCAGTCCGGGACAGGAATCGCTTCGGCACTGCCGCCTAGAAGCCGTACGCCCGCTGGCACCCTGGCGTGCTCGATCATGCCCGCACTCGGATCGACGCCGGTGACGAGCGCAGGATCGCCGACCACCGTGACGGCGGCGCAGGCCAGCAGCCCCGTGCCGGTCCCGACGTCGACCACCGTCCTCCCGGGCGTCAAGCCGGCGTCGCGCAGCGCGCGCCTGCGGTACCAAGAGCCGGTCCCCAGCCCGAGAATGCGCTCGATGCGATCGTAGTCACCGGCCGTACGATCGAAAATTCCGCGCACCCACGCGCTGCGATCGCATTCGCTTGGGTAGTACGTATCAAGTGGTCGATGGGGGGCTGACATGGCAGGAGCCGCTGGGATACTGGCACGGGATGACGCCGCGTACCAGGATGTCCACCGCGAGCCCACGCCCGATCGTCTTTCGCGGCAGTGCGGAAACCCGCCCAGCTTGCCGCGCGTCTCGCTGGAGAGCGACGGCCCCTCCAGGGGGCTTTCCCGTACGCAGAGCGCGGCACTGTAAATGGCGAGCAGCCACTCGCCATCGCCCGGCATGCTGTACGTCCGCAGCGTGCTGGCGGGCCTGGCAGCCTTCTGCCATTCACCCGTGCTCAGGAAGTTGTCGCTACCCCGACACCGGCGTAGAGTCGAACCGAGCGCCGCGCGTCGCCCCGCAAACCGACGCGCTCAAAAAAATCCGAACTTGATCGGGGGAGTAACCATGCCTGGACCGTACGTGATTTCAGATCTGTCGCTGCTGACAACTCTGCCGGGGAAAGATGCAGTCGTGCCCGCGTCCGACCAGGGCTACGGGGTGCAGTGCGTGGGACTCGTCAAGTACTACAGCTCCTGCGGCGCGACCGCGGTGTGGAAGGAGGGCGATCTGGTAGGCGAATCGCCCGGCCTTGCGCGCGGCACGGCGATTGCAACCTTTGATGACACTGGCAAATATCGCAGTGCCGCCTCCGGTAACCACGCGTGTTTCTTCATCAGCTTCATGCCAAGCAACACTGGCATCACGGTGCTGGAGCAACACGTTTGGCCGGACCCCAACAAGATTCAGACGCGCAACATCATCTACCGCGGCGGCCGAGGCGATCCGTCGAACGACGCCAACGCGTACTCGGTCATACTGTGAGCGCGCAGCGCACCCTGGCGCTGCGTGTGGCGACCTTGGGCGTGCTCGGCGTCTTCATCGTCGTGGGCCACGCGCATACGCTCGAATGCCCGGCTTCGATTCCCGTGCAGCAGTCGGTCGCGACTGCGACCGTGGCGCCGTGGGCGGCCTATGACCGCAAGGAGGGACCCGCCTACAATTTTTACGGCGTGGCCTTCTCGGATGGCCCGCCGCCCAACCGGGTCTTCCTGACGCCGTCAAAGACGGTCCAGTCCAAGGATGCCAAGCAGGAGATTTACGACTTCAAGTCGGCGCGGATCACGGCCGTGTGGCTGTTGTGTCTGTACCGTGATACTTCGATCGCGCTCTCCAAGAAGATCGAGCCTGCAGTAGTCCGCTGCCGTGTCAGCTATGACTCGAGTACGCAATTCCGTACGGTGAAGATGATCGATTGCGATTAAGCTGTCGATGGACGTCGCAGCGCTCGCCGCGACACCAGCGCAAGAAGTTCAGTAAATTTCGCCAGTCCGTCGCGGGGGCGATTCAACTTCAAGATGAGATTTTCCCATTGTTGGGAATCCACGCGACCGGTATGAATTGAATCAGTCCTCCTTCTGCTCGCCAACATCAACCGTAAATATGCCTTTGCCGTAGCTGTATTGAAGGTAGAGATCGCCGAGGTCCGTGTGAATGGACGAGGAGCAAGCTACAGAAGGGGCAGGGGGCATACATGCCGAATCGACGTATCCTGTAAGAAGAGTCGAGTTCGTCAGGTTCGTGCTCAGCGCCTCCAAATTCATGGAGTAGAAAGCCTGGTCCGATCCATACCCCGCAACGCGCACCCCCACGGCTTTCCGCCGCTCGATCCTTTGCCTTGTCGGCACATGCCCCAGGCACGGTTGTGCCCCTGCGAGCTCAGGCGTCGTCTCGCCCCGTGCACACAGCGCACGCCCTGCGTATAGGCCGCTTCTAGATCAGTGTTCCGTTGCTACCGGGCACGGCCCCGGCGGTATCGCCGAAGGGGCACATGCGGCCATGAGCCCGCTTGGCCGGAACGAGGCATTCCCCCCATGCTGCCCCGATTTCCGAAGCGCACGGTGGCTTAACTGATAGGATTAAGCTTACGCTTGTGAGGCGAAGCATCGCGTGGCCTGATGTTGTTGCTGCCCACAGCTGCAGCGGCTGCCGCCATCGGGTTGCGTTCGGCAGACCAATAACTAGTGCGCTCACGCGAGCCGAAACCTATGACTCAACTCGCCCGATACTCGCTGCTCGACAAGATCGGCAGCAGTGTCCTCGGTGCAGTCTACAAGGCTCGGGACACGGTGACCGGCAGGCCGGTAGCCCTCAAGGTTCTGCAGCTCGGTCTGTTGGATGATGTCAGCAGCCGCGAAATGGACGCGCGGCTGCAACGGGAGTTCGAGGCGGCGGTGCGACTGGTGCACCCCGGCATCGCGCGCGTCTACGAGATCAGGCGCGACGGCAGAACCGCGCTCATTGCTACGGAGCTGGTCGACGGTCCGAAGATCACGGCCTATGTGCGCAGCGCCGCACGCAGCGATCTGTCCCTGGTGGTCACCGCTGCGACGCAGATCCTCGAGGCGCTGGAGTTCGCGCACAACCGGGGCGTGATTCATCGGGATCTCAAGCCCTCGAATATCCTGGTCAGCGAGGGAACACACATCAAGATCACCGATTTCGGCATGGCGGATCTCGCCGCGCGCAACCGCGAGGACACCGGCATGTTGGTCGGTGAGACGCAGTACATGGCTCCCGAGCAGTTCCTGAGCGGACCCACCGTCGACAGGCGCTGCGACATCCACGCGGTGGGCACGATTCTCTACGAGCTGTTGACGGGCACGTCACCCTTTGCCGGGGGGGAGAAGGTTTTTGCGGCCATGACCAAGGTGCTGGAATTCGTGCCGCCGCCGCCTTCGAAGGTGAAGGCGGGATTACCGGTGACATTCGACCGAGTGGTCGCCCGTGCGTTGGCAAAATCGCCCGCCGATCGCTTCCCGAGCGCCAGACAATTCCGCGACGAACTGTGCGCGGCGTATTTCGCGCTCACGCGGCAGCAGCCATGCCTAACGCTGTCCCCGGTACCTGCCGCGGCGAGCGCTGCGTCAGCACCACCTCCTGCGCCGGCCAGCGCCCCGGCGGGAGCGCGCACCACGATTGTCCAGGCGCGGCCCAGTTCCTGGGCGAGCAGCGCCGCGAACGAGCACCCGCCGCCTCAGAGCGCCGCAAACAGCGCGCGGGTGTCTGCCGAGCCGGGCCTGCCGGCCGTGCAGGCGTCGGCGCCGGAACCGAAGCCCACCGCGGCCCGCGTCGAGGCGATTCCCACACCCGACCTCGGCGACGGATCGCCGGTCGGCGGGAGCCGCCGGCCGGGCTCCTTCGAGTCGCCGCCGGAGCGCGACCGATTGTCGTACCGGACTGAATCGCTGGGCCCGGCACGGAAGGAGGACGGCGTTTCGCTCAAGGCTGCCGCGGCGCCGCGAGCCGACGCGCCAGCACGGCCTGAGCTTGCCAGTAAGCCGGTTGAAGCGCTGCAGATCGCCGCCACCGCGGTAGATGCGGCGGCGTCCGTCAGCACGCTCCCCGACCGCACCCAATACTTCCGGCATACGGCCGCCGAGACCGCGCCTCCGGAGCCCGTTGAGCCGATCCTCCCGAGCGTGGGACCCGCTCCTGTGGTGGCATCCATCGAGTCGCCGGTGATGGCACCGCCCTCCGCGCGCGAGAACCTGCCGGTTCAGCCCCCGCCGGTTCAGCCAGAGGAAGTCGCGGCCGGGTGCGCACGGGCGCCGCCGATTCGCCCGCAGTCGCCTCCCCCCTTATCGGCTCCGCCGGGTCCGATCCCGGCTGAGCCCGTGGCCGTCCAGGTCCAGGCGTACACGCCGCCCCCCGCCGCCACACCGGATCCGGCTCCGCCCCGCTCCGCCTCGCTGAACGTCAAGCGACCTGTGCCGCTCACCGATGCCTCGATCGCGCACGGGCGCCGGGTACTGGCGCGCTTCGTCGGTCCGATTGCGATTGTTCTCAGTAGGCGGGCGGCACAGGACGCGCGCGATGAGCGCGGATACTTCGAGCTCCTGGCAGCGCACCTGGATGACCCCGAGGAGCGCAGTCAGTTCTACCGCGCACTGCGTCAGCGTCCCTTATAAGTGATCGGCAGGTTCCCCGACACCCTGACCGCGCGAAAGAATGCCGGGGCTGTGCCCGGAGGCGCGCAGACCCGTCACGGACTTCTCCAGTTCGGCTCGCAGCGCCTCGTCGTCGGTGCTCGCAGCGAGTGCCTCGAGTCGGCGCAGCAGCGGCTCGATGTCCGGCTCCGTGCCGGTGGCGGCCGTCTCACTGCGGCGTGACTGGAGCTGCTCGAGGAGCAATCGTGCAGTTCGGTGCGTGGCAGCGAGCCGCAGCGCCGACTCCTGCGCGGCAATACGCTCATGGCGCCCGACAAGCGCCACGCTGGTGGCGACCGCCATGACTGCCGCGGCCGATACCGCGGTAGCCAGGCGGTGGCGGCGGACAAACTTCTTCATCCGATCGCCAACCGCGTGACTGCGCGCAAGAACCGGCCGGTGATCAAGGTGGCGCCTCAGATCGGCCGCCAGTAGGTCGACTGAGGAGAAGCGCTGCGCCGGATCCTTCTGAAGCGCCCGCATGACTACGCTGTCCAGGTCACCGCTCAGTTGCGTCCGCCAGTGGCGTTCACTGGTGCCGCAGTGCACACGGGCGTGCGTGGCGCTCGGAAGCGCTGGCGATTGCTCGCAGATTTCGCGTGCCACGACGCTGACCGCACTGTCGGCCGAGCGGTAGGGACTGCCACCGGTCAGGAGGTGGTAGAGGAGGACCCCGAGGGAATAGACGTCACTCGCGGTCGTAATCGGCTCGCCGCGGATCTGCTCGGGACTCGCGAAGCCCACCGTCAGCGCGCGCAGCAGCGTGACCGTCGGCTGGTTGGCACCCGCGGGAGCGAGGGAATCCAGGGCCTTGGCGACGCCGAAGTCGAGCAGCTTGACCGACTGATCCCGGGTGATGAGTATGTTGCTCGGCTTCAAATCGCGGTGCACCACGAGGTGGCGGTGCGCGTAGCTCACCGCCTCACACACCGACAGGAACAACCGCAGCCTCGCAGCGATCGGCAACTCTTGCTCGGCGCAATATTGATCGATGGGCACCCCGTCGATGAGTTCCATCACGAGATAGGGCACGTTGTCTGCGGTCGTGCCGCCATCGAGCAGCCGTGCGATGGCAGGATGCACCAGCTTCGCCAGGATCTGACGCTCGGCGAGAAAGCGCCGCAGCACCGACTGCGATTCGTACCCCGCCCGCACCAGCTTGATCGCCACCTCGGAGTGATACTGCCCGTCGGCGCGGCGCGCGCGAAATACCTGACCCATGCCGCCGCGGCCGAGCTCCTCGATCAGCACATACGCGCCGACGCGCCGGCCGATCCACTGCTGGGTGAGTTCCCGTTCGACGAGCCCGGCCGCCTCGGTGACCGCCGCGTCTTCGAGAAAGCCTCCTGCACTCTGGTGAGAGGCGATGAGCGATTCCACCTCGCCCTGCAGTGGCGCATCGCCGGCACAGGCGCGTCTCAGGTAGGCCGCCCGCTCGGCCTCCGCCATTTCGGTCGCCGCGGTGAAAATCTCCTTGACCCGCTCCCAGTCGGGCGCGGTCATGACGGGGTCATCGACATGAGCTCGCGCCGCAGCCACGCGCGGGCCAGCGCCCACTCGCGCTTCACCGTCGCCGCTGACACGCCGACCACTTCGGCGGTCTCCTCGATCGACAGCCCGCCGAAGAAGCGCAGCTCGACGATGCGGCTCTGCTTGGGATCGAGCCTTTCCAGCCGCACCAGCGCCGCATCGATCGCAGTCAGATCAACGGTGGGATCGGCAGCGAAGGCGAGCGCTTCCGCTTGCGGGCCGTCCTCATTCGACGTCAGAACCACGCTGGTCTGATTGAGGCTCACCGGGGTGGCCCCCGCGCCGCGCTTGGCGCGCAGTCGGGCGCGCGCGTGATCAATCAGGATGCGGCGCATCAGCTGCGAGGCGAGCCCGACGAACTGCGCGCGGCTCTGCCAGGTCACGGCCCGCTGATTGATCAGGCGCATGTAGGCTTCGTTCACCAGCGCGGTGGGCTGCAGGGTGTGGTTGGAGCGCTCGCTGCGTAGCTGGCGCTCCGCCAGGCGCCGCAGCTGACCGTAAACTAGCGGGATCAGCTCGTTGAGAGCGTCCTGGTCGCCGGAGGCCCAGTTCACCAGGAGTTCAGTGACCCGCCCTTCAGGTGCTTCTCTCATGTTGTCGCGCACCCGCCCGCCCTAGCGACCCCCATTGTGACCTGCGAGCGAAGTATGCCACTGGGCCACAAGGCAAGCGGGGGGCTTTGGTGCCATGACCTCACCTCGCGACGTCGCCGCATGCGGGGAAACACGTAGCCCTGTTGCGCTGCCGCATTCTCCGTCCACCGCCCATCATTGCGTACCACGTGGACAGCAGCCGCAAGCGGGTCAAACACCCCCCGCTTCAACTGGTCTCCGGGCGATATTTGATTTAGTGTGCCATGTGGCGGGGTTGGATCCAGAAGCTGCCGTGACGCATAAGCGTCTCTCAGAGCAGCCGGTGGCGTGATCCAAAGAACACAAAGCCCGAAGCGTCGGCATTAGATCCTTAAACAAGCCGGCGAGGGGTCTAGAAGATGACGGGGACATCGGTGTTTGAAGGTCTCTTGCGACCGCTGTCGGAGTCGGCTCCCTGCGGGCTGAGCCTTGAGGACACGCCGACGCTCGCAGCCTTTGATGCCTACAAACTCTTTGGGCAGCAATCGACGATTGGCACCCGGCGTCCCGGCCAGAAAGAAGACGAGCCGCCCACGCCACCTGCCTGGGACGAGATGCTGGACAAGTCGCTCGCTGCGTTGCAAACAACAAAGGACTTGCGTGTGCTCGCGTATTTTGCGGCAGCGCACCTTTGGACCGGCGGGGTTGTGCCGTTCTGTGAGAGCTTGCGGGTGGCGGCGACCTGGCTTGAGACTTGGTTTGATGCGGTCTATCCGCGCGCGGACGAGGACATCTTCTTTCGCACCAACGCGCTCAACAACTTCAACGACCGCCTGGCGATCGTCGACGCGCTGCGGCGCGCAGCGTTGGTGACCATGCGGCCGACCGGCCCGATCTCCCTGCGCCACATCGAACTGGCGAGCGGCATCATCCCGATCACCAAGGGGGAGGCGGCGCCTCCGAAGGACGGTGAGATCAATGCCGCTTTCGCAGCTGCACCACTCGCTGATCTGCGTGCGCAGCTCGCTGCCGCCCAAGTTGCGCTGGATTCGCTGGCCAAGATCGACGCGACGATGGCGGCCGCGGGCGGGGTGGAGGCAACCCCGAACTTCGACGGCCGCACGGATAAAGAAAAACTCGTCAGTCTGCGCCATCAGCTGAAACGCATTCACGAGGTCGTGCGCACGCAGATTGCTGCACGGCCCGACGCGGCGCCCGCGGGGGCCGACGGCACGGGCGCAGCGGAGGGCGGTGCCGCGCCCGGCACGGTCGGAGTAATCCGCACGCGCCAGGACGCGATTCGTGCCCTCGACGCCGTGACGACGTTCTTCGAGAACACCGAACCATCGAGCCCGGTGCCGCTGTTCATCGAGCGTGCGAAGCGGCTGATCGCCAAGAATTTTCTCGATGTGCTGCAGGACATCGTGCCGGATGCGCTCACTGCAGCGAAGGCCGCCGGGGGGATCCGTGACAAGAAGTAGCCGATTGCGCGTGGGCGGCCGCATACGCCGCTCGCGCCTCAACGACCGGGAGGTGTGACGTGGGCAAAGAAAGCAGTCAGAAATTTATCGCGCGAAACCGCGCGCCGCGCGTGCAGATCGAATACGACCTGGAGACCTACGGGTCACAGAAGAAGGTCCAGCTGCCCTTCGTCATGGGCGTACTGTCGGATCTGTCCGGCAAGCCGGCTGAGCCTTTGCCACCGGTCGCGGACCGCAAGTTTCTCGAGATCGACGTCGACAATTTCGACAGTCGTCTGAAGGCGATGAAGCCACGCGTGGCGTTTCAAGTACCCAACACTCTGACGGGCGAAGGCAACGTGAGCGTTGAGCTCACTTTCGAGAGCCTCGATGACTTCTCGCCGAGCGCAGTCGCCCGCAAGGTTGACGCGCTCAACAGGCTGCTGGAGGCGCGTCAGCAACTGTCGAACCTGATCACCTACATGGACGGCAAGAGCGGCGCGGAGGATCTGGTCGGCAAGCTCCTCAAGGACCCAGCCCTGATGCAGACGCTATCGGCGAGCAAAAAACCCGAAGGCGAAGCCACTTCATAAATCATGCGCCACCCAGCGGAGTACTAAGCCATGGCCGAGCCTATTACCAAACAAGTCGCTGAGCCGTCGGCGGCAGTTGCCGAAGGCGGTGACCTCGACGCGTTGCTGCAAAAGGAATTCCGCCCCAAGACGGACGAAGCGAAGGAGGCGGTCGAAAAGGCCGTCCGCACGCTTGCCGAGCAGGCGCTGGCGCAGACGCAGCTGATCAGCGCGGATGTCGTGCAGTCGATCACGGCGATGATCGCGGCACTCGACAGGAAGCTCAGCGAGCAGATCAACGTGATCCTGCATCACCCGGACTTCCAGAAGCTCGAAGGTGCGTGGCGCGGCCTGCATTACCTCGTGAACAACACCGAAACCGACGAAATGCTGAAGATTCGTGTGCTCAATATCAGTAAGACCGAGCTCGGCAAAACGCTGAAGCGCTACAAGGGTACCGCCTGGGATCAGAGCCCGATCTTCAAGCGGGTCTACGAGCAGGAATACGGGCAGTTCGGGGGCGAGCCGTTCGGCTGCATGGTCGGGGACTACTACTTTGATCACACTCCGCCCGATGTCGAGCTGCTGGGCGAGATGGGCAAGGTCTCGGCAGCCGCGCACAGTCCGTTCATCGCCGGCGCCGGCCCGACAGTGATGCAGATGGGCACCTGGCAGGAGCTCGCCGACCCGCGCGACCTGACCAAGATCTTCACCACGCCGGAATACGCCGCCTGGCGCTCGCTGCGCGAGTCGGATGACTCGCGCTATATCGGCCTCGCAATGCCGCGCTTCCTGTCGCGCCTGCCCTACGGCGCCAAGAGCAGCCCGGTGCCGGAGTTTGACTTCGAGGAAGACACGGCCGGCGCCGACCACAGCAAGTTCACCTGGGCCAACTCGGCCTACACGATGGCGACCAACATCACCCGCGCGTTCAAGCTCTACGGCTGGTGCTCGCGCATTCGCGGCATCGAATCGGGGGGCTCGATCGAGGGGCTGCCGGTGCACACCTTCCCGACCGACGATGGTGGCGTCGACATGAAGTGCCCGACCGAGATCGCGATCAGCGACCGCCGCGAGGCCGAGCTGGCGAAGAACGGCTTCATGCCGCTGATCCACAAGAAGAATTCGGACTTTGCAGCGTTCATCGGCGCGCAGTCGCTGCAAAAGCCGGCCGAGTTTGACAACCCGGATGCCACTGCCAACGCCAACCTGAGCGCCCGCCTGCCGTACCTGTTCGCGGCGTGCCGCTTTGCGCACTACCTCAAGTGCATCGTCCGCGACAAGATTGGCTCGTTCAAAGAGCGTGACGAGATGCAGCGCTGGCTGAACGCCTGGATCATGAACTATGTCGACGGCGATCCAGTGAATTCGTCCGAGACGACCAAGGCGAAGCGGCCGCTATCGGCGGCGATGGTGACGGTGGCGGAGGTGGAGGGCAACCCGGGCTACTACACCTCGAACTTCTTCCTGCGGCCACATTACCAGCTGGAAGGCCTGACGGTGTCGCTGCGCTTGGTTTCCAAGCTTCCCAAAGAGTAATTGGCGCGGTGGGAGGGGGGGAACGCGATCGATAAAAAAGAGAATCCGGCGTTTGAGCCGAAACACAACGGTTTGTCGCGTCACTAACCGTAAGACATGAGACTCGGCATCGTCCGCGGGCCGCTCGGTGGCCCGACAGGTGCCTCAACCCAAAAACGAGGAGACTATCGTGGCTGCTGCAGATATTTTTCTGACCATCAAGGGCCCTGACATTCAGGGCGAGTCGCTGGATAAGGTTCACAACGGCATGATCGAGTGCCTGTCCTTCAACTGGGGCCAGGCGAACCTCGGGACTGCCGGGACCGGCGGTGGCGCCGGCGCGGGTGCGGTCGTCAAGCAGGACCTGACCATAACGAAGTACGTCGACAAAGCCTCCAACGTGCTGGCCCAAGGCTGCGCGGCGGGTGTGCACTACACCTCGGCGAGCCTGTACGTTCGCAAGTCTGGCGGTGACCCCCTGGACTACCTGCAGTTTGATCTCGGGGGCGTGGTATTCGTGTCGGGCTACCAGCTCGGCGGCGTCGGTGGGAACGGCGTCGTTCCGACAGAGACCGTTACTCTCAACTTCACGACTCTGATGATGACCTACAACCAACAGGCCGCCACCGGGGCCGGCGCGGGCGCTGCGCCGCTCGGCTACCACTACGGAGAATCGACAAAGTTGTAGGGTTAACGAGCGCGCTCACCTGCCCGCGCGCGCAAGCCGCGGGCAGGAGTTCTCGCCCGAGGCGGTCGGGTCTCGAAAGTCCGTGTGCGCACGCCATCGCCGGGAGCGCTGCGTGTCCTGAGGGCGCGCCCGTCGGTCGCGGATGCCGCACCCGGAGCGGGTGTCCAGAGGTAGATCATGGCAATCGCGGCAATGTATCTGAGGATCAAGGGCATCACGGGCGAATCGCTCGCGGGCAATCACGCCGGCGAGATCGACCTGATCTCCTGGGGCTGGGGCATGACGGCGGGTTCGCCGCTGAGCGACGGCTCGTCGGGATCGGCCGCCTCGATGCGCACCATCAACGTCGTCAAGCAGGTCGACCGCGCCACGCCGGCGCTGTTTCAGTACCTCGACACGCACAAGGTCGTCAGCGACGCCACGCTGACGGTCAGCAAGTCGAGCGGCGGCACGCTGCTAGAGTACGTCGTCATTGACATGACCCGGGTGCGTATCATGGAGGTCCACGTGAGCACCGCGGGCGCCGAACTCACCGAGCACGTGACGCTCAGCTGTGAGACGCTGACCTTCAACTACACACCGCAGGCCTCCGGCGGCGATCAGGCCAGCGCCGGGATTTCGTTCACTGCCATCCATCCGGCCAGCGGCCCGTGAGGGCTCGCCGGCGAGGAGTTGTGCCATGACTGACGACCGGGCTCGAGAACTCCTGCGCGCTGGTGAGCTGGCGGCGTCGCTCGCCGTGCTGCAGGACCAGGTGCGGGGCGATCCGTCGAATGCCGAAAAGCGCGTGTTCCTGTTTCAGCTGCTGTCGGTGCTCGGACAGTGGGAGCGGGCCGCAACCCAGCTCGAGGTTGCCGCCGAGCTGGACGCCAAAACCCTGGCGATGGCGCAGATGTACCGCGAGGCGCTCAAGTGCGAGGCGCTGCGTGTGGATGTGTTCGCCGGGCGCAAGTCGCCGCTCATCTTCGGCGAGCCCGAGGAGTGGCTGGCACTGCTGATCGAGGCCCTGCTGGTGCAGGGCAGCGAGCGCGGCGGCCAGGCGGATGCGCTGCGGGCTCGTGCGCTCGAGCTCGCCCCGGCGAGCAGCGGCGCCATCAACGGCGAGCGCTTCGAGTGGATCGCGGACGCGGACTCGCGTCTCGGCCCGGTGTGCGAGGCCGTCATCAACGGCCGCTACTACTGGGTGCCGTTCGCGCGGCTGGCGCGCCTCGACATCGAGGAGCCGACCGACCTGCGCGATGTCGCCTGGACGCCGGTGCATTTCCAGTTCACCAATGGCGGCGAGTCGGTCGGTATCATCCCCAGCCGCTATCCGGGGTCGGAGGCGGCGGAGGACCCGACGCTATGCCTCGCCCGCCAAACGGCCTGGCTGCAGGTGCGGCCGGACGTCTACGAAGGCCTAGGGCAGCGCGTGCTCGCCACCGACGCGGGCGAGTACCCGCTGTTCGAAGCGCGTTCGATCGTGTTCGACGAGGCCCCGGCCGCGCGGGGGGCCACCGATGGTTGAGCTGCTGCTCCAGGATCGGCTGCAGCCCGCGCTCCTCGACCGGCTCACGGACGATGAGCCGCTCAAGACCCACGAGCCGCGCGAGCAGCGGGTGGTGTCGAAGTCGCGCTTGCGCCAGGCGGTGCTGCGCGATCTGGCGTGGCTTCTCAACGCCAATCGCCTGGAGCGCGCCGGCGAGTTCCGCTCCGCCCCGCTGGCACGCAGCTCAGTAATCAACTTCGGGTTGCCAGCGTTCTCAGGCCGGGCGGCCTCCGCCCTTGAGCCCGCCGACCTCGAGCGGGCCATTGCCGCTGCGGTGCGGGATTTCGAGCCGCGCATCCTGCCGAGCACCCTCGAGGTCAAGGCGATTATCAGCGACGACCAGCACGAGCGACACAACATCATCGGCGCCGAGATTCACGGCCTGCTGTGGTCGCAGCCGGTGCCGCTGGAGATGCTGGTGCGCACGGAGATCGACCTCGAGACCGGCGAGGTCGGCATTGCGGACGTCGGCGTGGCACGGGTGGCCTGATATGGATCCGCGGCTCCTGCACTACTACAACCAGGAGCTGCAGTATCTGCGCGAGCTGGGCGGCGAATTCGCGGAGGAATTCCCCAAGGTTGCGGCGCGCCTCGGCATGTCAGGCATCGAGGTCGCCGACCCCTACGTCGAGCGGCTGCTCGAAGGGGTGGGCTTCCTCGCGGCGCGCGTGCAGCTGAAGCTCGATGCCGAGCTGCCGCGTTTCACGCACTCGCTGATCGAGATCGTCTACCCGCACTACCTGGCGCCGACCCCCTCGATGCTGGTGGCGCAGATGCAGCCGGAGCTGAGCGACTCGAATCTGGCCACCGGCGTCATCGTGCCGCGTGGTACCTCGCTCCAGGGGCTGCTCGGCAAGGACGACCTCACCGCGTGCGAATTTTGCACCGCCCAGGACGTCACGCTCTGGCCGCTCGAGCTGGTGTCCGCGACCTACTTCTCTTACGCGCCCGATCTGCCGCTGAGCTCCCTGGCCTTTGGCTCGCGGGTCAAGGGGGGCGTGCGGCTGCGGCTGCGTGTCACGGCGGGACTGAAATTCAGCGAACTGACGCTCGATCGGCTGTGCGTCTATCTGGGCGGCCGCGAAGACGTCGCGAACTCGCTCTATGAGCTCATCTTCGGTGCCGCGCTCGGTGCCCTGGTGCTGCCACCGGAGCGGCCGCCGGAGTGGCACGAGGGGCTGCCGGCGAGCGCCCTCGGCCGGGTCGGCTTTGCCGACGAGGAAGCGCTGCTGCCGGTGACGCACCGCTCCTTCCAGGGCTACCGGCTGCTGCGCGAGTACCTGGCATTCCCACAGCGTTTCCGCTTCTTCGAGCTCAACGGTCTGCAGCGTGCGCTGCGCCGCGCGACGGGCGACGAGATTGACGTGGTGCTGCTGTTCGGGCGCGGCGAACCGACGCTCGAGGCTCTGGTGGACGCGGGGAATTTCGCGCTGTTCGCGACGCCGGCGATCAACCTGTTCCCGAAACGCCTCGACCGGATTGCCATCAGCGACAGCACGTTCGAGTACCACGTGGTTCCCGATCGTACGCGTCCCCTGGATTTCGAGGTGTACGCGCTCACCGAGGTACTCGGACACGGTACCGACAGTGACAGCCAGCGGCTGTTCCGGCCCTTCTACGCCGCCTACGGCGAGGATCCCGACCGCCACAGCGCCTTTCACACGGTACGGCGCGAGCTGCGACTCGTGACCGCGGCGCAGCGGCGGCGCGGCTGGCGCTCGAGCTACATCGGCACCGAGGTGTTCATCTCGTTGGTGGACAGCGAGCAGGCGCCCTTCGGGGGCGATCTGCGGCAGCTGTCGGTGCAGGCGCTTTGCACCAACCGCGATCTGGTGCTGCAGATGCCGATGGGGCTCGGCAGCACGGACTTCACGCTCGATATCGCCGCGCCGGTCACCTGCATCCGCGTCTTGGGCAAACCGAGCCCGCCCCACGCCCCGGTGGCGGATGGCGCGCAGTCCTGGCGCGCGGTCAGCCACCTGTCGCTCAACTACCTGTCCATGATGGACGTGAACCCGGCTACCGGCGCCGCCGCGCTGCGCGACATCCTCGAGCTGTACGCGCCCAGCAGCGACGTCGGCGCCAAGCGGCAGATCGAAGCGCTGCGCTCGGTGCGCGTGCAGCCGATCGTGCGCCGCCTGCCGGGTGCCGGCGTGCTCAGCTTCGGCCGCGGCATCGAGCTCGTGATCGAAGTGGACGAGCTCGCCTACGAGGGCGCGAGCGCATTCCTGTTTGGCGCGGTGCTGCAGCAGTTCCTGGCGCGGTACGTGTCGATCAACTCCTTCGTCGAAGTCGTGCTGCGCTCGGTGAGCCGCGGCGAAATCAACCGATGGGTGCCGGCGTGGGGCAAGAGGCCGATACTGTAGGTTTTCTCTCCGCGCTGGAGCGCGAGCCGTACCGCTACGACTTCTACCAGGTGATGCGGCGGTTCGAGTGCGCCAATCGCGATCTGCCGCGCTGGGGCATGGCGCTGCGGCCGCGGGATGAACCGGTGCGGCTGGGGCAGGACCCCGAGCTCACCTTCGCACCGGCCCCGCTCTCGAGCTTCGCGCCGGGCGGGAGCAATGCGCGCGCGCGCCTGGCGGTGCGCCTGTTCGGACTCCTCGGGCCGAACGGGCCGCTGCCTTTGCATCTGACCGAGTATGCGCGCGAGCGGCTGATGCACGCCGGCGATCGCACCTTCGCGCGCTTCCTCGAGATGCTCTCGCACCGCTTCGTTGCCCTCTTCTACCGGGCCTGGGCGCAGAGCCAGCCGACCGTAATGGCGGACCGCCCCGTCGAGGATCGCTTCCGCGCCTTTGTCGGCGCGTTCATCGGCATCATGCCGCCAGCCTTTCGCGAGCGCGACACGGTGCCCGACGCCGCCAAGCTGGCCGCGGCCGGCATCCTCGCGCCGCAGGTTCGCAGCGCCGACGGCTTGCGCGCGCTGCTGGCCGAGTATTTCCGGGTACCGGTGCAGCTGCGCGAGTTCATCGGCCACTGGCTGCCGCTCGCCCGCTCCGATCAAAGCGCGCTCGCTGCCGCCTACGCCCGCCTGGGCCAGGGCGCGGTGCTCGGCCGCAAGGTCTACGACCGGCAGTGCCGATTCCGCCTTGAGCTCGGGCCGCTATCGCGGGTCCTGTACGAGAGCTTTCTACCGTCCGGGAAGCTGTTCCGTCCGCTCATCGACTGGGTGCGCAACTACGTCGGCTTCGAATACGCCTGGGACGTACGGCTCTCACTCGCCGCCGACGAGGTGCCGGTGGTCATGCTGGGCGGGGCCGGCCAGCTCGGGTGGACGACGTGGCTGGGGCTGCGGCCGCTCGGCAAGCCGGCCGAGGACCTGGTGCTCAACGCCGAGGCGGCGTTGGCGCGCGTGGGGGAACTGACATGACCGAGATCAGCCGCAAAGCGGCTTTCGGCAAGCTCAACAGCCTGGCGTACAAGGCGGTCGAAGGCGCTACGGTTTTTTGCAAGCTGCGCGGTAATCCGTACGTCGAACTGGTGCACTGGATCGCGCAGATCCTGCAGACGCCGGACTCGGACCTCCAGCGCCTCGTGAAACACTTCGAGCTCGAGAGCTCGCGTCTCGCCAAGGACATCACCGACGCGCTCGACCGGCTGCCGCGCGGCGCCTCATCGATCAGCGACCTCTCAAGCCAGCTCGATGATGCCGTGCAGCGCGGCTGGGTGTACGCAACGCTGATGTTCGGCGACACCAGCATCCGCACCGGGCACCTGCTGGTCGGCATGCTGAAGACACCCTCACTGCGCAATGCGCTGATGGCGATCTCGCGGCAGTTCGAGAAGATCAACCTGGACACGCTCACCGCGGAATTTGCCAGGCTCCTGGCCGATTCGCCCGAGGCGAAACTCGCGGCGAGCAGCGCCGGCGCGGCCCCCGGTGAGGCGAGCGATGCCATCGCGCCCGCGGTGCTCGGCAAGCAGGAGGCGCTCAAGCGCTACGCCACCGATCTGACCGAGCGCGCCCGCAAGGGTCAGATCGACCCGATCAGCGGCCGCGACGAGGAGATCCGCCAGATCGTCGACATCCTGATGCGCCGCCGGCAGAACAATCCGATCCTGACCGGCGAGGCGGGCGTCGGCAAAACGGCGGTGGTCGAAGGGTTCGCGCTGCGGCTGGCGCGCGGTGACATCCCGCCGGCGCTCAAGGACGTCTCACTCATGACGCTCGACATCGGCCTGCTGCAGGCCGGTGCCAGCATGAAGGGTGAGTTCGAGAACCGCCTGCGCCAGGTCATCGACGAGGTGCAGGCCTCGCCCAAGCCGATCATCTTGTTCATCGACGAGGCGCACACGCTGATCGGCGCCGGCGGGCCCGCGGGCACCGGCGATGCGGCGAACCTCCTGAAGCCCGCGCTCGCGCGCGGCACGCTGCGCACCATCGCGGCGACCACCTGGGCCGAATACAAGAAGCATATCGAGAAGGACCCGGCGCTGACCCGGCGCTTCCAGGTGGTGCAGGTCGCCGAGCCCAGCGAGGAGAAGGCGATTCTGATGGTGCGGGGCGTAGCCTCGGTACTGGAGAAGCATCACCGCGTGCAGGTGCTCGATCAGGCGCTGGAAGCCGCGGTGCGCTTGTCGCACCGCTACATCCCGGCGCGCCAGCTACCCGACAAAGCGATCAGCCTACTCGACACCGCCTGCGCGCGGGTCGCCATCAGCCAGCACGCCGTGCCGGCGCAGCTCGAGGACTGCCGCCGGCGCATCGAGGCGCTCCAGACCGAGCTCGAGATCATCTCCCGCGAGGAAGCGATCGGCATCGACGCCCAGATGCGCCGCGCCACCGCCGAGGAGCAGCTCACCGCCAACCTCACCCAGCAGCAGGAGCTCGATGCTCGCTGGCAGGTCGAGCGCGGCGTGGTCGAGAAGATCCTCGCGCTGCGCGCCAAGCTCCGCCAGCGCGCGCAAGCCGTGGAAGGCACCGGTAGCACGCTAGAGCGCGCCGCCGCTCCAGCAGCCGCGGCGACCGCCGGTCAAACGCCTGAGCCCCTCACGTCCGAGCAGCGCCAAGCGCACCTGGCGGAACTGCGGCAGGAGCAGGCGCGGTTGCACGAGCTGCAAGGCGATGCGCCGCTCATCCTGCCGAGTGTCGATGAGCAGGCGGTCGCATCGGTCGTCGAGGACTGGACCGGCGTGCCGGTGGGTCGCATGGTCAAGAACGAGATCGAGGCGGTGCTCAATCTCGCCGACACGCTGAATGGGCGCGTGATCGGTCAGCAACACGCGTTGGAATTGATCGCGCGCCGCATCCAGACCTCGCGCGCCAAGCTCGATAATCCAAACAAGCCGATCGGCGTGTTCATGCTGTGCGGTCCTTCCGGCGTCGGCAAGACCGAGACGGCGCTGGCGCTGGCCGAAGCCCTCTACGGCGGTGAGCAGAACGTCATCACGATCAACATGAGCGAATTCCAGGAGGCGCACACCGTCTCGACGCTGAAGGGCGCACCGCCGGGGTACGTCGGCTACGGCGAGGGCGGCATCCTGACGGAAGCCGTGCGGCGGCGGCCGTACAGCGTGGTGCTGCTAGACGAGGTCGAAAAAGCCCATCCGGACGTACATGAGATTTTTTTCCAGGTATTCGACAAGGGCTGGATGGAAGACGGTGAAGGCCGCTACATCGACTTCAAGAATACGATCATCCTGCTGACGGCGAACGTCGGTACGGACCTGATCATGAACCTATGCAAGGATCCGGAGCTGATGCCCGCAGCCGAAGGCATCGCCAAGGCGCTGCGCGAGCCGTTGCTGAAGGTGTTCCCGGCGGCGCTCCTCGGCCGCCTGGTGGTGATCCCGTACTATCCCTTGGGCGACAAGATCCTCGCCAGCATCGTGCGGCTGCAGCTCCGCCGCATCGCCAAGCGCATCACCGAGCACCACAAGATTCCGTTCGCCTACGACGAAGACGCGATCAAGCTCATCGTCGGCCGCTGCACCGAGATCGAGAGTGGCGGACGCATGATCGACGCGCTCCTCACCAACACGGTGCTGCCGGCAATCAGCCGCGAGTTCCTCACCCGCACGATGGCGGGCAAGACGCTCAGCGCGGTGCGGCTGGCGGTGGCGGACGGCGATTTTCGTTATCAGTTCGAATGATTGGATGAATGGTTCGGCGGGAGGACTCGATGGCCAGACTGATGCAGATCACGACACCGCTGGCAGAGGACGTGCTCCTGTTCCAGCGCCTGCACGTGTACGAGGAGCTCAGCCGGCCGTTCGAGCATCAGCTGACGCTGCTCAGCGCCCAGAAGGACATCAACCTCGACGACGTGCTCGGCAAGGCGGTGTCGGTGCAGCTCGGAATACCGAAGGGCAAGTTCCGCTACTTCAGTGGCTATGTCAGCCGCTTTGCGCAGAGCGGCATGGTCGGCCGCTACTACCGGTACACCGCCACCTCGCGCCCATGGCTGTGGTTCTTGAGCCGCACTGCCGACTGCCGGATCTTCCAGGAGATGACGGTACCCGACATCATCAAGCAGGTGTTCGCGGACCACCCGACGGCGGACTTCGAGCTCAAGGTGTCGGCGAGCTATCGAAAGTGGAACTACTGCGTGCAGTACCGCGAGACCGACTTCAACTTCGTGAGCCGCCTCATGGAGCAGGAGGGCATTTACTACTACTTCCGCCACGACAAGGGTCGCCACACCATGGTGCTGGTGGATTCGACCTCGGCGCATTCACCATACGGGGACTACGGCACCATTCCATATGTCGTGCCGGAGCGCGTCCGCCGCACCGACCAGGAGTACATCGACTCGTGGGAAATCTCGCGCGAGATCCAGCCAGGCGTGTACGCCCAGGACGATTTCGACTTCGAGCGTCCAAGCGCGGTGCTGCTCACCAAGAAGAACGTGAGCCGCAAGCACAACGAGGCGGACTACGAGATCTATGACTTTCCCGGGGAGTACCTGCAGAAAGCCGACGGCGATCACTACGCTGCGGTACGGATGGACGAGCTCAGCACGCAGTTCGAGATTGCCAATGCCGCGACCAACGCCCGCGGCCTGTGCGTCGGTGCGACCTTCACCCTCTCGGATCAGACCCGCGACGACCAGAACCGCGAGTACCTCGTACTCGGCGCAAACTACGATCTCGAATTCAGCGCCTACGAAGGCCTCTCAGATCCGAACCCAGGCACATATCAGTGCAGTTTCAGAGCGATGACGACCCAACAGCAGTTCCGGCCGGCGCGCACCACGCCCAAGCCGCACGTGACCGGGCCGCAGACCGCCGTGGTGGTGGGCCCAGCAGGCGATGAGATCTACACCGACAAGTACGGGCGCGTGAAGGTGCAGTTCCCTTGGGACCGCTACGGCAAGAAGAACGAAAACAGCTCCTGCTGGATGCGCGTGTCCCATCCCTGGGCGGGCAAGAACTGGGGCATGATCGCCATCCCGCGCATCGGCCAGGAAGTCATCGTCGACTTCCTCGAGGGCGATCCCGACGAGCCGATCATTACCGGGCGCGTGTACAACGCCGAGCAGATGCCGCCCTATGCCCTGCCGGCGAACATGACCCAGACCGGCACCAAGACGCGCTCAACTAAGGGTGGTGACCCGTCGAACTTCAATGAAATCCGGTTCGAGGACAAGAAAGGCTCAGAGCAGCTGTTCATTCATGCGGAGAAGAACCAGGACATCGAAGTCGAACACGACGAGACGCATTGGGTGGGGAACGATCGCACCCGCCGGGTCGATCGCGACGAGACGGTGCTGATCAAACGCGATCTGTCCTTCACCGTGGATCGGAACAAAATGGTCCACATCGTCGGCAATCACTCCGAGAACATCGATGGCGCCATGAGCGTCATCGTCGGAAAGAATCTGACCGAGTCCGTGCTGATCAATTACGCGGAGACGGTCGGGGGCGCGATGGAGCTCAACGTCGGCGCCGCGCTTACGATGACGGTTGGCGCCGCCATGTCCGAGTCCGTCGGCGGCGCCAAATCGGAATCGATAGGAGGCTCCAAGAGCGAAACCATCGGGCACGATCAGACGGTCCAAGTCGGCAAGAATCTGACGCAGTCCGTTCAGGAGAATCAAACGACTGAGGTCACCAAGGACTGCAAGCAGACAGTCGGCGGCCAGTACAGTATCGAGGTCAAGAAAGAGGCCACGGTAATGGCGAAGAAGATACAGCTGACAGCAGACGATGAAATCAATCTCAAGACCGGCAGCGCCGAGATAATCATGAAGAGCAACGGCGACATAACCATATCCGGCGGCAAGATCACGGTAAAAGGCAGCGGCGACGTAATCCTCAAGGGCAGCAAAATCGCGGAGAATTGAGCTATGCGCGGATCACTTGTGCCGATTCGGCGTGTCGCGTTGGGTCAACGTGAGCAGAGTCACGGGACGATCGTCGGCACCCTTGTAGGTATCAATCCAGAAGGGCAGCCGCTCGTATATTTTCCGGGCGCGCCGGACTCTCAAGTCATCGCCCGCATCGCGACGCACGATCCGGCGTTCGACGGGGAGATCGAGCAGTTGCGCGGCCGGTCGCTGCTGCTGGCGTTTGAGAGTCGTGACGCGCGCCTGCCGCTGATAATCGGGATCGTGCGCGAGACGATTGGGCGGCGCGCCGAGGCACCGCCAAAGGTGAGCGGCCTGCCGCAGGCTGTTGGTACCCCGGGCGAGCCGCTGACGATCAACGGACGGACCCTGGTATTTGACGGCCAGGAGGAGATCGTTTTCCGATGCGGTCAGGGCTCAATCACCATTCGAGCCGACGGCTCGATAGTCATTAAGGGAACGCGACTGCTGAGTCGGGCCTCTGAGGTCAATAAGATCCGGGGCGCTTCAGTGCAGATCAATTAAGTCTTCTGGGAGTTCCCATGCCCGTGACTGTCGGCGTCAATTTTATGTCCGTCGTTCATGCCGGGAGTAACGGCATCACGACGGCGTTTCCGGACGTGTGCAAGACGCCAGCACCGCCGGCGCCGCCGATTCCAATTCCCTATCCTAACATCGCGCAATCCTCGGACACGGCGCAGGGTGCGTCGACGGTGACGTGCGATGGCAATCCGGTGTGCGTCAAGGATTCCAATTTCATGGTCAGCACCGGCGACGAGGCCGGCAGCCTGCTCGGCGTTGCATCGAACAAGATCAAAGGCAAGGCCGAGTTCGTGAATTTCTCCTTCGACGTCAAATTCGAGGGTAAGAATGTGCCGCGCGCGATGGACCTGATGCTTCACAACGATAAGAACACACCACCTTTTCCGGTCATCCAAGGTCCCGTAATTGCTATGGGCGGGGACAAGGGCACGTGTTACTTCTGCGGTAAGCCACTTGACTAGCGCCTCCACATTCGGTGCCACGGTTGCCGGGATGGGCATGGTCGCTGCTCTCGGCAACGGCGTCGCCATGAACTGCGCCGCCGCGCGAGCCGGAATAGTGCGCGCGCAGGCATTGGAGAATTACCGCATCCGCTCGGCAGTCGACGGCGAGGAGGAACCGGTCATCGGTCACGCGGCCGGATTGCTGACACGCGGATTCGAAGGCGACGCGCGTCTGGTGCGCCTCGCTCATGGCGCCCTACTCGACCTGTTGGCGCAGACCCCTCACATCGACTGGAAGACGCGGCCGGCGCAGTTCTACCTTTCGCTTCCGGCCTCCGGCAGGGCGAAACCGAATCCTAACCAGGTTGCACATGTCAGTGCGGCGACGGACCTCGAACGGGCGCGTCGAATTCTGACGAGGTCCGCCGAGCTTGCGGCCTGGCCCCAATCTCCGCGGTTGGCGGCGATCAAAACCTCTGGTCATGCTGGTGCCCTAGAAGCTGTACAGGCAGCGCTGGATGATCTGCAGGCCGGCAGGGCTGAGATGGCGATCATACTGGCCATCGATTCGTTGCTGGATGCGGGCTCACTGGATTGGTTACACGCGAGTAATCGTCTGAAGTGCGACGCCGCGCCCGACGGGCTGCAGCCTGGCGAAGCCGGAGTCGCCATTGTGCTGACGATCCATGGATCGGCACCACCCGCCAGCTGCTCAACGGGGCGGCTGCTGTCGGTACACATTGGCGAGGAGACACGGCATCTGTTGTCGGCCGAATCCGCGCGGGGCGAGGCCTTGGCGGAGGTCGTAGCCCACGCGTGGGCGGACGCCGGCGTATCGGTTCCCTGGCTGATCCTCGATCAGAACGGTGAGGTGCACCGCGCCCTCGACTGGGGCCACGCGCTGGTGCGCCTGCGCGCCTGGACCGAGGCCTTCGCCGCACCCGCAGTTTGGTATCCCGCCGCGTCTTTCGGCGACACGGGAGCTGCGAGCGCCCTCCTCGGTATCTGCATGTCGGTGCGTGCCTGGGAAAGAGACTACGCACCCAGCGAATCGGCCATTGTGGCCTCGGTGTCGGACGGCAAGGCGCGCGCCGCAGTTGCCGTGCTGAAGTCCTGAGGTGGAGGGCTGGGAATGAGCGGCGAGCATGAACGCGGCGATCGCAAGGGCAAATTCTGCACCACTCCTGCAGCGAAGATCTGCGACGACTGCCCCGGATCGATGAACTACATTGACGTTTGCGAGCCTAACTGGTCGGCTCACACCTTCGAACGCATGGTAAAGGCCAAAGCGAACCCGTTCGTATTCGACAAGAAATACGAGGCGCATCACATCCTTTGCGTCGCCCCGGTGACCCAAGAACTTCTTGGCGACAAGAAAATCAGGGGTGCGGTAGAGCAAACCAAGTGGTGCATCAACAAAGAACTCAACATGCTGGCCATGCCGCTGTGGGGTCACACGGTTAAGTGGTACTGCTCGATCGACCAGGGCGGCGGTGACATCGATGTCGACGTGGGTGCACCCCCATTCAAAAATATTCCGCAGCATGACTTCGACCACAATTGCAAGCAGGGTTACACATGGGAAGTCGAGGAGGAAATGAAGAAACTCGTACAGGAAATCAAGGACTCGGAGCACAAGCTCAAGGGAGACAGTCTGGCCGGCGCGCTGGATGACTGTGCCAACGACTTCGCCGACAAATTGAAGAAACGCGGCAAGCGCAAGGGAGGAACACACAAGGCCTGGAAATTGGCCCAGCAGGAGCCCCCTGATCCAAACTGGTGTCACCCATTCTCGATGGCTTCGGACTCGAAGGTCTCCTCGGTGGGATTCCCCGCCAGGAATTTCCAGGGCAAAGTAGACCAGTGGATCAACCGAATCGCACAGGCGATAGCAGGGCCATGATCATGAGCAATTATGTAATCTGGATTTTTCAAAGCGTGCCGCACGCCTGTGTGTTGCAGAATCTCGTCGGGTTCGATGACAGCAATACGCTGTTTCACGGCACGCCGCTCGCGAAGACCTTCCCAAGCAAGGTCGCGTTCCACATGAATCCTGACTTTCCGACCGATCTCCTGCTTACCGATAACCTGCTGAACTCGGACTCCTGCATGGTCGTTTCGTCTAAGCTGGCGGACGCCTTGCGTGCCCGCAACGTAAGCAAGTTGGAGTACCTGCCGGTATCCATCGTCGATCATAAGGGCAAGGTCGCGAGCAAGGATTATTACATCTTGAATCCGCTCGAGCTCATCGACTGTATCGATCGCAAGAAGTCGAAGTTTCGCGAGAGCCGCATTACGCCCGGTCGGATTGCTAAGTTCGAGAAGCTGGTTATCGACGAAACGCGAATCCCGCCGGACCGCTCACTATTTCGAATGCAGGGTTACCCATCCATCGCGCTCGCCTCCAAGGCGCTCGCTGATGATCTGATCCGCGGTAATTTCTCGGGTTTAGGGTGGCTGGCGCTCAACAAGTATCCCGAGGACTAGAGATCACTTGCCCGTCACTGCGAGTTCCACTAACCCAAAGACCACTGGCCGAAACGAGGCGACGTGAAACTTACCGAATACCTTGAGCTACTCGCCTACGATATCGGCTTCTGGATGTCAGCATTTCAAAGTGCCGATTATCCGCTCGAGCAACTTGGCGATGTGACCGACAGCGTCACGGCAAAATTGCGCGCGGCAGCGATCATAGCGCTGCTGGCCAAGGGCGACAGCGATACCTACTACCACAATCTGATCCGCAGTGGCCGCTGCCGGCTGACATACCTGCAACGCTGTCGCGGTGCGGGTCACACAACTGACCATCATCAGGCGTCGAGCCGCCTTGGCGGCTTTGCCGATGCGGTCGCGGCGGCGGATTTTGCGACGGCGCGACAGATCGTGGGGCTTTCACCGGGGACGTGGCTGCAGGGCCAAGAGTACGAGGATGACTTCTGTCACGCGCAGATCCTGTACGGCCTGATTGCCGCGCAGCCGGACCCGGCGCATATGCAGGCGCTGTTCGATCGCTTCGCCACCGCGTTGGACGGCAGGCCGGACGCCCGACTGGAGGTCGGCAAAGCGATCTTTGGGCGCAGTCAGGCCGATTTCGATGCCGCTATCGAGGCGCTGCTAGCTCAGCGCACCGCTTTCATTGAAGCGGACAAGGCACGGCATAAGATCGAGGAACCCGTCATGATTGCCGAGCGGCAGGTATACGTGGAAGGGCTTGCCTTCCTGCGGATCGCCGAACGCTTGGGAACGACCCTGCAGGCCGAGTATCTGTACCTCCCGTCGCTTGCACGCGTGCCGATGCGCAAGCCGTTCCCCGGGGAATAGCGAGCACTCGATGCCACACGCGGAGATCCGCAACAGCACCGGCTTTTCATACGCGGCAACTGTGCTCAGCGATGAGAACGCCGTGCCGCAATACGTCTCGATCGTGCAGGCTGAGTATTCATTTTCGGCGACCGGTGAGCTTCAGCTGCTGGAGGAGCAAGCGGCCGCCAATCTCGGCGGGGAGTGGTACGGAGACGATCCGGCAGTCAGCAGTATCAAGCTTGAGCCGCAAATTGCGTTCGTGAAGCCCGCGACCGACGTGGTGCTGATCGGTCATGCGCATGCTCCACACGTCGGCGCAACCGAGGTTCAAGTAGGGATCATGGTCGGGCCGGTGCGCAAAATCGCGCGGGTGACGGGCGATCGGCGCCTGTTCTGCAGGCTCGGCATATCCACGATTTCTGCGCCTGAGCCCTTCGAGAGAATTCCGCTGATCTATGAGCGGGCGTTTGGCGGCTGGGACCGAACTGACGAGAACCCGAAAAAACATTTACACGAACCTCGCAATCCCGTCGGCACGGGCTTCAGAGCAAGCGCGCCCGGCGATGACAGCGAACTTGCGGTTCCGAACGTCGAAGATCCCGAGCAGCCCTTTCGTGGCTACGGCGACACGCCGCCCCCGGCCGGATTTGGCTTTATCGCAGCCAATTGGCAGCCGCGCTCAAGCTTCGCCGGCACCTACGACCAAGTGTGGGACCAGGAGCGAAAACCGCTGTTGCCCGAAGACTTCGACCGTCGCTTCTTTAACGGAGCATCCCCAGGCCTGATCGCGCCGGGCTACCTTGCAGGGGACGAACCGATGGCCTTGCTGGGTGTGACCCCGGAAGGCCGTGTGGGCTTTCACCTGCCGGCCGTCACCCCACCGCTGTGCGCCGTCCATACCCGTTCGCGCAAGCGAATTGAACTCAGCTCCAATCTGGACACCGTCATTGCGGATGCGGATCGCCGCGTGCTCACGATGCAGTGGCGCGCAAGCTTGCCGCTACGAGACGGACCGCATGAGGTGGTGGCGGTCGACGTGTTGCCCGCGAAATGATCAAGACCGCGATGCCCACCTCACCACATAGTTTCGCCGTTCGGATGTACGACGAACATCTCGAGGAGGCCTCGTTCCTGTACGAGCAGCGCAAGGCTTTGCTCCGTGATCCCGAAATCCCTTGGACGCGGATCGGGGAATTCGAGGAGCGGCTGGAAGCGCATATCGACGCTCTGGTCATTGGCGGTCGGCTGGCGCTGGATATTTGTCAGAAGCACGCGAAAGAAGGCGATGCCGGGGAGTTGTTTTCCGCAGTGAGCGTTTACTGCCGTCATCAGGACGCTCAGCTGCTGGCTGAGACCTGGCGAGTGCTTGACTACGACGACCCGGCAAAGACTGTAGCGGTAACGGACGCCCTTAAATACGAGCTGCCGACTGCGTGGTATCCCGCCGTCCAGCGCGCGATCGAGCGTGGCGATGAGCGCCAGGTGCCTCTACTCGCACGCGTCTGCGGCTATCGTCGCGCACCTTGCGGCGAGCAGCTTGTGCGGCGAAGCGCGAGCAACGCCACCGTTATTTCGGCCAGCGTTCTATCAGCGCTGTCTCGCATAGCCCAAGGTGACGCCGCTGAATCGATCCTGCAGAAGTGCTGCAATCATGCCGATCCTGCGATCAGGACGGAGGCGTATTTGGGCTTGGTGCGAATGGGAAGGCGCGAGGTCCTGCGCGAGTGTCTGACACTATCGCAGCAGGAAGCCTGGCCGCACATGGTGCTGGGAGTGGGCGGGGATCGCGCAGCGGCGGCGACGCTGCGCAGGCGCCTGGAGGCCGGATCAGCCACATCGGACACGCTGCTGGCGCTGGGACTGCTGGGCGAATTGACCGCCGTTCGATCACTCACCGGCGTGCTGGCGAGCGACGAACTCGGCGAGAGCGCGGCTTTGGCTCTCTATTGGATCACGGGCGCACCGCTCTTCGAGAAAGCCTTCATCGCGGAGCCTGTCGATCAGGCCGCGCTGTTCGATGCCGAGCTGCATGCGTGGCGCGAGCACCAGCAGTTGCCCAAACGCGCCGACGGACAGCCCTTCGGCACAACCGTGCGCCAGCTGGTGCGCGATCCGGCCGCGTGGCATGCCTGGCTCGCCGAGAACGCGCCGCGTTTCAACCCCGACTATCGCTATCGTCGCGGCCAGGTGTATTCCGCGCGTGCGCTGCTTCTGTGTCTTTTGGATGAAGCCGTGCCCGATCGGTTGCGCCAACTGGCGTACGAGGAGCTGAACATCCGGTATGGGTGCGACGTGCCTTTCGAGTCGGATCTGCGGGTCAAGGAGCAGACTGTTGCATTGCGGGCAATCGGAGCCTGGCTGGCCGCCAACGAATCGCGGCTCCCCACTGGGCGCTGGTAAGGCGGAGGGACGAATGGTGCCAGCGGCGGTGGTATTTTCAGTCGCGGCGGTTGTGTTTCTGTCCCTGGCGGCCGTGCGGCTGGTGCACGATGGCGGCAAACTGGCGCCTGCCTCGCGCACTTGGTTACTGGTCGGCGCAGTGTTCGCGGTTGTGGCCATTTGGCTCAGTTTGCGTGTCTAACAGGCCGGCTTCGCGCCACGCGCGGCTTGGATTGGGACCACGTGGGCCCGCCAAGTGCCGGGGCGGTGACCCCCGTAGATCCAGGAGCTCGTGCGTTGCGGAATTCCTGCTGCGTTCCAACATTTCTATTGAGCGCTCGTGCGGTCGGGGTAAGATAAGGACGGACCCTA